>CAWUUY010000180.1:0-19027 GCA_963924885.1 uncultured Burkholderiales bacterium | reverse complement strand
ACTACCCGCGCGCCCGTATTACCGCGGTGTCCAACTCGCAATCACAGCGCAGCCATATCGAGGCCATGGCGCGGTTTCGCGGCCTCGACAATCTGCAAGTGATTACTTGCGACATGAACCAGTTCGACGCCGCTGAGCGCTTTGACCGCGTGGTATCGGTGGAAATGTTTGAACACATGCGCAACTGGCATGAACTGTTTCGCCGGGTGAGCGGCTGGCTCAATCCGGGCGGGCGCTTTTTCATTCATGTGTTCGCGCATCGCACCACCCCGTACCTGTTTGTCGAGCGCGACGCGAGCGACTGGATGAGTCGCCACTTCTTCGCCGGCGGCATGATGCCGAGCGATGACCTGGCACTGCATTTTCAGGATCATCTGCGGTTTATCCAGCGCTGGCGCTGGGACGGCACACATTACGAGCGCACCGCCGATTCGTGGCTTACCAACATGGATGGCCGGCGCACCGCCGTGATGTCTGTTCTTGAACAAACCTATGGCAAAGAACACGCCGCGCAATGGTGGATGCGCTGGCGTATCTTTTTCATGTCGTGCGCGGAGTTGTTCGGCTACGACCGCGGCCAGCAGTGGTGGGTTAGCCACTATTTGTTCGAACCGCGAAAATGACTGCGACTGCCATGCCCGCCATGATCGCCAACGTCGTCTTGTTTCAGGCGGGCTGGTTTGCGTGCGTGCTCGGCGCCGCCAGGGGAGAAGCGTGGATCGGTGTCGCGGCAGCCGCAGCGGTGGTGGCATGGCATGGACTGCGGGCCGCTCGCACGCGAACGGAGATCGCGCTGATCGCCATCACCATACTGATCGGTGCGCTGTGGGATAGCGCTGTATCGCTGCTGGGCTGGATAAATTACGCACCGCAAGAACGCGTGCATGAATTTGCGCCGCTCTGGATACTGGCGATTTGGGCGCTTTTCGCCACCACGCTGAATGTATCGATGCGCTGGCTCAAGCAGCGCCTGAAACTCGCTTTGCTGCTGGGCGCGGTGGGCGGCCCGTTGTCTTATTGGGCGGCGGAAAGGCTGGGCGCGGTGCAATTTGTCGAGCCGCTTGCCGCGGTGACGGCGCTGGCCGTGGGCTGGGGACTGATCATGCCCGCGCTCATGCTGTTGTCGCGCGTCTGGGACGGCATAACGCCCGCGCCGGAGCGCGCGTCGTGACCACGCTTTCCAGTGGCTCGGCCATTGTTTTCTCGGTGGCGGCGGGGTTGGCGGCGATGCTTGCGCTGGCCGCCGCCACCTGGCTGGTGAGCCTGGTAAAGCACGACGTGAGCATTGTCGATAGCGTGTGGTCGCTGCTGATCCTGCTGGGCGCGGTTAGCTATGCATTCGTGTTGCCTGAAACCGGCGTGCGCACATCTTGGGTGATGGCGCTCGCCGCGCTGTGGGCGATACGGCTGGCGGCCTACATCACCTGGCGTAACTGGGGGGAAGCCGAAGACCGCCGCTATCAGGACATACGCGCGCGTAACCAACCTAACTACGAATTGAAAAGTCTGTACCTGGTGTTTGGCTTGCAAGCAGTGCTGGCATGGATCGTATCCCTGTCGCTGCTGGCCGCGCTGTCGAGCGCGCAGCCCTGGGGCTGGCTCGACAGCGCAGGTGTCGCGGTGGTGTTGTTCGGCATCGCGTTTGAAGCGGTCGGAGATTGGCAGTTGGCGCGCTTCAAGTCGCGCGAGGAGAATCGCGGCGATGTAATGAATCGCGGTCTGTGGCGCTATACTCGCCACCCGAACTACTTCGGCGAATTCTGCGTGTGGTGGGGGTTTTTCCTGATCGCGTTGTCCGCCGGTGGTTGGTGGGCGCTGCTATCGTTGCTATCGCCGCTGCTGATGTCGGTGCTGTTGCTCAAAGTATCGGGCGTCGCTTTGCTGGAGAAAGACATCGCTGGGCGGCGTCCCGCCTATCGCGATTACGTGGCGCGCACCAACGCGTTTTTTCCGGGTTCGCCAAAATTATGAAGCGGCTCCTTCAAGCGGCGGCGCTGTGCGCCGCCCTGCTGCTGACGCTATCAACGCTGATGGCGCCGCCGTCAGCGGCGGCCACGCCGCGGCAATGGGAATTTCAGGTATTTCTGGACGACAGCCCCATCGGTTATCACCGTTACATGTTGCATGAGAGCGGCGCGGAACGCGAACTGAAAATCGAAGCTCGGTTCAATGTGAAAGTGCTGTTCATCAATGTTTACCGTTATGCGCACGACAACAGCGAGCGCTGGCGCGGTGACTGCCTAGCGGCGCTCAATGCGCGCACCGACGACAACGGCAAAGTGAGCGAAGTCGGCGCCGAGCTTCAGGGTGAGCGACTGGCGGTCGCCACCAGCGTTGCCGCTACACGAGCACGCGAGATGGTGGAGGGCTGCCTGATGAGCTTTGCCTACTGGAATCCAAACATACTGCGGCAAACGCGTTTGCTCAACGCGCAGACCGGCAAGGTCGAAAGCGTCAGCATCACCGCGCTGGGTGAAGAAAAAATCAACGTGCGAGGTATGCCTGTGGCGGCAACGCGCTATCGCATCGCGGGCGCCAAGCACCCGATCGATCTGTGGTACGGCGCCGACCGTTCGTGGCTGGCGCTGCAATCGACGTTCGATAGCGGACGCCGGTTGCGTTACGAGCTAAAGTAAGCGAAATACATAAAATGACTAAAAAACAAATAGTTACGATAATTTGTGCCGTCGCGTTACTGGGTCTGGGCGGGTGCCAAAGCAAGGTGCATCCGCTGCTGGCCACCGTGCCTGCCGTCGATCTCAAGCGCTACATGGGCGACTGGTATGTGATTGCCAGCATACCGACGTTCATCGAAAAAGGCGCGCACAACGCTATCGAATCGTACCGGCTGGATGCCGACGGCACCATCGCGGTGACGTTTACGTTTCGTGCCGGCGCCTTCGACGGCCCACCCAAAAAATATACGCCTCGCGGTTTTGTGCGCAGCGATCCATCGAACGCGATCTGGGGCATGCGGTTTATCTGGCCGATCAAGGCCGACTTTCGCATCACCCATCTCGCCGACGATTACAGCCAGACAATCATCAGCCGCGAAAAACGCGATTACGTGTGGATCATGGCGCGCACGCCCAACATTCCCGAAGCGGAATATCAGGCTCTGCTGAAAATTGTCGTTGCGCAAGGTTACGACATGAGTCGAATTCAAAAGGTGCCGCAACAATGGAAGTAGACATAACACAAACCGCGCCCAAACCGGGCCGCTGGGCGAGTATTCTCGGCTGGTTCGACAACGAGGCAACGCAAACCGGCGCGGGTGATGTCTCCGATCGCCGCATCGACTGGGCGCGCCTGCTGCCGTTTGTGGCGCTGCATCTGGGCTGCTTCGCCGTGCTGTGGGTGGGGGTGAGCACCACCGCAGTGCTGACGGCGGTGGCATTATATGTGCTGCGTATGTTTGCGATCACGGGTTTCTATCATCGCTATTTTTCGCACTGTGCGTTTCGCACGTCACGCGCCGCGCAGTGTATTTTCGCACTGCTGGGGGCGACCGGTGTGCAGCGCGGCGCGTTGTGGTGGGCGTCGCAGCATCGTCATCACCACGTGCACGCCGATCAGCCGCAGGACGCGCATTCCGCACGCCAGCACGGGTTTTTATGGAGCCATATGGGATGGTTCATGGCGCGCGAGAACTTCGCCACGCGCCGCGAACGCATGGAACATCTGTATCAATATCCCGAACTGCGCTTTCTCGACCGCTACGATGCGCTGATGCCGCTGTTACTCGCGTTCACACTCTATGGCGCGGGCGAAGCCCTCGCACGTTTTGCGCCGGGGCTGGACACCAACGGCCTGCAACTTCTGGTGTGGGGCTTTTGTCTCTCGACAGTGGCGCTGTATCACGCCACCTTTACCATCAACTCGATCTCGCATCGGTACGGCAGCCGCCGCTACGCAACAAGCGATGATTCGCGCAACAACGTGTGGTTGGCGCTGCTCACCTTCGGCGAAGGCTGGCACAACAACCATCACCACTTTCCGGGCGCGGCACGGCAGGGTTTTTACTGGTGGGAGATTGATCTCACCTACTACGGTCTGCGCCTGTTGGCGGCGTTCGGCATCATCTGGGATCTGAAGGAGGTGCCGGTGCGGGTACGCGATGCCCGCCGCGAAGCACGGTCCCGATCATGAAGATCGCCATCATCGGCAGCGGTATTGCCGGCAACGTGGTAGCGCACCATTTGCACCGTGAACACGATATCACCGTGTTTGAAGCGGCAGACCACGTCGGCGGGCACACGCATACCCATTCGATTGCGCTCGATGAGGAGCAGCACCAGATCGACACCGGGTTTATTGTTTTCAACGACCGCACTTATCCCAATTTCATCGCGTTGCTTGCCGAACTGGGTGTCGAATCACAACCGTCAGCCATGAGTTTTAGCGTGCGTAACGAGCACTCGGGGCTGGAATACAACGGCGCCTCGCTCAACTGCCTTTTCGCGCAGCGGCGCAACCTGTTCAGGCCGTCGTTTCACCACATGCTGCGCGATATCCTGCGCTTTAACCGCGAAGCGCCGGCGCTGCTGGATTCGGCGATGGAGATTTCGCTGGGCGACTATCTCGCGCAAGAGCGCTATTCCCGCGCGTTCATTCGCGATTACCTGATCCCCATGGGTGCGGCGATCTGGTCCACCGACCCTGTTCGCATGCTGGCGTTTCCAGCGCGTTTCTTCGTGCGCTTTTTTCATAATCACGGCATGCTGAGTGTTAATGATCGGCCTCAGTGGTGCGCGATTCGCGGCGGCTCGGGGCGTTATGTCGAAAAACTGGTTGCGTCTTTTCGCAGCCGCATACGTCTGAATACGCCGATTGAGATGGTGCGCCGTCTGCCGGACCGGGTCATGATCACGGCGCGCGGCGCAGAGCCAGAGCGTTTCGATCAGGTGTTTCTGGCCTGCCACGCCGATCAGGCGCTGCGGTTGCTTGCCGATGCTACGCCGCAAGAGCGCGAGGTGGTCGGCGCGTTCGTCTATCAGGATAACGAGGTGGTGCTGCACACCGATACCGCGCTGTTGCCGCGCGTCCGCCGCGCATGGGCGGCATGGAACTACCATGTGCCGGACGCAGCATGCGCAGATCGCTCATCGCCGCCGCCGTCTCGGCCAGTCACGCTGACTTACAACATGAACATTCTGCAGAACCTGCAATCGCGCCATACTTTTTGTGTCACGCTAAATGAGTCCGCCAGAATAGCGCCTGAACGCATTCTCAAGCGGTTGACCTATCATCACCCGCTTTATACGCCCGATAGCATTGCGGCGCAGCGGCGCCACCCATGGGTTAACGGCGTGAACCGGACTTACTTCTGCGGCGCGTACTGGCGGTTTGGCTTTCATGAAGATGGCGTGGTCAGCGCCCTTGACGCCTTGCGGCATTTTGAACAGAGCACACATGCACAGCGCTATCTATCACGGGTGGCTTAGGCATCGGCGGTTTGTCCCACGCGTGCATGTCTTTCGCTATCCGCTGTTTCTTCTTTATCTCGATCTGGCCGAACTCGATGATGTGTTTCGCGGGCGCTGGTTGTGGTCTACACGCCGCTGGGCGCCGGCGCGGTTTTGTCGCGCTGATCATCTGGGCGATCAGAATGTACCGCTTGATCAGGCGGTGCGTGATCTGGTGGCAGAGCAGACGGGCCGTCGACTGCAGGGTCCGATCCGCTTGCTGACGCACCTGCGTTACTTCGGTCATTGTTTTAACCCGGTGAGTTTTTATTATTGCTTCGACACCGACGGCGAGAATGTCGATTGCGTGGTGGCCGAAGTCAATAATACACCTTGGGGCGAACGGCACTGCTACGTGCTTGATCATCCGATGAACGCGGCGTGCAGCGCAAGCCGTCGCCACCAACGTTTCCGAAACAGGAAAGTTTTCCACGTGTCGCCGTTCATGCCGATGGGGCTGGATTACGCATGGGGATTTTCCGTTCCCGCGGACCAACTGCATGTGCATATGGGGTTACACGAGACGGCACAGCCGGTAACGGAGGGCGAGCGGAAAGTATTCGATGCAACGCTGCGTCTTGAACGTGCGCCGGCCAGCGGCATGCAGTTGGCGCGCATGCTGGTGCGCTTTCCGTTGATGACCTTGCAGGTGGTTGCCGCGATCCATTGGCAGGCGCTGAAATTGTGGGTGAAGCGCGTGCCGGTACACACCCATCCCGCGAAACTGAATGTCGACCGTCCGCACAAAGGCGCCCCCGTGGCGAAACAGGTATGAAAACCACTCCCATTGAGCAAGAACGCCTTGCGCAGGTGACACCCAAACCGCACGTTCTGGATGGCGTGGCGCGGCGCGCGGTACGGCATCGGCTGGCGCGTATCGCGCAGGGCGAACTGGCGCTGGTCGACGCGTCGGGAGTTCGACGGCATGGCCAGCTAACCAGCGACTGTGCGCTCAGCGCGACAATGCATGTCCGGGATCCGCGCTTTTACAGCGAGGCGGCATTCGGCGGCTCCATCGGCGCCGGCGAGGCGTACATGCAGGGCTACTGGCATGCGGATGACCTCACCGGCTTGATGCGCCTGCTGCTGCGCAACCGCGAGGTGCTCGACGGCATGGAAACCGGTCTCGCGCGCGCCACCTCGCCCTTGCGCAAAGCCATGCACTGGATGTCGCGCAATACGCGCGGCGGCAGCCGCCGTAACATTCAGGCGCACTACGATCTTGGCAACGAGTTCTTCCGGCTCTTTCTCGATCCGACGATGATGTACTCGAGCGCCATTTTCGAACGCCCCGATATGACGCTGGAGCAGGCGTCGGTCGCCAAGCTGGAACGCATTTGCCGCAAGCTGGCCTTGAAGCCGGGTGATCGGGTGATGGAAATCGGCACCGGATGGGGCGGCTTCGCGATCCATGCGGCCCGCCATTACGGATGTCACGTAACGACCACCACGCTTTCGCCGAGTCAGTATGAACTCGCGCGCAAGCGTATTACGGACGCGGCTCTTTCTGATCGAATTCACCTGTTGCTCACCGACTACCGCGATCTGACCGGGCAGTACGACAAGCTGGTATCGATTGAGATGATCGAGGCGGTCGGGTATCCATACTACGATACCTATTTTCGCAAATGTAGCGAGTTGCTTAAGCCGCACGGCGCCATGCTGTTACAGGCGATTACCATCGCCGACCAGCGTTATGAGGCGGCAAAAGAATCCGTGGATTTTATTCAACGCTATATTTTTCCGGGTAGTTGTATCCCCTCGGTCGCCGCCATTACTGACGCCGTGGCGCGAGTCACGGACATGCGTTTGACTGATTTGAAGGACATCGGTCCCGACTACGCCATCACGCTCAGATGCTGGCGCGAGAATTTTTTCGCCAATCTGGAGCAGGTGCGGGCCTTAGGCTACCCTGAAACCTTTATTCGCATGTGGGAGTTTTATCTCTGTTATTGCGAAGCGGGCTTTATCGAGCGAGTTATTGGGGATGTCCAGTTGCTTCTGGTCAAGCCGCTGGTGCGGTAGTGACATACCCGGAAGGGGAAACAGGGTTTTGGTGATGCGCTGCTGTCACAGGATAGTTTGAGGTGGCGGCGTCAGTCAGACCAGTGCGGTATCAAACAGCATCATCAGCACAAAGCCTATCAGCAGTCCGATGGTTGCGGGCGTCTCGTGGCCATGGCGGTGTGTTTCGGGAATGATTTCATGGATTACAACGAATATCATCGCGCCGGCGGCGAAGGCGAGTCCGCAGGGCAGCAGGGCACTCGATAGGGAGATGGCGCCAGCGCCGATTAGTGCGCCGAGCGGCTCGACAAAACCAGTGGCCATGGCGATCAATACCGCGCGTGACGGCTTGTAGTTGAGTGTTAGCAACGCCAGGGCCACGGCGAGGCCTTCGGGCATGTTTTGCACCGCGATGCCCAGTGCGAGCGGCAGCGCCTTGATGGCGTTGTCACCCGCGAACGCCACGCCTATTGCCAGACCTTCCGGCACGTTGTGGAGCGTGATGGCGAACACAAACAACCACACGCGGGCGATGTCGCGCGATGGCCGTCCCGCGTGGCCCTTGATCAGATGTTCATGCGGAACCGCTTTGTCCAGCGCCAATAAGAGTAGGCCGCCTGCCACGACGCCAGCGGCTGTAATTAGGCCGCCGCCCCATCTGCTGCCGGTGAGCAGCGTGCCCGCATCAATGGCGGGCAGGATGAGTGAGAATACGCTGGCCGCGAGCATGACGCCCGCACCGAAGCCGAGCATGGCGTTTTGCGCTTTTGCGGGGAACGTGCGAGCCAGTAGTACCGGAGCCGCACCGGCCCCCGTGGCGAGCGCGGTGACCAGCGTTGCCAGCAATGCGGCGCCGGTACCGGAAAATGTCTTGAGGTGAACGGCGAGCAATGCATGAGTCATCTGAAACAGCCAAACACCGGCGACAAGCAACGCGGCAAACACCGCGGCAATGCGCAGGGTGGCGCTCCACTCTTCGAGTTCCCGGCGCGCGCGAAAAATGAAGGCCGCCATGCGTCAATCCTATGTGCGGTTAAAGAGACTAGCCAACCGTGGTCTGTTTCAGACTGTACTATGCCTCAGTACGGAGCGTTGATGCAATGAATTGCGAAAATGCGAACTTTGGGACAAGGTTATGGCCCCGCCGGAAGAGCAACACATAGCCGGCACCGCCGGCTATGTTTGCGACCAAGTGCTTTCTCTCTCCGCCTTCTTCCTTCCCATCACGTGAGGTCGTAGCGATCGAGGTTCATCACCTTGTTCCAGGCCGTCACAAAGTCACGCACGAACACTGCTTGCGAGTCGCCGCAGGCATAAACTTCCGCCAGTGCACGCAATTGCGAGTTGGAACCGAAGACGAGATCAACCACGGTACCCGTCCACTTGAGCGCACCGGTTGACCGATCACGCCCTTCCAACACGCCCTCAGCGGAGGTGGACTTCTGCCACTTGGTATTCATATCGAGCAGGTTGACGAAGAAATCGTTCGTCAGCGTCTCGGGCTGCTGGGTGAAAACACCGTGTTTGGACTGCCCGGCGTTCGCATTCAGTACGCGCATGCCGCTGATCAGCAATGTCATCTCAGGGGCAGTCAGCGTGAGCAATTGCGCCTTGTCCACCATCAACTCGGCGACTGATCCCTCCAACCCCTTGCGGGCGTAGTTGCGGAACCCATCCGCCACCGGTTCCAGCACCGCGAACGATTCCGCGTCAGTCTGTTCCTGCGACGTATCCATGCGTCCCGGCGAGAAGGGCACTTTGACGTCGTGACCGGCCTTCTTTGCCGCTGCCTCGACTGCTGCGCAGCCTCCCAGCACAATCAGGTCAGCCAGCGAGACCTTCTTGCCGCCGGACTGCGCACCGTTGAACTCCTTCTGGATACCTTCCAGCTTCGACAGAATCTTTGCCAGTTCGGCCGGCTGATTGACTTCCCAGTTCTTCTGCGGCGCGAGACGTATACGTGCGCCGTTCGCGCCACCGCGCTTGTCGCTGCCACGGAATGTGGCAGCCGATGCCCAGGCCGTGTTGACCAGCTGGGAGATGGACAATCCAGAGGCGAGGAGCTTTGATTTCAGGGCTGCGATATCCTGCTCATTGACCAAGGGATGATCGACAGCGGGGATGGGGTCCTGCCAGGTCAGCGCTTCTTTGGGTGCCAGCGGGCCGAGGTAGCGGGCGCGCGGTCCCATGTCGCGGTGGGTCAGTTTGTACCAGGCGCGGGCGAACGCATCGGCGAACTCCTTCGGGTTCTGGTGGAAGCGGCGCGAGATCTTCTCGTAGGCCGGGTCCATGCGCAGCGACAGATCGGCTGTCGTCATCATCGGCGGATGCTTCTTCGATGGATCGTGCGGGTCAGGAATCATGTGTTCCGGTTTGACGTTCTTGGCCACCCACTGATGCGCGCCGGCCGGACTCTTGGTGAGTTTCCATTCGTATCCGAATAGCATGTCGAAATAGCCGTTGTCCCATTTCGTGGGATTCGGTTTCCAGGCGCCTTCAATGCCACTGGTGGTGGCGTGCACGCCTTTGCCGGTGCCGAAGCTGTTCTTCCAGCCCAACCCCTGCTCTTCGATCGACGCGCCTTCGGGTTCGGGGCCAACCAGCTTGGTGTCGCCCGCGCCGTGGGCCTTGCCGAACGTGTGGCCGCCAGCTACGAGTGCCACGGTTTCTTCATCGTTCATGGCCATGCGCGCGAAGGTCTCGCGCACATCACGGCCAGAGCCCACCGGGTCCGGGTTGCCGTTCGGGCCTTCCGGGTTCACATAGATCAGACCCATCTGCACGGCCCCAAGAGGATTCTCAAGCTGACGGTCGCCGGAGTAGCGCTTGTCGCCCAGCCAGGTGTTCTCGGAGCCCCAATAGACGTCTTCTTCCGGCTCCCAGATGTCCGGGCGGCCACCGGCGAAACCAAACGTTTTGAAACCCATCGATTCGAGCGCGACATTGCCCGCGAGGATCATCAGATCAGCCCAGGAAAGTTTGCGACCGTACTTCTGCTTGATCGGCCACAGCAGGCGACGCGCCTTGTCGAGATTACCGTTGTCGGGCCAACTGTTGAGCGGCGCAAAGCGCTGGTTGCCTGTGCCCGCTCCGCCGCGGCCGTCAGCAGTGCGGTAGGTGCCTGCCGAGTGCCAGGCCATGCGGATCATCAAGCCGCCGTAATGACCCCAATCCGCGGGCCACCAATCCTGCGAATCCGTCATCAAGGCGTTGAGGTCCTTAACCACGGCATTTAGGTCGAGACTCTTGAATTCCCTGGAGTAGTCAAACGCTTCGCCCATGGGGTCTGACTTGGGGGAGTGCTGGTGCAGGATGCTCAACTTCAGTTGACTAGGCCACCAGTCTGCATTCGTCGGTGCGCCACGTGCCACGACATTTTTTCGGGCGCCGCCAGAGAAGGGGCATTTTGCTTCGGTTGTCATGGTTGTTTCCTTGGGTTCATGACTATTGACTGCTCGATCCAGGGTAAGTTTCGTACATTGATAGATCGACGAAATCTTGCGAATCTACCTATTTACTTTTCCAACAAACTTCTGAGCATCCAGGCCGTCTTTTCATGCACCTGCATGCGTTGGGTCAGCAAGTCTGCTGTCGGTTCGTCGTTCACATTTTCCACCAGCGGGAAGATCGAGCGCGCGGTGCGCACCACGGCCTCCTGGCCTTCCACCAGCAGCTCGATCATATCTGTGGCCTTGGGCACGCCAGCAGTTTCCTTGATCGAAGAGAGCTTCGCATATTCAGCGTAGGTGCCTGGCGCCGGGTAGCCCAACGCACGGATACGCTCGGCCACCAGGTCGACGGCGAGTGCCAATTCGTTGTACTGCGCCTCGAACATCAGGTGCAGCGTCTGAAACATCGGTCCCGTCACGTTCCAGTGGAAGTTGTGGGTCTTGAGGTACAGCGTGTAAGTATCTGCGAGCAGGCGCGAGAGTCCGTCCGCGATGGCTTTGCGATCCTTGTCCTTGATGCCGATATCGATTTTGCTCATGATGTTCTTCGTCGTTTTGAGGAATGAGAATCTAATTCCGCTTCAGCAGGAATTTCGTACCTATGCTGCCAGCAGCACCATCTCGAAATCTTCTTTCGCGATGCCGCATTCCGGGCAGGCCCAATCCCAAGGCACGTCTTCCCAACGCGTGCCTGCAGCGATGCCGTGCTCCGGGTCGCCGGCGGCTTCATCATATACGTAGCTACATACTATACACTGCCATTTTTTCATTTTAATCCCCGTAAATTTTATTAATTAAGCACGCGTTTTTGCAAGCGTGGCCTTGTAGTGATTGGCGTGCCGCTCTTCGACTTTCGCCAGCGCGGCAAAGCGTTTGAAGGCCTTGGCGAGTGTTTGCGTAAAGCGCGCGGCGTGTTCTTTTGATTCGGCGATCTGCTCGTCCATTTCATTCACCGCTTCCGCATTGCCTTCCTGCTCGGCGAGGTGGCGGAAATTCGGATACATCTCGGTGTATTCGTAGGTCTCGCCCGCAATCGCCATTTCCAGCGCGCGGGCGGGCGTCAGGTCGGCGGGCGGGTAGAGCAGGTCGAGATGGCCGAAGGCGTGTTCGACTTCCTGCGCGGCGGTGTCTTCAAACACCTTGGCCGTGGCTTCGTCGCCCTGCGCGCGGGCGATTTTGGCGAAGTAACGATACTTGATATGCGCCATCGACTCGCCGGCGAAGGCGGATTCGATGTTCTTGATGGTGATTGATTCGGGTTTCATCTGCGTCTCCTTGAAAGTGAGGGTTCGCGTGTGGTTCCACGCTTGAGACGCATTTTGCCGATGGCTGGGCTATCAATCCAATTGATTATTGTTAATTTATTGATAGTTAATGGCTATCAAATTGCGTGAGGCGTGAGGCGAGTTTGTAGCGTGCGCCGTGCCTACGATCCGCCCAAGCATCCTTACCCAGTCATGCCGCGAGATCGTGCGCATGGTGCACGCTACGGTTACTATAACTATTTGTTTTTAAAATATTTTTAGTTGATATGCTTGTGCCGCAGTGTCATGAAACAGCGCCTGCTTTTCGCTGGCGGAGTAGCCGGCGGCGATGCGCTTGAAGGCGTTCCAGATGACGGGGTAGCTGACCGAACCCTGATCCGGCGGGAAGTTGCTCTCGAACATACAGCGTTGCGGGCCGAAGGTGTCGATGCAATGCCGGTAGAGCGGCCCCCACGCTTCGGCCAGTGTTGCGGAGCGCGCGGGCGCGTCGAGTTTGTCGAAGCCCAGCCCGAGATACGGCATGCCCAGCCCGCCGAGTTTGACGTAGACGTTCGGGCATTGCGCCAGGGCCGTCATTGATGCGCTCCATTGCTCGATTTCGGCATCCTTGCGCGCGACGTAAGTGCTCGTCCACGCGATTAGGCCGCCGATATGATTGAGCACAATGGGGGTGTCGGGGAAGGCGCGAGCGAGGTCGGCGAGTTCGGCGATTTGCGGGTGATAGATCATGGCGTCAAAACTCAGCTTGCGCGGCGCCAGCGTCGCAAAGCCCTGCCGAAATTGCGCATGCTGCATCAGCCCGCGAGGCACGAGGTAGCGGCCGGTGTTTAATGCCTCGTCGGCGTCCCACTTGGTGGTGACGCGGATGCCGCGAAAGCGCCCGCTGCCGGCGGCGATCTGTGCGTCTAGCACGCGCGCCACGTCCGCACCCACGCTGATATCCGCCGTGCTGACGATGGCCGCGCACACGCGGGTGTTGCCGTAAACGCCGCTGGCAGCCATCGCGGCAATGCCGTTAGCGAACTCCACTTCACCGACCGGCGCCATGTCAGGCGCGCCCTCCTTGCGATAAAACGAGCCGCAATCGACGAATACCGAAGCGCGTATGTCATGGCCGCTACTGGCATCGGCCAGAAATTCATCGAGCAGATAGCGATGCCCTGGACGCACCCACAGGTGATGATGCGCATCGATGATCGGCAAGTCGGGTTCAATGATGTCTTCGCGCAGCAGCGACAGCCATTGGGCATTGCGCTGGTGTTGATCCTGCGCGGCGCCCGGTTGGGCATGGGATTTCGGATCGTCGGATTGACGCGGCGGCAGCAATGTGGGCACGGGTTCCTCGGGTGGTCTTACGTTAGTATTCCACCGGCTTCGCCTGCGGCAGCAGCGTCACGCCCGGCAGTTTACAGGCGAGCAGCGCCTCGCGGACAGCTTGCACGGCGCGCGCGCGCGGAAAGCTTTTTCGCCAGGCTAGCGCGATGCGGCGCGTGGGTTCGGGTGAGGCGAAATTTTTCATGGTGGTGAGTTTGGTGTCCGCCGTGCGTGCTTCGGCGGCGGTGCAGGGCAGTACTGTTAGCCCCACGCCGGAGGCGACCATCTGACGTATGGTTTCGAGCGAGCTGCCTTCGAGGCTTTGTTGCAGGCCGGCATTCACCACACGCTTGGCGCCCGCGCAGGTTTGCAGCACCTGATCGCGAAAGCAGTTGCCGCTGGACAGCAACAGCAGCGTTTCACTGCACAAATCCGCGGCAGCGATGCGCGATTTTTTGGTCCACGCGTGCGACGCCGGCATCACCACGCGAAACGGTTCGTCGTACACCGCGTGCGTGACGATGCCGGGCTCGGCAAACGGCTCCGACAGCAAAATCAGATCGATGTCGCCGTTTTTCAGCATCTTGCCGAGCCGCGCGGTGTAATTTTCCTGAATCAGCATTGGCATATTGGGCGCGCGTTTCATCAGCAGCGGTATCAACTGCGGCGTGACATACGGGCCGACGGTGTAGATCGCGCCAAAGCGCAGCGGCCCGGCGAGTTCATCCTTGCCGGCGCTGGCGATGTGCTTGATGGCCGAGGCTTCTTCGAGCACGCGCTGCGCCTGCTCGATCACGCGACTGCCGACATCGGTGACGCGCACTTCGGCGGCGCCGCGCTCGAACAGCGCCACGCCGAGTTCATCCTCGAGTTTTTTGATCGCCACCGACAGAGTGGGCTGGCTGACAAAACATTTTTCGGCGGCGCGGCCGAAATGTTTTTCGCGGGCGACGGCGACGATGTAACGCAGTTCGGTGAGCGTCATTGCAGTTAGTCTAGTGTGATGCCGGCTTTTTTGCCGAGGATGCCGATGCGTGTGCGTTCGCTTTTCATGAAGGACGCGAATTCGGCGGGGGATTCGGGTTGCGCGGTAGCGCCTTGCCTGGCGAGTAATTCGCGCACCTCGGGTGCGCGCAGCGCCTTGACGATTTCGGCGTGCAGCAGGTCGAGTATCGGCTGGGGTGTTTTCGCCGGCGCCACCACTCCCCACCATTGTGTGATGTCGTAACCGGGCACGGTGTCGGCCAGTATCGGCAAATCCGGCAGCAACGGATCGCGTTTCGCACCCGTGGTGGCCAGTACCTTGACGCGGCCGCCCTTGGCGTGCGGCATGGCGACCAGCGGCGAGGTAATCAGGTAGTGCAGTTGTCCGCCAATCACATCGGTGAGCGCTTGCGCCGCGCCCTTGTACGGCACGTGATTGGTTTTTACGCCGGCCAGCACATCGAACATCGCGCCTGCAAGGTGCGCGGGCGAGCCGTTGCCCGCCGAGCCGTAGTTGAGTAGCGCCGGTTTTGTTTTGGCGAATTTGACCAGATCGGCGGCGGTATCCACGCCGAGCGACGAATTCACCGTGAGTACATTGGCCACCGAAGCCATGCGCGACAGCGGCGCGAAATCGTGATCGGGATCGTAACTTAATTTGGGTTTCAGCGCGGGCAGTCCGGAGAACAGTGTGCTGGTGGCGGCAATCAGCGTGTAGCCGTCCGGCGCGGCGGTTTTTGCAATGTCGATGGCGATCAAGCCGCTGGCGCCCGCACGCGCATCCACCACCACTTGCTGTTGCAGTTGCTGCGACAACTTGTTGGCCAGCACGCGCGCGAGTATGTCCTGCGAACTGCCCGCCGCGCCGGGAACGAGAAATCGTATCGGACGCGAGGGGTAATTCTGTGCCTGCACGCACGTTGCCGCCAACACGCACATACATAAAAAAATTTTTAAAAACAAATACTTATATTTCATTCATCGATGGCATCAATGGTAGGCCGCTTTCACGCCGGGCGGCGGTGAATAACGGAAAGTGCCCTTGCCGAGGATGGCATCCTTGCCGCCGTTTTTTTCAATGGCAGCGTGTTGATCGGCCTTGGCGTTATGGTCGGCGGAATCGGGGTCTACCACGTTGCGTAGCGCCACCCCGCATTCGGTGATCACGCTCGCGTATTTCGTATCGCGACCGAGATCAGCGCGTTCGTACGGATCGGCGTGCAGATCAAACAACATCGGCGGCAGGCCGACGTAGTGTACATATTTGTATTTTCCGTGACGGATCATTGAGCTGCCGGTGATCGATGCGGCGGCATGATACTCCGACAGGATGGTGCGCTTGGGCACGAGCCCATTAGCCATGTCGATCAGCGACACGCCGGGCAGCGTGGCATCGGCGGCATCCAACTTTGCGCCGGCGCTTTGCACATAGGTGGGGAAGGCATCGGCGAGCGTGACCGGTGTTTCGCAAACTTTGCCGCGCGGAATATCCGGCCCGGCGGCGATCATCGGAATGCCGGCGGATTCTTCATACATGGTTGACTTGCCCCACATCCCGCGCGTGCCGAGGTTGTCGCCGTGGTCGGAGGTATACACGATGCGCGTGTTATCAAGCATGCCCAGCGATTCAAGCGCTTTCAAAATCTTGCCGACGTTGTGATCCATAAACGTGGTGAGGCCGAAGTACGCGGCAATCGCGCGTCTCACCATGGGTTCATCAAACGGCTCGTCAAAGCACATGCTTTTGCGCATGGCGTCGGTGAACGGATGGCGCGGGCGCTGGTCGTGCGCATACATGTCGGGGAAGGGCACTTTGTCCACCGGATACAGATCGTAGAATGTCTGCGGCGCGATCAGCGGGAAATGCGGCGCGACAAAGCCCACGTACATGGCCCAAGGTTTGTTGCGATGCTTTGAGGCCTCATGCGTCAGCCACTTCACGGTTTCATCGGCAATAGAGCGGTCGTAACGCGTGTAATCCGACTCGCCCGGCCCGGCCTCGGGGCCGAGATTGGCCGCGCCCTTGCGGCGCGGTAGTTCGTCGCGTATCAGGCCCAGCAGATCGCCGGTGCCGTTGACGATGTGCATGGGCAGAATTTCTTCGTCAAAGCCATTGCGTTTGGCATCGTCACCGCTGGCGTAATGCAGCTTGCCGATGGACACCACGCGGTGTCCCTGCGCCATCAGGCGATGGCCCCACGAGGGGATTTTGCCGTCGTAGGCAATCGCGTTGTCCCAGCAGCGATGCTCATGCACATAACGCCCAGTGGCGAACGAGGCGCGCGCTGGCACGCAGATCGGGCAATTGGTATAGGCGTTGGTAAAGCGCGTGCCGCGCGCGGCCAGTGCATCCAGATTCGGCGTCTGGATCATCGGGTGGCCGTGGCAACCCAACACGCGTTTGTTGTGCTCGTCGGAGAGGATGAAAAGGGTGTTGGCGGGTTTCATGTTTTCTCGGCTGGTTTTCGTGCGGGATAAGTTCTCTCCAAAATGGCTACAGGCAAGTCATTCCCAGCAGCTTGGCGGCCTTGTTCAGGCGCGTGTCAAAGCAGGCAAACAGCACCGGTGCTTGTGCAATGCGTGCTGCCGTATGGGCGGAGGCAAGTTGGACGGCATCGTAGGCGCGTAGCGCAAACGTATCGGCATACTCGCCGGCGCTTTCGATTAGCGCCTGATTTATTTCCATCACCACATAACGTGGCCAGTCGGCTGCGACGGCTGCTTTGGCTTGCTCCAGGATAGCCGCATCTGCGGGCGTTTCGCGTGATCGTCTGGAAAGGGCCGCGTGGGATTCAACCCATGCGATGCGGCACACCGAAACGGCTTCCGCCTCAAGCATGCGCGCTTTTACGATGTCGCTACCCTGTTCTTCGACGTACAGTTTTAACAAAGCGGAGGTATCACAGAACAAAATCATCCGCGATCATCCAACGCTATTTGCGAAACCGGGGTGCCTTGCGTTTTTAATACCATTGCGGCGCCGACGGGTTTGCCGCCTTGCCAAACCGCGGCGCCTGACACCAACAGGCGCGATACCGCGGAGTCATCAACCATAGGCACGCCCGACAGGCGTGCCACGACCTTGCGGTGCAAGGTGATTTCCACTGGCTGCCCGGATCGCGCCTGTTTGATGTATTGCGCTAAATGAGACTTTAATTGACGCATTGAAACCTGCATAAAGGTTCTTTTTTTTAATATGTATATTTATTATGAGTACTCTTTTTGAAATACGTCAAGAAGAAAATTCAACAGAAGAAAATTCAAATCAGTAATCGCCAAAATGGGCGATACCAGAGTGACGAGTAGGGAGAGAAATGATTTAAGTATTTGTTTTTATTTATATTTTTTTGACCACAAGTCCGAGATTTCAACGCCCTTGTCGATATCCGCCTTGCGCTTGGTGTCGCCGGCGTCGATCTTCTGCGCGTGTTCCAGTACGATGGCGATCTTGTCTTGCGGAATGATCGCGATGCCGGCTTCGTCGGCGCACACCAGATCACCGGCTTTGCACGGCACGCCGCGTATCTCCACCGTGCCGTTGAGCTCAACGCTTTGCATGCGCCACTTGCCGGTGATCGGGGTGAAGCCGCGGCACCACACCGGCCAATCCATCTCGCGATAGCCATCGGGGTCGCGCACGGTGGCGTCAACGATGGCGCCGATGAAGCCCTGGCGCTTGGCAATCGATGCGGATTGCCCGCCCATGTTGGAGCAACCCATCACACCCTGAATCACCAGCACGTCGCCTGGTTCGGCGAGGTTGTGCGCTTCGGTTTCGCCCTGCGTGTTAATTTTTTCCTGCGCGGCTTTGTGAATTTGCACGTCGCGCGCGATATTGCGCAGGGTCATCGCCGGGCCGACGATGCGCTTGGTGAAATACACCGGCGGCAACTGATACGCAGGAATCACCGCGACGATGCCGAGTTCGTCGCAGGCGTCCGACAGCGTGCCGGTCAGATCGACCAGTGCCATAAAAGCGTCGATCGTAGCCTTTGCGGGACGCGGAATATCGAGCATGCGGATCGCTTCGCGCGGCATGCGGCCTAGGGTGGTTTTGGGCATTGCGGACTCCAGTCATGAGGAAACAGCGGGGAAGGAACAGCACGGATTCTAGTGAGGCTACAGTTATTGCGTCAATGCGGGCAATCCGCTATCGTGCGGACTCATTTTCAAGGTCATTTTTCAGGATCACTATTCATGGCAACTCCCAAACGCGGCATGCGCAAGGGCCTCACGGCTTACGGCGACGAAGAATTCTCCCTGTTTTTGCGCAAGGCTTTTATCAAGGCGATGGGCTATACCGATGATGCGCTGGAGCGCCCGATTGTCGGCATCACCAATACCTTCAGCGGTTTTAATGCCTGTCACCGCAACGTGCCGGATTTGATCGAGGCGGTGAAGCGCGGGGTGATGCTGGCGGGCGGGCTGCCGGTGGAGTTTCCGGTGATCACGCTGCATGAATCGTTCGCGCATCCGACCAGCATGTATCTGCGCAATCTGATGTCGATCGATACCGAAGAGATGATCCGCGGGCAGCCGGTGG
>CAWUUY010000179.1:0-3508 GCA_963924885.1 uncultured Burkholderiales bacterium | reverse complement strand
GGTCGATCGCCATAGGGGCCGGGCAAGAAGCCTTTGACCGAGCAATAAATAATGCGCGGATTAATACGCCGGCCCCATTCGTAATCCAGTCCCAGGCGCTTTAACGCGCCCGGCGCGAAGTTGTCGAACACCACG
The DNA here is from genome assembly GCA_963924885.1 of uncultured Burkholderiales bacterium. GTDB lineage: Bacteria > Pseudomonadota > Gammaproteobacteria > Burkholderiales > SG8-41 > UBA5216. The sequence continues at coordinate 3,373 of CAWUUY010000179.1, read as the reverse complement.
TCGGATTGCGCTACCAGTTGCTCAAAGATTTTTTTGCCGCCGGGCTTGCGCAGGTCCAGCGCAAGATATTTTTTGTTGCGGTTGAACGAAAAAAACGTCGAGCCGTTGTTCGAATGGCTGCGCGCGGTGTCGCCCGTCTCCGGATGCTCGATCTTGATGACATCCGCGCCAAGATCGCCGAGGATCAAGCCGCCACTGGGGCCGGCGACGATATGGCTGAGTTCGAGTACTTTGACTCCTGCTAGCGGGAGCTTTTGTTTGGCTGCTGTCATTTTTGTTGTCCTGAAAAGCTATTTGCCACAGAGAACCCACTACCCTGTCATTCCCGCGAAGGCGGGAATCCATAAGTAGTCTCAAATGGCACTGTGTTATGGGTTTCCGCCTGCGCGGGAACGACGGCGGGGGTTATCTGTGTTCATCTGTGAAATCTGTGGCTAAAAAGCCGTTGAAGTCTTACCCCTTCCCACCGCCCGCCACGCGTGCCGGCGCTGATGCTTCCGCACTCGGCTGAAACTCACTTTTGAACTCCGCCCGCTGAAAACTCGTGATCTGCTCTTTCCACGGCGACTCCGCCCCGGCATACGCCTTCGGCCCCTGAATAAAATGCCGCGCCTGTGCCAGGGTTTCGATGCGCGGCATGTCCATCGGGTACAGTTTGTCAAAGCGCGGGCGCGGCCCGGCCTTGGAGACAAAGCCATACAGCGGGTGGCCGACCACTTCTTCGGCCAGCCACACAGCTTCGATCAACTTATAAAGATCCACGCCGGTGTGGATGCCCATTTCTTCGAGCATGTGCATCAAGTCCTCGGTGGCGATCATCATCGCCGCCTGGCCATTGCCGCAATACGGGCAGCCCGCCATGCCGCCGATGGACGTTTGCAAACGCAGCGTGTCGCTGCTGTCCATCACGCGCATCGCCGCGTAGACCGACGCCAGCGCGGTGCCGCGCGCGTTGTGCAGGTGCAGATTAAAATCGTTGATCGACGGCCAGCGCGCCTTGATTTCGGTGATGGTGCGCTCGACCTGATGCGGCATGTTCCAGCCCATCGCATCCGAGAAGCCGATGCGCGTGACCGTCATGCCGGCGTCCGTCCACAGCCGCATCATGCGATCGAACATGTTCATCAATTGTTCCAGCGACACGTCGCCGATCCAGTTCGAGCCGAAAGCATTGCTGATCGACATGCAACCTTCGGTGACGCCGGCGGCGCGCGCCTGCGTGATGGTTTTGGGCCAGGCCGCCATTTGCTGCGCCTGGGTGCGGTTGGTGTTGCGCTGGGCGAACACGTCGCACATGTCCACGCGAGTGGCGTATTCGAGCGCCTTCTCCGAAAGCGGCGGCGTGTAGGCGCGCGCGCGGTCGCGGCCCTTGTCGTTTAACGCGGTGTAGACGTAACGCACGCCGGGCTTGGGCTTGAAGCGCGTCACCAGTTCGTCGGTGGTGGCCATTTGCGGCGTCCACTTCGGGCTGACGAAGGAGCCGACCGCGATTTCCGTGAGTCCGGTTTCGGACAGCGCATCCAGCAGCCGCACTTTGGCATCGGCGGAAATGTCCGGGCTTTCGATCTGCAAGCCGTCGCGCATACCTTCTTCGGTGTGTACTATTTTCGGGTAGCCGCTCATGAGTTCACCTTTACCTGTAAGTATTTGTTTTTAATAGATATTTAATATATTAATGCTCTTACATCAAGCGGCTGATCACGGGCCAATAGCGGTCACCATCTCCGGCTTCTATCGCCTGCGCGAACAAGGCATCGATTTTTTGCGCGGTATCGTCGTCGATGCCCGCGCTCTTTGCGAGCTGCCGTGCGTAGCCCAAGTCCTTGCGCGCATAACGCACGGAAAACGCCTTCAGCGGGTAATCATCCTTCAGCACCGCCTTCATGCCGTGATTGCGCAGCGCAAAGCTGTCAGCCGAGCCTTTCGCCAGCGTCTCGAACAGCACCGTCGCATCAACACCGGCCTGCTCGCCGATCTTTTTTGCCTGAGCGAGCACCCGCACGTTGTGAAACAAAATCATGTTGTTGAGGATTTTCAACACCTGCCCGGAACCCACCGCGCCGCACAGCGTGATTTCTTCGGCGAAGGTTTCGATCAGCGGACGCACCCTGGCGAACGACGCCGCGTCAGCGCCGACCATCACCGACAGCGTGCCCGCCTCGGCGGCGGCACGCGTGCGCGCAATCGGCGTGTCGATGAACGTCGCGCCGCGCGCGGCAAAATCCTGTTGCAGCTTGCGCGTCACCTCCACCGACGAGGTGCTGAGGTCCGCGACCAACTGCCCGGCTCGAATGTTGACCAGCAGCCCGTCCACCGCTTGCGCCGCGTCATGCACCGCCTCGCCCGACGGCAGACACAAAAACACCACGTCCGAGCCGGCGACAACCTCTTGGATCGAATCGCAGCGGATCACACCATGCTTGCCCAGCCGCTCAAGCGGCGCCGGGTTCACGTCATAGCCGCAAATACGCAGGCCGGACTTCACCGCCAGATTGCGGCACATGGGCTCGCCCATGACGCCCAGTCCGATAAAACCGATTTGTTGTAATGCCTCGCTCATGTTGAATCCTTGTTCATGCTGGGTGTGGTTAGCGTCGCGGATAGGCCATCAACTCGGTGCGCTCACGGTTGGTGATAGTGCCCGCTCTATTGATGCGGTGGTAGGTGCGCACCACAAAGCGCGCGACATCGGGCGCAATCCAGTAATCCAGTTTCAGCCGCGTACGCACTTCGTCGCCAAAGCCGTTGCCCTCGACATGAAACGCGTTGAAATCGCCGGCGGGAACGCTGACCATGCTGCGGCTCGTGGTCCGGAATTCGTATTCGCCGTGAAAGGCTCGCCCGTCGGGTTTGACAATTTTATAGCGCGTTGTCCATTTTTTGCCGACGCTATATTCGGGTATGTAGTATTGCGTCTGGGTTACCACATCGCTATCCGGCTGTCTGCGCGTGTTGCCAAGTAAATCCATGACGAAGCGGCCATCGTTAAACGCGACTTCGGTATCGGTCACCGCGGTGACGCGCCAGGTATATGTACGCTTTTCGGCTTTGGTGTCGGGATCCACGTCACGGTACTGATAACGGTACCCGATGTTGTAGCGTAAGTCGAGCCGCCCCGTGCCGCGGCTGAATGGATTGTCCAGTGTATTGGTGGCGACGATTTTCTTTTCGCCGCGCAGCGCCAGCACATGATCCAGCCGAAACTGCGCGACCTCAGAGAACACGCCGCTCGGATAGCCGCGCAGGTACGCGGGTGCGCGCAGCAACGCCAGCGCGCCAGCCGCCGCGCCGCCTTGCAACAAGCGGCGGCGCAGCCCATCAAAGCCTGTAGGGTTTACCAAGGGATTTTTTCGACCGCGATTGATCCAACTGC
>CAWUUY010000178.1:0-14294 GCA_963924885.1 uncultured Burkholderiales bacterium | reverse complement strand
CAGCGTCATGCGGCCCTCCATCGACAGATCGCGGATCGCGCTGCCGGTGAATTCAATCGCATGCCCCGTGCCGCCCGCCGTGCCGATTTTGCCGATGACGGCGAGCGCGATGTCCTTGGCGGTCACGCCCACGCCGAGTTTGCCTTCGACGGTAATCTGCATGTTCTTATACTTCTGCATCACCATGCACTGCGTGGCAAGCACGTGCTCGACCTCGCTGGTGCCGATGCCGAACGCCAGCGCGCCGAACGCGCCGTGCGTGCTGGTGTGTGAATCGCCGCACACCACCGTCATGCCCGGCAGCGTCGCGCCGTTTTCCGGCCCGATCACATGCACAATGCCTTGACGCTTGTCGAGGAACGGAAAATAAACCTTGGCGCCGTGTTCCTTGATGTTTTTATCCAGCGTCTCGATTTGCAGACGCGACACCTGATCCTCAATACCGGCCAGTCCTTTATCCCAATTGCGCGTCGGCGTGTTGTGGTCGGCGGTCGCCACCACGGAATCGACGCGCCACACTTTGCGGTTGGCGAGCTTCAGGCCTTCATAGGCCTGCGGACTGGTCACTTCATGCACCAAATGCCGGTCGATATAAAGCAATGCGGTGCCGTCTTTTTCGACATGCACCACGTGGGTGTCCCAAAGTTTGTCATATAAGGTTTTTGCCATGGCTTTCTTGAAAGTGAATTCCTGCGTAAGCTGCTGTTAATACGCGATTATCTCACAGGAGCGCGCACCCGAACCACTACGGAATTCTCACCTATCGTCTAAGCGCAATTTCCACCACAAAATCAACAGCCCAGCGAGCGCCGCACCGGACGACAGCGTGAATGTCCACGTCGCACCCAGCCCCGCCCACGCATAACCGCTGGCGAAACCACCGAGCGCACCGCCCACGCCAAACGCAAAACTGCCGTACAGCGCCTGACCGCGCGCCTGATGTCGGCCGCGAAACAGCTTGTGGATCACCCCGATGGCAGCCGCATGAAACGAGCCGAACGTCGCCGCATGCAAAGCCTGCGCCATCAGCAGAGCCACAACATTGTCAATTAACCAGCCAATCAACAAAAACCGCAGCACCGCGCATGCAAAACTCGCCAGCAAAATCTGCCTCAATGTAAATGTGCGATACAAATGCGGCATCCACACAAAAATGCCGATCTCGCAAATCACGCCGAGCGCCCACAGCCAGCCCGCCATCGATTTGCTGTAGCCGTGATCCACCAGATAAATCGTATAGAACGTGTAATACGGCCCGTGCGCCACCGCCATCAGTGCCGCCGCCAGTATCAGCGCGATCACCTCCGGACGTCGCATGATGTCCCAGATCGGCTGCGCGTCAGAGGCATGGGGCGGCGTCTTGACGTCAGGCACCGCCCAGCACAGCGCCAGCATGCACAACATCAGCGTCAGCACGGTCGACAGCACCGCCTGCGGCGGCCAGTGATCGAGCAAATAACCCACGCCAATCACCGCGACGATAAACCCTATCGAGCCCCACACGCGGATGCGCCCGTAACGTGCCGTCTCGTCGCCCAGATGCGTGAGCGTCGTCGCCTCCACCAACGGCAACGCCGCGCTCCAGAAAAACATCACCGCCAGTAGTACCGCAAACAGCCACGCAAACTGCGTGCTGGCATAAAGGCCGAGCCACGACACCGTACCCGCCAGTCCCGCCAGCCGCGCGATATGCAGACCATTCGCGCCACGATCCGCCAGCCAGCCCCACAAATGCGGCGCGACGATGCGCGTGAGTTGCGGCATCGACATCAACACACCGATTTCCACCGCCGACATGCCCACGCTGTTCAGGTACAGCGTGAAAAACGGCGCAAAGGCTCCGAGATAGGCGAAGTAGAAAAAATAAAAACCGGCTAGGCGCCGGTAGGGTAAGGCAGCGGTGGGCATTTCCTAGAGACGCTTGAAAGATAAGTTAAATTATTTTTTAAAAACAAATACTTATACAAAAATCGTGGTCCGGCACAACGCGTCAGGCCACCCTTAGCAGGTTCATACCGATAAAATTTAGGTTATACTGGCATAACCACATTATACAAGTGTAACCCAATTGAGAATCACGCTCGACACCTCGATACTGGTCGCTGCAGCCCGCTCACGCAACGGGGCGAGCTACCAACTGATATCGATGTTACCGAGCCCGGACTTCGAGATTGCGCTGACCGTGACACTGTACACGGAATGGCAAGACGCGCTGACACGCCCCGAACATCTGCCGCCGGGATTGACCGCCGCCGACGCGCTGGGCTACCTGCGCTACCTTGCCGCCATCGCGCACCTGCAGGACGTGCATTTTTTGTGGCGGCCCTTCTTGCGCGATCCGGACGACGACATGGTACTGGAATGCGCCGTGGCGGCGGGCTGCGAGTACATCGTCACGCACAACATCCGGGATTTTCGCCGCGTTGAGGAGTTGAAAGTAAAGGCCGTCACACCCGCCGCTTTTCTGGCACTGCTGAGGAGCAAACCATGACCGCATTGACCATACGATTGCCGAACTCGGTGCATCAAAAAATCAAGGAACTCGCCGCGCGCGATAACATCTCGGTGAATCAGTTCATCGCTAGCGCCGCTGCTGAAAAGATGGCCTCGGTGATGACGCTCGATCACCTGAAATCCGAAGCCGCCAAAGGCAAGCGGGGGGATTTTGAGCGATACATGAGCAGCGTGCCTGACTCGCCAGTGCAGCCGGGTGACGAAATCGCGTGATGCAGTTACACGTGAACGAGTAATTTAGCCGCGCGGTAACACAGAGCCGCGAGGCGCTCGCAGGGAACGCGCAGACATGAAAATTCAAATGCGGCGAAAGGAAACCGTGATGAACTTAAACCTCGCACGAGCGGGAATCGCGTTCACAGGATTTGCCACAATCCACCCCCGCATACACCTCGCGCACGGTGCGCGTTTGCGTTTTCTTCTTCGCGGAAAATAACCTGCGCTTACGCGGCAGCAACCGGCGGTTCACGGCGTCGATGTCAAACGCTTCGGGATTAAAGTCCTCACCGATCCATTCGAGCAATTCTTCCCGTTCCGGGTGCTTGGGATCAGCGAACGACTCCAGAATATTCATATAATCGGGAAATCCGCCGCAATCCTCCGGCGGACAGGCGCGTGCGCCGCCGGTGCAGCGCGGGTACTGTACGCCCGGCTCGACAAAGCCGACCTTTTCCACCTTGATTTCGTGCAGCCAACTGTCACCCATGTCGTATTCGTAGCGGAACTTGATGCGCCGTTTGGCGAGTATTTCATTGAGCGTAAATTTGTCCGCCGCTCGCGCGCGCGGCACGCCGGGAAAAGAAAAATGCTCGGATTCCGGGCTGATTTCGGTGTCAGCGACATGAAACGTCCACAGATGACAATTTTCCCAGCCCATGGCCACTTGAATCGTGTTGTGTAACGCCGCGAACGTTACCTCGCCGGACACCTCAAGCCGCCGCCAGATTTCAGGTTCAATGTAGGGCAGCGCAATCTTCAATTGGTAGCAAGTTATCGGCTCGCGCATATCGTGCCTCTCACGCCTCGTCAGGCTCAGGATTTTCCACCGCCGCCACCGCCCGCAACGTAGCCACCACCTCCGCCGGCGCCAACGCGGCAATGCGCGGCGTCCCCGTAACCACATCCGCATTCTGCGCGCGATGCCGCAGCGCGTGATCCATCAGCGTCAGCGCCATCATCGCTTCGCAGATCGGCGTGGCGCGGATGCCCACGCAGGGATCATGGCGGCCATGCGTCTCGATGGTGGTGGGGTTGCCCGCGGTGTCGATGGTGCGGCGCGTGAGGCGAATGCTTGAAGTCGGCTTCACCGCGACATTCACCACGATATCCTGTCCGGTGGAAATGCCACCCAAAATACCGCCGGCGTTGTTCGACAAAAATCCTTGCGGGCACATTTCATCGGAATGCTCGGTACCCTTCTGCGACACCGCCGCGAAGCCCGCGCCGATTTCCACGCCCTTCACCGCGTTGATGTTCATCATGTTGTAGGCGAGATCGGCATCGAGCTTGTCGTACACCGGCTCGCCCCAGCCCACCGGCACGCCGGAGGCCACCGTGGTGATCTGCGCGCCGACCGAATCGCCGGACTTGCGCAACTTGTCCATGAACGCCTCCAGCTCGGCAACCATAGATTCATCCGCCGCGAAGAAAGGATTATCGTGAACGCAAGCCCATGTTTTAAAATGGATTTTTATAGGGCCGAGTTGAGACATATAACCGCGTATCTCGATGCCAAATTTCTCGCGCAGCCACTTGCGCGCAATCGCACCCGCCGCCACGCGCACCGCCGTCTCACGCGCCGATTGCCGCCCGCCCCCGCGATAATCACGGATGCCGTACTTCTGCCAGTAAGTGTAATCCGCATGCCCCGGCCGAAACTTGTCCGCGATCTTGGAGTAATCCTTGCTCTTCGCGTCGGTGTTGCGGATCAGCAGGCCTATCGGCGTGCCGGTAGTACGCCCCTCAAACACGCCGGAGAGAATCTCCACCTTGTCTTCTTCACGCCGCTGCGTGACATGGCGCGAGGTGCCGGGCTTGCGGCGATCCAGATCAATCTGCAAATCCGCTTCGGTCAACGCCATGCCGGGTGGGCAACCATCCACCACGCAGCCGATGGCCGGGCCGTGCGATTCGCCGAAGGAAGTAACCGTAAAAAGAGTGCCGAGTGTGCTGCCGGACATAATTGAAAAATCCGAATGAAATCAAGCACTATTTTAACACACCCCTTGTCACGTTTTATCGCTCGGCGGCGCTCCCAACTGCTTCACCAACCGCCAAGCCATCGCACCCAACACCAACACACCCAGTCCCAGCACGCCCCACAGACTCCAGCGTTTCCAATCGACTTGTTCCTGCAAGCGCGCTTCGCCGCCAAGTTCTTTTTGGAGTTGTGCGGATGTGGTTTGCACATTTACCGTCGGTTGCGCACCAGTTTTCGCCGCGCGCACCGAGGCACCTGCGTCTTCGCGGTAGCCCGGAATCAGCGATTCAATCGGCAACGAACCCGCCTGCGCGCCGCGATTACCGTAAGCCAAAGTAAAAGGCGGCGCACCACGCGCGGCGAACACCAGTTGATGCGGCACCCAGCCCACGTTCAGCGCCGGCACGCCGCTGCCCAGACCGCCGCCGCGCTGATCGATGCGTATCATCCACCAACGCTCGGTGTTCATACCCGGCGCGCCGACCTGGATATCCGGACTGACGATTTCGCCTCCGGATTGCCGCAGCCGGTACGCCACGCCGCGCGTCACGCTGCGCCATGGTTGCTCGGCCTTGTCGCGCACCAGTACTTCGACTTGCGCAATCGTGTTCGGCTCCGGCAGCTCAAGGCGCAGGCGGTCGATGGGAAACTGCCCCTTCGCATCGAACACGTATTCGCCGGCCTTATCAACCTTGGCCGCGCTGAATTTCGCCCACTCGCGCGCGGCTTCGATATATTTCTCGGCGAGTTCGCCACTGGCCGCGGTGAGTTCTGGCAGCGAGGTCTTGGCGCCCTCATTCACCCAAGCCAATCGCAGGTATTTGGCCTTCTGTTGCGGCAACTCCACGCGTTTTTGCTGCAAACGCTGGCCGCCTACTTCCAAGCTGACCAGCGGCGCGCCCGCTACCAGCGGGCGCCAGTTCGACAGATCGTCGCTGGCATCGATGCGCAGCTTGCCGCTGAATCCCTCGACCGATTTCCAGTCGAATTCGATGGCGCGCAGCGAGCGATCGTAGGCGTTCAGATCGATGAGATAACCCACGGTTTGCAACGAAGGCACGGCAGCGCCGCCAGACTTCACGTCCACACTCACCGCGCCGCTAGCACTGCGCCGCACGCTGATCGCCAGTGCATCCAGATTTGCGCCGGCCGCCGCCTTCAACGGAAAAAGCGTAAGCGCCGCTGTCGCGCCCGCGTCAGCTTTTTCGGTGCGTCGCGGTCGCCACGCATGCGGCACCACCTCACCCGCGCCGTTGAACACGCGCACGTCGCCCAAATCGCGGCGCGTCACACCTTGATATACCGCTGGTGGCAACGACACGTCGTACAGCGCCTCGCTGCCGCTGGCTTCGATTTTCAGGCCATAGGCAAAATCAGTAGGTTTTTCAGCGGCGGCAGCAAATCCAGACGATATAAAAAACACAATAAAAACAGTTAGTTGCGTCATACCCCCTCCTTCGACTGGAGCGCCGGTGCTGCTTCATCTTTCGATTTCGGCGGCACCGGCGAGAAATAACCGATGACCATGCAGAACAAGCCCACGCCGATAAACGACACGATACGCGCCACCGTGCCGGTGTTCGACAAATCCACCAGCGCGAGCTTGGCGATCACCACCGCCAGCAGCGCCGCGCCTACAAACCACAGTGCGCGCACGCCGCGTTTGTTGGCAAAGAACATCGCGCCCAGTGCCAGCAAACTCCAGAACAATGAGAACGACGCCTGCACCAGCGTGGAACTCATCATGCGCTCAAAGCGGAACGGCACATCGGCATAGTGATGCAGCGTGCGCAGCAGCACGCCGTTCAATGCAATGAACAGCACAATGCCCAACATCGTCAGTGCCGTTTTTGTCGATGGCATTTTCACGCCAGGAATTTCCATCCTCCGCACCAGCACGTACCACATCGCCAGCGCCAGCAGCGCGCCGAACTGCGCGAGGTCCAGCGGATTTAACAGCGGCACATACGGCAACGGCGCCGGGTTACCGTTGCTGGTGAAATTCGCCACCACGATCCAGCCCAGCAGGAACACCGCCACCGGCAGCGCACCCAGATACAAATACCCCCGGCGTTGCGCGTTCACCGGCCAGCCCAGGCGCTCGCCGCTCGCAGCAAACGCCGCAATCAGCGCGCCCGGCACCATCGCCCACGCGATCAGCGGCCACACCCACCGGCCTTCGACGTAGTGATCACCGACGTACTGATCAATTTGCCAGCCGAATTCCCATGACGCCACGATGGCCAGCAGCCAGAAACCCGCCGCGTGATACCAGTCGAGCCACTTCGCGTTGTCATAGGTGTCCATCCGATGCAGGCGCAACACCGCCAGATGCACCGCGAACGCGATGCCCCAGCCCGCATACCCGTGATACGCGAACGGATGCCGCACGTTGTCGCTGGCCATGACCAACAGCGTACCCGCCATCAATGGCATCAGCGCCAGCGCCGCGTACCGTGCCGGGCCCCAATCAAGGCGCCGCCACAGACTGGCGAACGCCGCGCACGAGCCGGCAAAGAAAATCAGATCGGCGCTCAACGCCGCGTACGCGCTCACGTGCCGCTCGATCTCCAGTACGCCGCCGCCAAACCACCACAGCGCACCCCACACGAACAACATACGCGTGAACAGCCGCTCGTTGTCGCCGATCACATCGCGCCGCCGCTCGGCGTAGTAGTTAATGAACAGCGCCGCCACGGCCACCATCACGCAGCCGAGGTAACTCGCGTTCAACACCGGCAGCAATTGCTCGATCCCAGCGACAAGGTTGTGGTGCGCCAGAAACGACACCCCCGCCGCGAACTGCAACAACATGCCGAACGCGCGCGGCAGCATTCGGTTTTGCCGTACGTCCACCCATACGATCGCCGCGCCTTCCACCGCCCACACCGCCGATGTCCAGCGTCCGTCCAGCGCCAGCGGCACCGCCAGCGTGGCGAAGCCGACACCCAACGCGAGGAATGATTCCACCAGCAGCCGCAGCGAGTCGCGCTTTTTCGCATGCAGTATCGTGGCGAGTGTAAGATAAACTGCCGCCACCGCCAGCGCGCTGTAGGCCGCGCCAAACTCGATATGTTTCACCATCGCCGCCTGCATGCCGAACGCCACCAACGGCACGCCGAACACTATCGTGCCGTCAATATAGTGCGTGAGCTTCGGCGACTGGCGCAATGCGAACAGCACTGCAATCGCCACATACATCAGGAAAAACAGGATCAGGAACGGCTCGGTCGTGCCGAACAATTCAGGCCGGTAGCGCCCCGCGCCCCACGCAAAGCCGATCAGCGCGGTAAACAAAAAGCCCACCAGATTCAGTTCTCGCCAAGCCTTGAACCAAGCGATATACAAAATACCGGCGTTCAACACCGCATAAAAGCTGAACAATGCGACATGGCTGCCGCCGCCGGTGGATGCGAGTATCGGCGCCAGAAAACCGCCCGCGGCACCCGTGATCGCCAACGCCTTGGAATTCTGCACAATCGCCAGCAGCGCCGAAAAAAACGCCATGCCCGCCAGCAGAATAAACGCCATTGTCGGCGGCAGCAGTTGATAAAGCCGCAGCGCCGCGAACACCGTCAGATACAGGATGCCCACGCCGCCGCCCTGCAGCATCAGTGCATAGCCCTCGCGCTGGTGACGCAGCCGCCAGCCCAATACCAGCAACGCAATGCCGCCCGCCGCCACACCCGCCAGTCGCAGTTCAATCGGCACCAAGCCGGCATCAGCGGCGTACTTGAGCAGGAACGACACGCCGATGAACAACACCAGTATGCCCACCCGCACCAGCGTGTTGCCGCCGAAGAAAAAGTTCCACAATGCCGAGGGTTCTTTGGGTGCTGCTGGCACGGGGGGCACGGAGGGCGCAGCCGGCGCGCCCATGGGTTTGGACAACGTGGGCGCGGATACCGCGATAGCCGGGGCAGCAGAGGCCGCAGCCACGGCCACTGGCACGGGAACCTCCGGCACCGGCGGCGCCGTGGTGTATACGCGATCAACCACCGCAGTGCTCGCAGCCGCTGCCGGTGTAGTGGCACTGGCAGCATTGCTTTCCAGCGCGTTAAACCGTTCTATGAGTATTCCGACCGTTTCTTCAAGCTTGGCTATGCGTGCGTCCGCGGCGCGGCTCTGCTTCGATTGGCTGCCCACCAGCGCGCCGAGAATAATGCCGACAATGCCGCCAATAATGACGCCCCCGCCGCCACCAATGGCGCCGACCACCGCACCCACGATCAGTCCCACGAACCACATGGCTGTCTCCCTGTCGCTTTGTACGCTACGTGACTGCAGTAAACACTACTTTTCGTTGCTGGTAGCGAACAGCACTAGCGCCAGTCTCCGCGCATCGCCGCCACGTGCGCCCGCAAATCCTCGGGCGTCACATCTTTTGCCGCCACGGGCGCTCCCACCTTCATGCCGATCCTGCCGAACAACCCGAGCCGGAACACGCGCGTAATAAACGACCCGCCCTGCCGCCCAAAAAAACTGTCCCACAAGCCGCACAGCGCTATCGGCACCACCGGCACCGGTGTGCGGTCGATGATGCGTTTGATGCCGCCGCGAAACGGATACATCTCGCCAGTGTCGGTGACGCGGCCCTCGGGGAAGATGCAGATGAGGTCACCCGCTTCAAGCCCCTTGGCGATTTCGTCGTAGGCGCGCTCCAGCATCGCCGGGTCTTCTTTCGCCGGCGCTATCGGGATTGAACGTGTGGCGCGGAATAAAAAACTCAGCAGCGGCGTGTTAAATCGCTTGTGATCCATCACATAGCGCGTGGGCCGCCGGCACGCTGCCGCGATCACCAGCGCGTCGATAAACGTCGGGTGGTTAGACACCAGCATCGCGGCGCCCCGCTCGGGAATATTGTCGAGACCGTGCTTTTCCAACCGATACACCGAGTGAATCAGCAGCCATACCAGAAACCGCATCAAAAATTCCGGCACCAGCGTGTAAATGTAAATCGCCACCAGCGCATTGAGCAGGCCAGTGAGCAAAAACAGTTGCGGAATGGTCATGCCGAAGCTCATGCCGAGTATCGCCACGCCCGCCGCCAGCACCATGAACAGCGCGTTCATGATGTTATTGCCGGCGATCACGCGCGCCTGGTGGCTGGGTTCGCTGCGGCTCTGGATCAGCGCGTACATGGGCACGATGTAAAAGCCGCCGAATACACCGATCATCAACAGATCAAACAACACGCGCCAGCTTCCCGGTTGCTGCAAAAAGGCCATCGCACCGAGTTGCACGCCGGGCGTGGCGGGTGACGCAAAAAACAGATCCACCGCGAAGATCGTGAGACCAATCGAGCCAAACGGCACCAGTCCGATTTCAATCTTGTGGCCGGAGAGTTTTTCGCACAACAGCGAACCCATCCCGATGCCGACGCTGAACACCGCCAGCAGCAGCGTCACCACATGCTCGCCGCCGCCCAACACCTCTTTGGTGAAATTCGGGAACTGGCTCAAAAACATCGCGCCGTAAAACCAGAACCACGAGATTCCGAGTATCGACAAAAACACCGTGCGGTTAGTGCGCAGGAATTTCAGATTTACCCAGGTTTCGGTGAGCGGATTCCAGTTGATCTTGAGTTCCGGCGATGGCGCGGGCGACAGCGGCACCGAGCGGCTAATGACATAGCCCGCCACGGCAACGGCGATGGCCACACCCGCCACCCACATCGCGCCATCAGGCTTGATACCAATCAGCACACCGCCCAGGATGGTACCGAGCAAAATGGCGATGAAGGTACCCGCGTCGATCAAGCCATTGCCGCTGACCAGCTCATCTTTGGTCAGATGCTGCGGCAGATACGCATACTTCACCGGGCCGAACATGGTGGAGTGCATGCCCATCATGAACAGCGCCACCAGCAGCAGCTCGAGGTTCATAAAATAAAACCCCACCGCCGCCAGCAACATGATGACGATTTCAAACACCTTCACCAACCGCGTGAGGCTTGCCTTCTCATACTTGTCGGCCAACTGCCCCGCCGTCGCCGAAAACAAAAAGTACGGCAAAATAAACAGCCCCGCGCACAAGTTGACCAGCAGCCCCGGGCTCATCGTCGTCATGCTCGCCGCCTGAAACGTCAGCATGATGACCAGCGCGTTTTTATAAACGTTGTCGTTGAACGCACCCAGAAACTGCACGCTGAAAAACGGCCCGAAGCGGCGTTGCTTCAGCAGATCAAACTGACTGGGTTCTGGGTTGGATTCAGGCATGGCGCTCCCTTGAGGGAAATTATTATAGGTATTTGTTTTTAAACAACTTTTATTGGCGCACTCTGGCGGCGCATGTGCACCGAGCGTATCGACAGTAATCCGGCGATCAGTACAAAGCTGCCCAACGCGGGCGTCCACGGCGGCATCGGTTCGTCTATCAGTGTATCCTGCTCAATCAATTCCTTGAGAAACGGGCGCGGATCCACCGGCACGATTTTCCATTGCGATTTATCTTCCGGCACGCGCTTCATGTATTCGTCGATCGACGCCACCGGGAACGAACCGAACGCGCGGCTCGACGGCAACTGCGGGGTGCGCACGAACACGATGGCTTCGATATCTTCACGCAGCAGGCTTTCCAGTTTTCCAGCGGCTACACTGCCGCCCGTGATGCGCAGCAAATCACGCCCTGCTGCGTCATACGCCGCCGGATACAGGCGCGACTGCTCTTCGATCATGTAATCTTACGCCTGCTTGCCGCTCGCGAAACTCTTGTCCGCGATGGCCTTATACGGATACGCCGCAATCGCCTTCACCGTACTGGTCGGCCTCGTCATCATCACCCTGCGCGCCGTTTAACATGATGCCGATCACCGCGCGGCCAGACCAGTCACGCGCGGCGGCAGGCGTTTTCTCCCGCAGCAGGCGTGTTTCAAAGCGCTCGTCTTTACCGTTCGCGTGCTGGCGCACCAGCCCCAGCAGCGATTCATTCGCCTGCAAGGGCTGCAACTTCATCTGCGTTTCGTCGATCGCCCAATCCTGCGGCCACAGCGTGCGCGCGACGAAGGTATCGCCCTGCATCTCACCGCGCATCCGCACCAGTCGCTGCTGATAAAAAGCCTTGCTGCTATCGTTGTAGAACGACAAATTGGTCTTGATTTTTGGCGTTACCCTGAACGGCAGGTTCGCGCCGTCGCCCAGCGTGATGGCGTCACCGGCGGCGGAAAGCCTGGCGTCGCGCACCAGTCTCGGCGAACCCATCCACAGCATCGGCGGGCGCGCCTTCAAATCCTCTTCTTTAGCGTTGGCGTACCAGCTTTTCACGTCCGCCTGTGCCGTCAAACCAGGTGAAAAATCCGCTGCCTTGACGTGCGCCGACGGCACCGCCACCAAGTCGTCGCGGCAATACCACAGCGCCTGTTTCGGCGTGGCGCAATCCTTACAATCGCCGCGGGTAAGACGAAAGTCTGTTCCTAAATAAAGACCGAACACCCCTGCCGCCGCTGGAATAATCGCCGGCGCCGGCCGGTAATGCGCCGCCTCTTGCCCACGCGCTGTGCCCGCACCCAATAACGCACCCTCCACTGCCGCCGCGAGAATCGCCGTGATGATACGTTGCGACATTTTTTTATGGCCTCCCGCCAAGCTGTAGCGAAACGATACACCAAATGAGTGCGCATCATGGCAGTTTCACCACCTGCGTTTGTGCCACGCCATCAACGCGTTCCACGAAGCGGATAACGGATTCCACCGTGACCGCCTGATACTTCCCTGCCTGCATCTCCTCGTTGGTGTGATCGTTGAAACGCACATTGGCAGCAAAGAGCCTCGCGCCGATAAGCTCAAACGGCGCGATGCGAATGTCCGAAGGCACGAACTCGCGCACGCGAAGCCAGCTCTGCGCGTCGGTGCGATTACGCACTTTGCCGATTGGGGCAAACGCGGCGGCGATCTGCTCCAGCACCCATTGATTCGAATTCTGATGCCGCGTGACAAACGGATGCGCGATCAGGCTGTAGCTGCGCTCGTACAGCGCCAAGGGCAACGATGTTGCCGCAACGGCCAGCAAACGCGCCTGCACCGCCGGCGCGGGCGTTACTATAATTGCCTCGAACGCATACACATCGTCGAGGAAAAAATTGCCCAGCCCCTCATCGTATAAGGCGGATTCGCCTGTGCCGCACTGGTTGAGCTTGAGCATATGCGTCAAGAACCAGCACCCCTTCGGATGATCGCGCAACGCGAATGCCATGTGTGAGTATCGCAGGCCGTGCTTAGACATGTCACACCCCACGCGCCCAACCAGCGCGACTTGCGCGCCGCTGGCATCCAGCGCCTCGGGTGTACGCAGCGCCAGTTGCAGCGCTTTTTGCACGGCGACGGCATCAGGTTTGAATTCCTGGCACGAGCGGCCCGCGTTAGCGGACGCGCTCATGGCAAGCGCCGTCATTATTGCCACAAACTGCAGTCTAATCGTATGCATGGCGCGTGCTTAACGGCTGTAGCGTGATTGGTGGATCAGCGATTGCCCGATTTCATTCGGGATAAACGCAATCGCCTTGCCCGCAGCCATCAGCACATAACCCACGCCGGTAGCCAAGGCCTGCACCGATTGGCCTACTGCCACCGCCGACGCCGCCGCACCGTCAAGCAACAGCGTCACCGACTGCCCGCTCGCGTTGCCGGCATCCCGCACCACCACCGACACGCCGCGCGCCGATTGCTCCACACCGGTGACGATCAGTTCACCGCGGCCGCCAGCACACTCATGCTGCCCAGCGCCACGATACCGGAGGCCATCGACAAGTGGCCGGAAGTGCGCGTGCCGTCGCCCCCATGCGCCGTAGCGGAGAGCGGCAGCATCGCCACACCCAGCGCCGCGCTCAAAGCCCACATCGTCAGTTTCAATTTCAGTTTCATGTTCGCCACTCCTTGCAGGTTGTTAAAACAACGCCCAACAAAATCATATAACTACTCATTTAGTTATATACAACAAAAAAATATAGCCCCCCCTCAAACATTCTTGCGTATGTGCTCCAGCACAATCTCCAGCGCCTCGATCAAAAAATCCTTCGCGATCCAGAAATACACTTGCTTGCCTTCCTTCACGCTCTCAAGCACGCCCGCCTCGCGCAAAGTTTTCAGGTGATGCGACACGGCAGAACGCGAGAGTGTCGCCACCTCCACAATCTGCCCCATATTCAACCGCTCGCCCGGCTCAAACGTCAGCAAAATCCGCTGCCGATGCTCATCACCCAGCGCGGTGAACACCTTGGAAATATTGCGCCACTCTTTGGGGATGGCGGGCGACCATCCATCACAAAATAAACATATCTATCCCGAACATTGCATAAACAATCCGAGCGCAAGCGTTTGACAGAATATGGAACTGAAATCACGTCATTTCAAAACGACAAGCGCAGCCTACCCTACCCATTATTAACAAGTCAACCAAACATGTCCTAGTACGTTGTTAGGGCATGACGACACAAAGCATGAAGCACATACCGGCGGTAGCACAAGACGAACTTCGCAATCGGGTGATTGCCGCGTTGAATCGAGGCGTGACGCAGGCGCAGGCGGCGCGTGTTTTCGGTATCACGGATCGCTCGATCCGGCGCTGGGTCAAGCAGATGCGCGAG
>CAWUUY010000177.1:0-8900 GCA_963924885.1 uncultured Burkholderiales bacterium | reverse complement strand
CGTGCCGGATTACCCGGACGCCGCGCGCCAGTGGCGGCTGATCGAAAGACACCGCGTCACGCTCTTGGGCACCGTGCCCACCGCCGTGCGGCAGATGATGCGCCATCCGGTTGAGTTAATCCGGCGGCACGATTTGTCGTCGCTGCGCGCCACCGTCACCGCCGGCGAGCCATGGAATGAAAATGCGTGGCTGTGGTTTTTCGAGCACGTATGCTGCAGGCGAGTTCCGATACTCAACTACGGCGGCGGCACCGAAATCGGCGGCGCGATTTTGATCGGCACGTTTCACCGCCCGCTGAAACCCTGCGCCTTCGGCAGCCCCGTGCCGGGCTGCGGCGCGGATGTGCTCGACGCGCAAGGCCGCTCGTGCGCGCCGGGGCAGATAGGCGAACTGGTGTTGCGCGCACCCTCCATCGGCCTCACCCGCGGCCTGTGGCGCGATGCGCCGCGTTACCTTAAAAGCTACTGGCAACAAAACCCCGGCGTGTGGACGCAAGGCGATCTCGCGCGTCGCGACGCCGATGGCCTGTGGTATCTGCTTGGGCGCTCCGATGACACGCTCAAAATCGCGGGCAAACGCACCGGCCCGGCGGAGATCGAATCGATATTGGTGCAGTCTGGTTTAGTCGCGGAGGCCGCGGTGGTCGGCCTGCCGGACACCCTCACCGGCGAGGCGCTCGCCTGCGTGTGCGTGCCGCCGGCGAATACCGGGCACACAGAAAACCTGCATCAACAAATCGCGGCCTTCGTGGCGCAACGCTTCGGCGCATCGTACCGGCCCAAACGCGTGCTACTGGTAGCCAATTTACCCAAAACGCGCAATGAAAAAATCATGCGCCGCGTGATACGCGCGGTTTTGTCCGGCGGTGAACTGGGCGATCTCAGCGCCCTGGTGAATCCCGACACACTGGATGAATTGCGAGCAGCGGCAATCCAGTAACCACTCAGCATTCGCACCGTTTTCAACGAGGGCAAGACCGGGGGATGTTGTAGCGTGCGCTGTGCGCACGGGTCGTTCACCCATCGTGCGCACAGCGCAAGCTACATTATTTGCGGCTTATCGCAAGCGCCGTCTGCATAGCTGCGAAAGCTCCATCCTATTCCGCGACACCCGCTAATCCGCACGCGCGCCCGCTTCGCGTATCACACGCTGCCAGCGCGTTATTTCTTCTCGCGTGTAACGGCCCAGTTCTTCGGGTGTGCTGGTCAACGCCTCCGCGCCTTGCGCGGCAAGGCGATTGCGCACCTCCGCGGAGGTCATGATGCCCACGATTTCGCCGTTCAACCGCCGCACCAGCGCCACGGGCGTACCGGCGGGCGCATACGTCGCAAACCACGCATTGGCTTCGTAACCTGGCACGCCGGATTCACTGATCGTCGGCAGTTCCGGCGCGGCGGTGGAACGGCGTGCGCCGGTCACCGCGAGGCCGCGTAATCTTCCGCTTTTCACGTGCGGCAGAATGGGTAGCATGTTGGCAAACATCATGTCCGTCTCAGCGCTCATCACGCCGGTTATCGCCGGCGCGGCGCCCTTGTACGGCACATGCAAAATTTTCGTGCCGGTAAGATACGCAAATAAAATGCCTGACAGATGCGTGGAGGCACCATTACCGGTGGAAGCAAAGGAGAGTGATTTTTTCTTCGCCAGCGCCACCAGCCCGGGCACCGAATCCGACGCCACCGACGGATGCAGCACCAGAATATTGGGTATCGTCGCGATCAGCGTAATCGGCGCAAAATCTTTTACCGCGTCGTAACTCAGCTTCGGATACAAACTCGGGTTGGTCACGTGCGAGGTAAACGCCATCAACAGGTTGTAACCGTCGGGCGGGCTTTTGGCGACGATCTCGCTGGCCACAATGCCGCCGCCACCGGGACGGTTGTCCACGATCACTTGTTGCCCCCACTGCTCGCCGAGCTTTTGCGCGATGGCGCGCGCGAGGCTATCGGCACCACCGCCGACCGTTCCACCCACCACGTAGCGCACCGGACGATTGGGATAGCCGCCCGGCGCGGGTTGCGCATGCGCCGCGCCGCTCGTCAATAACAGCGGCGCCAGTATTAATAAAATATTGTTTAAAAACAAATACTTACTATATTCATACGCAACCGACGCCATGGACATGACCTCCTCAATTACCGGGCTTGATCCCCGCCTGACGAATCACCTTGGTCCACACATCGATTTCATTGCGCAGAAACTGCCGCAGTTCATCCGGCGTGCTGGCGATGGCATCACCGCCTTGCCCGGCCAGTGTGTCAATTACCGACTGCGTTTTCAAGGCCTGCGTCGCCGCGCGATGCAGCTTGTGGATGACCGGCGCGGGCGTGCGCGCCGGCGCAAGCAAGGCATACCAGGTGCTGGCGCGATAACCCGGCAGCGACGCCGCCTCGGCGACGGTCGGCACATCCGGCGCCGCGCGCGTGCGCTCTGCGGTTGTCACCGCCAGCCCGCGCAACTGCCCCGAGCGCACATGCGGCAACGCGGGCAGCGTGCTGGTACATAACACCTGCACCTGCCCGCCGATCACATCGATCAAGGCTTGCCCCGCGCCTTTGTACGGCACGTGCAACATGGTGATGCCCGTACGGTAACTCAGCAACTCCAGCGCCAGATGGCCGCTGGTGCCCTTCCCCGACGAGGCATAGCTCACGCCGCTCGGACGCGCCTTCGCCATCGCAATCAACTCCTTCAGACTTTTCGCCGGCAACGACGCGGGCACCACCACGATCAGCGGCGTATCCACCGCCAGCATGATCGGCGCAAAATCCTTCACCGTATCGTACGGCAGCTTGGGCAGCAGTCCCGCATTCAGCGCCAGTGCGGTGGCGAGCATGCCCACCGTGTACCCATCGGGCGCGGCGCGCGCAACGATCTCTGTGCCCAGCACCGTGCCGCCGCCGGGCCGCGTGTCGATCACAAAGGATTGGCCCAGCGTTTCAGCCATGCGCGCGCCCATCAGTCGCGCAATGATATCCGCCGCGCCACCGGCGGAGAACGGCACGATCATGCGAATGGCGCGCGTGGGGTAGGTGTCGGCGGCATGCAGCGGCGTTGCCGCACAGGCAGCCATCACCACCACGCCACAATATTTTAGATTCATCAGGCTTCCTTCCAGTCGCAAATGTGCGGGCACACGCCGAGAAGATCGAATGCTATTCTACCGTTTCGGTAAACGATGCCGCTTAACGAAACCACCATGAAACTTCGCTTTTTTATCGCCCTGGCCGCGGCAACCGCACTACCGCTGCACGCGCAGCCGCGCACCGAAGCGTCGGCGGCATTCACCCAGCCCATCCGTTTTGTCGTACCCAACGCGCCCGGCGGCCCCACCGATACCGTGGCGCGCATCGTCGGACAAAAACTCGCCGAGCGCGTGGGCGTGGCGGTGGTAATCGACAATCGCGGCGGCGCCACCGGCACCGTCGGCGGCGATATTGTCGCCAAATCCGCGCCGGACGGTCGCACCTTGTTGCTAACCAGCAGCAGCGCGTTTGTTTCCACGCCGATATTGATGCCCAACGCGCCCTACGACGGGCGGCGCGATTTCGCGCAAGTGACCGCGATTTTGTCGGTGCCGTATTTGCTGTTTGTGAATCCTGCCTCCGGCCCCAAGACGGTCACTGATTTGATCGCGCTCGCCAAGGCCAAACCCGGCTCGCTCAACTTCGGCTCGTCGGGCGCGGGCAGCACCTCGCATCTCACCACGGTTTTGTTCAACACCATGGCCGGCATCAACGTGCTGCATGTGCCCTACAAAGGCAGCGCGCCTGCGGCCATTGATCTGATCGGCGGGCAACTGCAATTTATGTTCGAGGCGATAGCCGGCGGCATGCCGCTCTTGAAAAGCGGACGCCTGCGCGCGCTGGGTATTTCATCCACCAAGCGGCTCGCGTTGTTGCTGGAACTGCCCACCATCGCCGAAGCCGGCCTGCCGGGCTTTGAGGCCAGCGTCACCCATGGGGTGTGCGTCACCGCCAAAACCCCGCTTGCGCTGGTGACGCGGCTCAATCGTGAATTGGTGGCGTCCATCAACAGCCCCGACGTGCGCGAGCGGCTTACGAACATCGGCGCCGAAGTCATCGCCAGCACGCCCGAGGAATTTCAGGCCTCGACGCGCGCTGAAATGAAACGCTGGGAGAAAGTGGTGCGGGAGTTTGCGGCGAAGGGTGGCTGATAAAGATTACGTGGATAGCCAGTGACACTGCCCCTTCCCGTTCGGGGCTACTCTATGCACACATCTTCCGTAGCCCGGAAGTAGCGCACCGTATTCCGGGAAGAAGCACCGTGTAACCGAAATGTGCGATTCTATCTACCATTGGCTCCCCTGAATACGGCCATAAAAAACCATGGCCTACTTCCGGGCTACTTGCGTTCGTCGTATTGGACGTTGTGTGCAGAGATTAGCCCTGAAGAGGAAGGCGCTGTTTTGGGCGCGGAAACACGCTTTTCTCGTTAAGCTGGCCCAGCCCCTTCCGTCAACACAATCTCCTTCGTCACCGAACGCGTGTGCGCCGACACCGGCACAAACACCGAATGTGACCCCGGCCCGCCGGCGACGATGATGCTGATGTCTTCCGGCTTTTCGGAAATCGGCACCCTACTGTCTAGCTCGATCGCGCCCAACTCCGCGCGCCGGCCCGTGGCCATGCGCTCGAACTCGCTGCCTTTCGAGCGACCCGCGCGGATTTTGGATAGCTCCCACAGCCGGCGTTTCACTTCGGCCTTCGTCCAGCCCGCGCGGTGAAACAGCCCCGCGTGCTGCGGCGACAGCAACACAAACGGCGCGCCGCCGTAGATGTAATCGCTGCTCGCCGGATACTGCATGGTGTCGGCGATCATCGCGAGCACTTCCTCGGCGTGTTTCGCCGTCATGTTCATGCTCCAGGTGCCGAGCGCGCCGACCGTGGTCACCGTGCTCGCGTCGCTTGAAAAACCCCGCTCCACGTGCAGCGGCTCCCACGGATTCATCTCTTCGTTTTCGGCGCAGCAGAAAGTGTATTTCGCCGGCTGGCCCTGCGTGGCCTTGTCCATCTCGCCCGGCAGCGCGCCGCCGATGTTAAGCAGCATCAGCCGCAGCGCGCGGCCCAGCGTGGCGTTCGCCCACGTGCCCGGCCCCAGACAACCCGCGCCGCTGTTGACCTCCAGCCACTTCGCGATCGGCCCGTTCACGATCAGCCACACCGCCGACGGATTGGTGGTGGACTGGATCGCCTGCAAATGAAATTGCGACGTGCCCACGGCCTCGGCGGCGGCAATCAGCACCGGCAGATATTCCGGGTAACAACCCGCCATCACGCCCTGTATCGCAATGTATTCGACCGTGGCCACCCCCATGCCCGGCGCAATGGTCGCCACTACCTCATCCGGCGCGCGCTTCGTGTGCCGCAACATGCGCGCCACCGCCTCCGGCGTGGGCGGCGCGATGATCAGACCGTCGCCCCAGCGTTTTTTGATAAACAATTTGTTCAGTTCATCCAGATCGGCGGGCGCGTCGATCAGTTTCGCGCGCGGCAACGCCGGCGCCACCTGACTGGCCGCCGCGCCCGCAGGTGCGGCCTCGCACAGTTGCCGCGCGATGTCATCCGCGCACTTCGCGGCGATTTCTTTCAACTCCGCGCGCGAGCGCGTGCCGAACGGATGCGGTATCAATGAAATCGGCAAATCCGGCGACCCCAGCGCCTTTTGCTGCGCGCGCCCCAGCCCGATAAAACTCTGCGACACCACCGTCAGCGCCACCCTGCCGCGCTTTGCCGCTTCAACACTGTCGTGGATACTCCACGACGTGCAGGAGCCTCAATCCCCCGAACCGGTAATAATCGCGTCGGTTTGCGCGACGAGTTCATTCATCGCCGTTTCGGACAACCCCTGCGATGCGCTGCGCTTGCGCTGCTTGACCACGGCCTTCACGCCATGCTTTTCGATCAGCAGTTGCGACAGGTCTTCCACCAGCAGATTGAAATTCGGTTTTGAATTGTCGATGAAGCCGATGGTTTTGCCGGCGAGGTTATCGAGTGATTGGCGAGATTTTTGTGGCCGGGTGAGGCATGGAGCTACGGGTTCGTAGACTTGGATGCTGCTGGACATGAAGACTCCTGATGGGAATTACGTTCTTGAGGACTGTAAATTTTATCGCGAATGGCGGTTACGGCGATGGCGGTCTCACGTAATCCGTCCGTCGTGTTAAGCGCCATTGATAATTATTCGAATATTCGTATAATAAACACTTATGAAATCCGTGCGTTTTATTGGCGGCGCCAAGGAAGACTTGGCCGCGTTTTCAAAGCCCGTCCGTGTGCATGCTGGTCAGGATTTGTTCATGCTGCAAGTGGGGCGCGAGCCCGATGACTGGAAACCCATGCCAGGCGTGGGACTAGGTGCGTGCGAGATTCGTGTCCGGGATGAAACTGGCGCGTACCGGGTGATCTATGTCGCAAAGTTTGCGGATGCGGTTTACGTGCTACATGCATCTCAGAAGAAGTCTCAGAAAACACCTCGCGCGGATATCGCTCTGGCCAAGCAACGCTACCGAATCACGCGAGAATTGGCTGAAGGAGCAAAACATGACTAAGAAAGTACACGAATCCAGCGGCAATATTTTCCTCGACCTGGGCTTTCCGCCTCATGAAGCCGAGGTCATGTTGCTGCGCGCCGAGTTGGCGGAAGCCATTCGACTCTGGATTGACAGAAAAAAACTGACACAGGCGCAAGTGGCCAAACGCTTGGGCATCTCGCAACCGCGCGTATCTGAAATCACGCGCGGCAAAGTCGAACTGCTATCGCTGGATTATCTGGTTGGGCTTTGCGCCAAGGCTGGCATTCCCGTCGGATTGAAACTGGCGGCGTAACGGACTTACGCGACACTACACCCGCCCAAAATCACTCTCATAAAGCGCATCCAACCGCGCCAGAACCTCCGCCGGCAGCGGCCCCATCGCGGCGGCTTGCAGCGCTTCATCCACATGCTGCAATTCCGCGCTGCCGATGATGGCGCACGACACATCCGGGTTCGACAGCACAAAACGCAGCGCGACTTGCGCGCGCGTGCCGTGGCCAGTGCCGATGGCGTCGAACACCGCTTTCGCCTTGCGCTGTTCGTCGGCGAGCGTGGTGTCGGCGGTGAGCACGCTCTCGCGTCCGGTGCGTTCATCCGTGGCGATGATGCCGGCGGCAAATATGCGTATCGCCATGACCGCAACACCATTGGCTTTGCAGGCTGCGATGATGCCGCCGAGGTTTTGTCCACTCCAGGCTTGGGGCATGGCGCGCGCGGCGCTGGGATTGAGCAAGTTGTAATAGACCTGCGCGGAATCGAATCGCATGCTGCGGATCACTTCGCACACGCAATCGGCTTCGCCCAGCGCGGTGATTCCCCTGTATTTAATCAAGCCCTTCTCGCGCAGGCGGTCGAGGCCGTCGGCCACGCCATTCTTGCCGAGGATTTGCTCGACGGTCATCACGCGGCCACCGGGCTTGGCGCCGATGCGGTTATGCAGTTGCAGCACGTCGACGGACGCGCGCTTCAAGCGCGCGAGGCTGGCCCGCAAACGTTCTTCAATCTGTGCCGGGATGTCGTTCAAGTTTTCAACGTCGAGTTGAAACTTGGTCGAGAGATAAGGCGATTGTCCCGATTCCGGCAGCAGCCAGCCGAGCGATTCTTCCGATTTGCCGTTGCCGTAGGCGGCTGCGGTATCCACCCAGTTGATGCCGCCGGCGAACGCGCGGCGGATGGCCTCGCGCTTGGTTGCATCGTCCTTGTAGACGAGGATGCCGCCGACCGCGCCAGCGCCGAAAATGATTTCCGACACCTGTAGGCCGGTGCTGCCGTATGCGAGATGTTTCATGTTGCCTTTGCGGTTGATGCCTGGAAGCGTTAAAGAAACACAATAAAAACAAATACTTACAATCAACCCGCAAACTAATCAATACGCGCGCCCGACAGCTTAACGATCTCTCGGTACTTGTCGTGCTCCGACCTCAACAGCTTGGCGAATTCTTCGGGTGTCGAGTACATCGGGTCGAGCACTTGCGCGGACAGCTTCGCGACCACATCGGGATCGGCCACCGCTTTTTTAAGCTCGGCATTGAGCCTATCGACGATCGGCCTCGGTGTGCCCGCAGGAACGAACGTGCCGAACCAGCCGACGAATTCAAATCCCTTGAGCGTTTCCGCGATCGCGGGTAGCTCCGGGAACTGCGTGGTGCGTTCAAGCGTCGATACCGCGAGCGGGCGCAGGCGACCCGACTTGAGATACGGAAAGACCTCGGCCACCGGGGTGAGTATCGAATGAATCTCGCCGCCGATCATCGCCAGTACCGCCGGTGCGCCGCCCTTGAACGGCACATGCGCCATCTTCACGCCGGCAACATGGGCAAACAGGCTCATCGACAGATGTTGGGCCGCGCCAACACCCGCCGAGCCGTAGAGCATTTCACCGGGGCGCGCCTTCGCCAGATTGATGAAGTCTCGCGTGGTGCGCGCGGGCAACGCGGGGTGTACCGCCAGCACGTTCACCATCCGCGTCACCGGTGTGATGCCGGTGAAATCGCGCAACGCGTCATACGGCAGTTTTTGGTAGAGGTGCGCATTAGCGATGAGCGTCTGCGAATACACCATGATCGTATAGCCGTCGGGCGGGCTTTTCGCCACGATGTCGGCGCCGATGGTGCCACCCGCGCCGGCACGGTTATCAATGGGAAACTGCTGATTAAGCTGCTCGCCCATTTTCTGAAACACGAAGCGCGCGACGACATCGGTTGCGCCGCCCGGTGGAAACACCACCACCACGCGCACTGGTTTCACCGGGTAGGGCTGCGCCCATGCCGTGACATAGGTGATTGTGAACAGGATCAATCCCACGAATGCACCCAGCCAACGAATCGTGTTCATGCCATTCCT
>CAWUUY010000176.1:0-4141 GCA_963924885.1 uncultured Burkholderiales bacterium | reverse complement strand
AGCCTGTAAGGAGCGCAGCGTATTACAGCATCTGTTGCTGAACCCTGGATGTCACTTCGTTTCATCCGGGCTACGCTTGCTGTTGCACGTAAACGTGGCGTCATAAGTATTGCTGGGCCATCTAACGACCAAGCTCAACCGCGTCCTTACCGCGAAGCGGCAAGGACGTCGGATGGAGCGCATTGTTAGGCATCATGTACATTTCGTGTCACCAGTTGAACACCTGCTTTGCTGAGGCGATTAGTGCTCACCTTGGACCGATTCTGCTTATTCAATCGCAGTGTCTCAGATGGAGACAAAAGCACGAGCTTATAGTGTTGTCTCACGAATTCCTTGAATTGATCGTCAGTCACTCCTTTACCGATCTCTTCTATGGCCATCTGAGTGAGGTGGCGCAAAGGCGAAACATGCTCGATAAGTACTTTGTCGCCGGCTTGATGCAAGCCCCAAGCTTCTACTGAAAACACTGCATCTTTGAAATTCCGCAGATTATTTATGCGGGTGAGACCTGGGTAGTTCAGCCCCATACCTAGAATATTCATGATGCGCTCGGCGCTGTGAATAGCTCCACCATTGTCTGTAAAGCCAGCTCCGAGCATTTCATTGCGAAGGGCCGCCGCCTTGCGAATCATTGCGACCATCAGTTCTAGCGGATATTTCCTAGTGCGTGGTGTGGCAGTTCTCTTTTCCATGAATGCCCCTCTCATGCGCCTGCACGATGCCGTGTCACGAGCGCACCGTGCATGATACCGACTAGTTTTAATCATCGAAACCGCCGGTTAACATCCCAGCGCGCTTGTTAACATTCCCATCATTGGTTAAGTATATTCCAATCAAAACATGGCGATACGGAAAACCCCTGCACTTTCAAGGTGGTTAAAATTGGCGCCAAAAACAACACGCGACGTTCCGTGCGTCCGGTGCCATCGCCCACCGTTTCCGTGAAAGACGTTCTCCACGCCGTCATTCCAGCGAAGGCTGGAATCCAGCGCGTATCCTGCGCCGGAGGCGCCAGTTTGGTTGCTTTGAGTCGGTGAACGAACTGGATTCCGGCTCTCGCCGGAATGACGGTGTGGTGATGCCAATGTTTCGGCTGCCTTTGCAACGCGGATTGTCCCGATGGCGGCGTCAAACCGCTGCGCGCGCCTTATCTGCGACAAACTCGAATTCGCACGTCGGCGCTTTGTCGAGCGCCCACAGTTGCGCCAGCAGACGTTTGGAAGCCGCATCACCCAGCACCGGCTCAGCCAGTTCCATAAACTTCGCGTTTAGCTCGTCGTCGGTGAGCGGCAACTCGGGGTCGCCCTTGCGATACGGCTGGAAGTGCGACAGCTTGCGGCCATCGGTGGTTTCAATATCGACTTGCGACGCGCGCTGGCCGGGATAGCCCTTGGAAAACACCGGATCGGCGACGCACACGACTTTTTTCATCATCTCGCGCAACTCGGCATCTTTCATGCGCTCGCTGGTAAAAGCATTCAGCCGCACGCTGCCGAAAATCGCCGCGTGCGCCACGGTGTATTGCAGGCTGAACTTGGCCTGATATTCGCCTTCGGGCGTGGCGTTGTCGATGATGTCGAGACCCGCCTTGTAGGTGGCGAGGGTGATTTTCTTGATGTCTTGCGGTTTTAAATTGTGTTGCATCACCAGATGCAACACGCCGTCGATCGACGGAAAGGTGTGGCCGCAGCAGCCGTGCGCCTTGAAGGTCATGTGATTGATGTGGTAATCGACGCCCAAGCCCTTGGTCACTTTCGACCAGTCGGGATTCACGCTCATCGCCGCGCCGAAGCCCTCTTTGCCTTCGATGATGTCCAGCGCGCCGGTCACGCCTTTCGATGCCGCCAGCGCCGCGAGTACGCCCGCATCCGCCGCGTGTCCGCCGTGCAGCGGCTTGCTCATCGCCTGCGACAGGAACGCTTGTTTCAAACCGGCGGCAAAGGTGCCGACCGTCGCCACCGCGTGCATGAACTGTTCGTGATTGAGATTCATCGCGGTGGCCGCCGCCGCCGCCGCGCCGAAACTGCCCACGGTACCGGTGGTATGCCAGTAGCGATAATGCGACGGCATCACCGCTTCGCCGATGCGGGTGGAGGTTTCATAGCCGACAATCACTGCACGCAAAAAACGCTCCCCGGTGGCGCCGCTCGCCTGCGCCGCCGCCAGCGCGGCAGAAATCGTCGGACTACCGGGGTGATAACCCGCGTCGCGGTAAATGTCGTCAAACTCCACCGTGTGCGAGGCCGCGCCGTTAATCAGCGCAGCGGTGCGCGTGGTGGCGCGCCGCCCGGTGGCGAGCCGCGCGCGCCCGCGATCGAGGTCCTCCGCGAACGCCTGCTCCAGCAAGGTGGCGGGCGGGCACAGGCTGCCAGGCAGCAACGCGGCATACCAGTCGATCACCGCGCGCTTGGCGTGGTGGATCACGTCGGCGGACAACTTTGATGTCTGTTCTTTGATAGCGTAATCAGCGATCTGTTGCATCAGCATGGCGGCACCTGAATTTAATGATTAACAACAAAAGTTTATGTAATTAGAGCTGCACGATCAATCCATCGACCGCGACCACGCCGTCGCCTTCGCTCTTTACGATCAGCGGGTTGATTTCCGCTTCGGCAATGTTGTCGAGATACGCCAGTTGTGAAAAGTCACTGACGGTTTTAGCCAACACCGCGCAATCGCCGCGGGGCATACCGCGATAGCCGCGTATGGGTGCCAAGCCTTTCACCTGCTCGATCATTTTCGCGGCGTCTTCCACGCTCACCGGCGCGAGGCGTGCGGCGAAGTCCTTGTAGATTTCGGCAAGCACGCCGCCGATGCCGAGCACCACCACCGGGCCGACTTGCGGATCGCGCTTAAAGCCGAGGATCACTTCGGCCAAGCCTTTTTCCATGCGCTGCACGAGGATGCCGTTGAGTTTGGCCTGCGGATGTTTTCTGCCGACCTTGTCGAGGATGTCGCGCGCGGCTTGTTTCAGTGCGGCGGCATCTTGAATGTTGAGCACCACGCCGCCGGCGTCAGTCTTGTGCGCGATGTTGGGCGAGAGGATTTTTGCCACGACTGGGAAGGTAACGTTGGCCACCGCGTTCACGTCATCGGGTGTTTTGATGATGGCAGTGGCTGCTTGATTCACGCCGAGCGCAGCGAAGACCTTGCAGGCGTCGAATTCATTCAACTGCTTGGCGTTGGCGGCGGTGAGTAATTTCTTAGCCTCACCCACGCGCGCACTGTCGATGGCCGGCTGCGTTTGCGGCGGCGTCCAGTCGCGCCATGCGCGGATCGCATCCGCGCACGACTCCGGCGTGCGAAAGCCTGCGATGCCGGCCTCGGCCAGCAAGGCCAGCGATTTCTCCGCCTGCGGCGCAAGAAACGCAGCGACCCGCTTGCCGCGTTTATCGGCCTCTACCATGGGCGACACCGCAATCTGCGGATGAAACTGCGCCGAGCTGCCCGCGATCGGCAGCACCAGATCGCAATGGTCTGATGCCAGCAATTCATTCAGCACCGCGCTGTAGATTTCTTTTTTCGCGCCCGCAAGCGTCAAGTCGGTGACACGTGCCGCGCTGATGGTGATGTTGTGGTTTTTCTTGAGATTGTCGATCACGGTTTGCGTCGGGCCGACGACATCCACGCCCAGCGTGCCGAGGCGATCGGCCACCGTCGCAGCGCCCCCGCCGGTGGTGGACATGATCGCCACGCGATGCTGCTTGCTTGGCTTCGACCCTGCGATCATCGGCCCCAGCTCGAACAGCGTTTCGAGCATGTCCACGCGCAGGATACCGTTCGCCTTGAAAAACGTATCTGCGAGTTCGTCCGAACCGGCCATGGCGCCGGTGTGCGACGCCGCACAGTCTTGACCGATTTCCGAGCGGCCGAGTTTGAATACGATTATGGGTTTCCCCAACTCGTAGGCACGCCTTCCCGCGCGCGCGAGGTGATCCGCGTCGCGGATGGTTTCCATGAACAGCAAAATCTGCCCGGTGTGCGGGTCATCCACCAGCATGTCGGCGAATTCCCCCACGCCGATATCGGCCTCGTTGCCCACCGACACCAGCTTGGCAAAGCCCATGCCGCGCCCCAGGCCACGCGACAGCAGCCCGCCCGTCATGCTCCCGCTTTGCGACACGATGCTGATCGGGCCGGG
>CAWUUY010000175.1:0-8607 GCA_963924885.1 uncultured Burkholderiales bacterium | reverse complement strand
GGGGATACCCGCCTGCGCGGGAATGACAGTGTCGAAATGGCGCGCTTATTGCAACACGGTCAGCACTTACGCACGCACCACCAACGCATCCAACACCCGCGCACCCGCCCCGCCTTCATAAACCATCAGCGGATTGATATCCATCTCCGCGATACCGTTGCTGAAATCCGTAGCGAACCACGACAGCCGCACGATGGCATCGACCACGGCATCACGATCCCGCGGCGCCATGCCGCGCACGCCCGCGAGCAGTTTCACGCCGCGCAGTTCGTCCAGCATTTCATTCGCCTGCGTGGGCGTCACCGGAGCGACGCGGTAGGCTACGTCTTTCAGCACCTCGACAAAAATACCGCCCAAGCCCGCCACGACGATCGGCCCGAACACCGGATCGCGGATCACGCCGAGCATCAGCTCCACGCCAGGGCGCGCCATTTCCTGCACCAGCACGCCGTTGATTTTTGCCTTTGGCGCATACTGCCTGGCCGATGCGATGATGGCCTCGTACGCCTCGGTGATCGCCGCCGCGCCCTCGACGCCCAACCGGATGCCGCCCGCCTCGGTTTTGTGGGCGATGTCGGGCGAATCGATTTTGAGCGCGACCTTGCCGCCGATCTTGGCCGCGAGAGCAACCGCCTGCGTGGCGTTTTCCGCCAGCGACTCCTGCGTCACCGGCAAGCCATAACACGCGAGCAGTTGTTTGCCTTCGCGCTCGGTGATTTTGTCGCCAAGCGCCTTGAGACGCGACTCGGCCAGCGCGAGGTCGATACCCGCCGGACGCACCGGTGTCAGTGCGCCGGATTTTCGCGCTTGCACATACTGGCCAAAGTCATAGGCCGCGCGTATCGCCCGCGTGCAGGGCGTAGCGTCGCGGTACACCACCACGCCTGTGCTGATGAGATCACGCGCGCGGAAATCCCTTTCATCCACGCAGCCGCCCACCCACAGCATCGCGGTCTGCTTGCCGCACTGATTCATGATCTCCACTGTTTGCAGCAGATTCTTTTTGCTGGGCGACGGCACGATGGGAATCATCACGTCCACGCCGGGGTCGGCGGCAATCGTAGTCAGCGCCTTGCGATAAAAATCCTGATCGCCGGTGGCGGCCGACGTGAGATCGGTCGGGTTGCCCACCTTGCCGTAGCCCGGCATCAGTTTACCCAAGGCCTCTTGCGTCTCGGCGGTGAACGGATTCCATTGCAAATCAAAAATCGCGCCCGCGTCGGCAAGATTTACGATGTTGCCGCCCGTGGGCGCCACCGCCGCGAGGCCGCGCCCCTTGGGCCATTGCCGTTTGCGCAGAAACACGGCGGTTTCGTACAGCTCGTTGCACTCGTTCACCTGGATCAACCCATACTGGCGGCACACTGCCTTGATGATGTCGTTGTCGCCCGCGATGGTGCCGGTGTGCGAGGCCGCCGCGCGCGTGCCCGCTTCGGTGGAGCCGATTTTGAGGATCACCAGCGGCTTTTCCAGCTCGGCGGCTTCCTGCGCAAGGCGGCGGAATTTCTCGCCGCTCTTGATACCTTCGATCGCCAGCAGCACCACGTTGGTGGTGTCGGAGTGCAGCATGAAGCGCGCGAAATCCAGCGTGTCGATATCGGCCTCGTTACCGCAACTGGCTTCGTAGCTGATGCCCAGCCCATGCTCCATCGCGCGCCACATCACATTGATCTGGCCCAGCCCGCCGCTGTGGCTCACCACGCCAATATCACCCGCCTTGGCGTGCGCGTCGCGAATCGCGGCGGTGGAGGTCATCGCAAAGCGGTCGATGAAATTCACGATGCCGTTGCAGTTGGGCCCCATGAAACGAATGTTGTGGGCCTTGCCGAATTCAATCAGCCGCTGCTGGCGCGCGCGCCCTTCATCCGTGCCGGATTCAGCAAAGCCGCCGCTAAACACCGTGGCATAACGCACACCGATAGCCGCGCAATCCGCCAGCACATCAAACACGCGCTCACTCGACACCACCAGCCCAACGTGGTCGGGCGTTTCGGGTAGATCCTTCACGCCGGGATAGCACTTCAGGCCATTGATCTCTTTCAGGCGCGGATTCACCGGATAAATGTTGCCGAGGAAACCAAAGCCAGTCATTTGCTGAAACACCCGTCCGCCGAAGGATGTGGGGTGATCGGTGGCGCCGACGAGCGCGATGCTTTTGGGCGCCATGAGTGGGGTGATGTTGGGTAAGTCTGTTACGGACATGGAGGCATTCATGTTGTTTTTGGGAAACGCTTTTCAATTGCGCAACTGATCGGCAAACCCACTCGCCGACCCCACCAGCGTTTTCACGCCATGCTGATTTTCGCACCAGCATTCCACTGTGACATGCGGTCGTCCGCCAATATCCTCGCAGCTTTTAATCACCGCGCGCGCCGTCAGCGTGTCTCCGACGATAACGGGTTTGATAAACGACGCGGAAATTTTGCCGCCACGAATAAACCCCGCGCCCAGCCAGCTCAACATCATCTGCGACACATAGGCGGTGGACATCAGCGCCTGCGCCAGCGGCGCGGGAAAGCCCTTCGCCTTGGCCCACTCGACATCGGTGTGGATTGATTTGGGCCGCACGCCGGAATAACAATCGATCTGGCGCTGGGAAATGGTTTTTTTCAGTGGCTGGAGTTCACGACCCGTCGCCAGTAAATCAACGCTTGCAGGCATCTTCATGCACTCCTGATTTCGGGAACAGCATTTGCGTAAATTGCCCGCGCACCAGCACCGTGCCAGTGTCTTCGTCGCGTGTGTCGAACGCGGTCACCATGTAATACCGTCCGCGCTTTTCGTATTTGTCGATCACCTTGCCGCGCGAACGCACGCGCATGCCCACACGTATCGGCTCG
Organism: uncultured Burkholderiales bacterium; assembly: GCA_963924885.1. Classification (GTDB taxonomy): domain Bacteria; phylum Pseudomonadota; class Gammaproteobacteria; order Burkholderiales; family SG8-41; genus UBA5216. The sequence goes on along the minus strand of CAWUUY010000175.1, from coordinate 5,767 downwards.
ACGAATTCATACTGCATCTTGGCGTGCAGGCCGGCGGGAATAATGTATTTGTTATGCCGCATGAACAACGCCTGATTACCCATTAGCACCGGGTGGGTGATTTTTCCAGCGAAAGGAGAGTCCTCGAAATACCACGGGTCGTGGTCGTCCACCGCAAACGCAAACGTCTCCACGTCCTCGGGTTTAATCAGGAACGGATCGGACGAAAATTCCTCGCCAACGGTTACCGCTTCGTAGTTGATTTCTTGGAATTCGATCACTCACATTACCTCGATGTTGCATTTCCAAATCATCGTAGGGTGGGCAAAGCGCAGCGTGCCCACGTCCCACATTGTTCGCTTGGGCACAAAAACGTGCCCACCCTACGTACTCCTATACCGACAGATTTTGAATCACGGTAGCCACATCCGTAACCCGCTCTAGTTGCCTCAACATCTCCAGCACTTTCTTACGCTGCTTTTCAGGCAACCGCCCGGCCGTCATCTCATGAAACTTGTCCGCCACCTGTTTATCGTTTAGCGGGTTCTTGAAATGCCCCAGCGGGTAGATCACTTCCTTGACGTGCGTCACGCCGGATTTTGTGCGCACGGTGACACGACCTGGAGCGCCTTCGGGATAGGCCGCGTCCAGCCGTTCATCGCGCCGCACTTTCACCTTCCCCATCAGCGCGCGCAACCCTGGATCGGAGAGGCGCGCGTCGGAGAACGAGGCATCGGTCACCGCGCCATCCAGCAGCGCGCTGGCCACCACGTAGGGCATGCTGTGGTCGGCAGTTTCGCGCGTGGCGGGCGCCCAGCGCGAGGGTTCATTGCCCATCATCATCACCGACGCGCCGTAGGTATCGACCGTGATGTCGTCGATCTCCTCTAGGGCAAACCGACCACGCAGTTCCAGCGCCGCGAACACCGAGGCCTGGCCGTGATAACAAATCGGCAGGCACTTCAGATGCGTTTCGGTAATCAAATGTTTTTGCTCCGGCAGCGGCCACTCGTGATGCCCGATCACCTGCCACAAGCCGCCGTCGCCCTCGAACACCGCTTGCGGCCCGGTGAATCCGTCCTGCGCCAGCAGCGCCGCAAACACCGCATTGCGCGAAGCGTTGGCGCCCGCGCACCCCTTCCAGTTGGATAGATGCCCGCGTCGCGCCTGCGCCAGCGCCATGTTGGGCGCGAGTGCCAGCGACACCGCATTAGCCAACTGATCGTGATTCAGTTTAAGCAGCTTGCCCACGCCCAGCACGCAGCCCAGCACGCCATAAACCGGCTGATCCCAGCCCTTGGCGTTGACATCAATCGCGTCGCAGAAACTGCAATACACATCGTAGGCCAGCGTAATCGCGTTCATCAGCGCTTGGCCGTCGGCGTGGATGCTCTCCGCCACCGCAATAATCCCCGCATTCATATCGCTTGGGTGGCCGCGGCTTTTGCCGAGATAGGTGTCGCTGATATCCAGCAACCGCGTCATCACGCCGTTGGTAAACGCCGCCATCTCCGGCGTGGTCTTGATCGTGCTGCCCCACACGGTGGCAGGGTTGTCACCCCGGCTGCGCGCGGCGACCTTGTGCGCCATCACGCTGGTGGGGTTGTCGAACACGGCCAGCGCGCTACCGAAGGTGTCGATCACACGCAGCTTCACCGCATGCACCACCTCCGGCGTCAGCGTGTCATAAGAGGCTCGCTCGGCAAACGCCACCAGCCGCTCGGTGGTTTTATCGTAAGCATTTGTTTTTAAAATATTATTTATGGCGGCATCCATGGCAATTTTTTAATCTGGTTTAATGCCCGCAATCTTGATAACGTTCGCCCATTTCGCCAACTCGGTTCGCACCAGCGCAATCGTATCCACCACGAACCGGGCTTCGGCAAGTGCGATGTTTTTGCGCTTGAATACGTTCAATCGATTGACGATGACCAGCGGCGTGCCGGTAAGCACTGACGACGGTCGGACTCTCTTTTGTATTACATCACGCGCCGCGCCGCATTGCCACAATCCGCCACGCAATATGAACTGCGCCCGCGCAAAAATCCATGCGAAAATCCTGCTACGTTCATTACAAGGTAAACCCATGACACGCCGCGAAGATTTGCGCCTCATTACCGGGCAAGGCCGCTATACCTCGGACTGCAATCTGCCGAACCAGTTGCACACGGTGTTCCTGCGCGCCGACCGCGCGCAGGCCGACATTGTGCGCATCGATACCCGCAGGGCGCTGGCGCATCCGGGCGTGGTTGCCGTGTACACCAGTGCCGACATTGCCGAAGCCGGCTTCAAATCGTTGCCCAACCCGGTGGGTTTTCCGGGACGCGGCGGCATGGCGATGCAAAAACCGTTTTTTCCGGTGCTGGCGATGAAGCAGGTTCACTACGTCGGCGAATGCGTGGCGATGGTGATCGCCGATACCGCCGCCAACGCGGAAGACGCGCGCGATTTGATCGATGTTGAATACCGCGATCTGCCCTGCGTCACCAACGCCGATGAGGCGATCAAACCCGGCGCGCCGCTGGTGCATGCCGATGTGCCCGGCAATCTCGCGTTTGATTTTGAATCCGGTGACGAGCAGGCCGTGGCGGCGGCGTTTGCAAAAGCCAAATACACCAGCAAGGTCACCGCCGAAAGCCAGCGTCTCGCCGGCAACGCGATGGAGCCGCGCGCGCTGCTGGTGGCTTTTGATCCCGCCAGCGGCGTTTGCCAAATGCACACGCTGCTGCAAGGCCAGGGCGGCATGCGCGCGCAGCTCATGCATGTCAGCGGGCTGGACAAGAACAAGATCGACCTGGTGGTGCAGGATGTCGGCGGCAGCTTCGGCGTGCGCGGCCCGGCATATCCGGAAAACTTCGCCTTGATGTTTGCCGCGAAGAAATTACAACGCGCGGTGAAATGGGTGGCCACCCGCGGCGAAACCTTCATCAGCGATTTTCATGGCCGCGCGCTGTCGCTCGCCGGCGAACTCGCGCTCGACGACGACGGCAATATGCTCGCGATTCGCTTTGACGACCGCTGCGACATGGGCGCCTACGCGGGCGGCTTCGGCTCCTTTATCGCCACGCGCAACGTCACCGTCACCGCCGGCGGCGTGTATAAAATTCCGGCGATTTACGTGCGCTCGCGGCTGATCTTCACCAACACCGTGCCGGTGTCGGCGTACCGCGGCGCGGGCCGGCCCGATATCGCCTATGCCATCGAGCGGCTGGTCGATCACGCGGCGCACGAACACGGCCTTGATCCCATCGCCCTGCGCCGCCGAAATTTCATACCGCCTTCCGCCATGCCCTACAAAACCGCCAACGGCACGGTGTATGACTCCGGCGATTTTGAAGCTGTGATGAACGACGGACTTAAACACGCCGACTACGCGGGCTTTGAACAACGCCGTGCCGCCGCCAAAGCCGCGGGCAAACTACGCGGCATCGGCATCGCCACCTATCTTGAAGCCGGCGGCGGTGGCAGTGGCAAGGATCAGGTGTCGGTGGAATTCGCGCCTGACGGCACGATGACCTTGTTCGCCGTGACGCAGGCGTCGGGTCAGGGCCACGAAACCGTGTTTCCGCAAATCGTCGCGGACGCGCTGGGCATTGCTCCGACGCACATTCGCTTTCACCCCACTCCGCCGGCGGCCGATCTGATCGGCAACGGCACCGGCGGCTCGCGCGGGGCACTGGGCACCGGCAGCGTGTTTCACCTGCTGGGCCAGAAACTGATCGAGGTGGCGAAAACGCATGCTGCGAAAAAACTCGGGCGCGCCGAATCCGACATTCGCTACAGCGAAGGCCGTTATCACGCGGGCGACCGCTCGATCGGATTCATGGAACTGGCGGCGGAACTCGGTGCGAGCAAACCCCATCCACTAAACACGACTGCCGAAGCGCTCATCGGCGCAACCTACCCCAACGGCTGTCATGTCGCCGAAGTCGAAGTCGATCCGGAAACCGGCGCGGCCACCATAGAAAAATATGTCGCGGTGGATGATCTCGGTAACGTGCTGAATCACACGCTGGTTGCAGGGCAAGTGCATGGCGGCGTGGTGCAGGGCGCGGGCCAGGCGTTCTGCGAACAAGCGGTGTACGATTCGGCCACCGGACAATTGCTCACCGGCAGCTTCATGGACTACACCATGCCGCGCGCGAATCTGCTGCGTGACATTGCCATCCACGATCACCCCGTCACCACCACCGCCAACGCGCTCGGCGCCAAAGGCGTGGGTGAAGCCGGATGCAGCGGCTCGCTGCCGGTGCTGGTCAACGCCATGGTCGATGCGCTGCGCCCGCTCGGCATCACGCATCTGGATATGCCGTACACCCCACATCGCGTCTGGCAGGCAATTCAAGATATCAAAAAAATGTTTAAAAACAAATAGTTATATGGATGCTACCACTGCGCGCCTGATCGAGTTTGCCACGCGCCTGCGTTACGACGACCTGAGCACAAAGGCACTCGAAGCCGCCAAGGCGCGCATCCTCAGCACTTTGGCCGTGAGCCTCGCGGCCTTCGACATGGAACCCGTGCGCATCGTGCGCAGGCTTGCACAGCCGGTGGCGGGCGGCCCCGCTGCGCGCATCGTCGGCTTGCTCCTCGCCACCACGCCCGACATGGCGGCGTTCGTCAATTCGGCGATGGTACGCTGCCTCGACATGAGCGACACCTATGTGATGTCCGCCGTGAGTCACCCGGCTGATGCGCTGCCCGCCATACTCGCGGTGGCCGAAGCGGAAAATCTCGGCGGCAAGGATCTGCTGCTTGCCATGGCGATCAGCTACGAAGTGCAGTGTCGTTTTGTTGAAGTGGTGCCGTATAACCATCACGGCTGGGATCAAACGCCGGTGGTGGCGCTCGGCGCCGCGCTGGGCTGCGCGCGGTTATTGAATCTGTCGCCGCTACAAATAGCGCATGCGGTGTCGCTGGCGGTGATTCCCAATATCGCACTCAATCAAACACGCACCGGCACGCTGTCGATGTGGAAAGGCATGGCCGGCCCGCAGGGCGCTCGCGCCGGTGTCAACGCGACCTACCTCGCGCGCGAAGGTATGACCGGCCCCGACGGCGTGTTCGAAGGCAAATACGGTTTCTGGAATCAGTTGATGGACGGCAAGACGTTTGTCGTACCCATACCCGCCACGTTCAATAATCACACCTTCGCCCTGCAACAAACGATGATTAAATCGTTTCCCACGCGCTTTAATTGCCAGGTGCCGGTGTTCACCGCGCAAAAGTTGCGCGCCATGGTCAATGTCGCCGATATTCAATCGCTCAAAATCGAATCCATCCGCCGGGCCTTCGCGCGCTGGATGGATCTGCCGGACATCTGGAAACCCGAAACTCGCGAAACCGCCGACCACTCCCTGCCCTGCACCGTGGCGATGGCGCTGCTCGATGGCACCATCAAGCCGAAGATGATGGACAGCGGGCGTTACAAAGACAGCGACGTGCTCGCCCTGATGAGCCGCATCAAACTGGAAATGCCCGACGAATTCGACGAACTCGCGCCGGAGACACGCTGCTGCCGACTGACTGCCACCTTGAAAAATGGCAAAACCGTGGTGGCGGAATACCGGCGCAGCCTTGCCGATGATGTGTCGGATAGCGGGTGGGATCAGGCCATCGGTAAATTTAATGATCTCGCCGCTGATTTGCTGGGTGCATCTGCGTGCGGGCAACTGGTGGCGTTAGTGGCGAAACTGGAAAATCAAACATCGGTGGCGCCGATACTGGACGCCACGCGGCTGGCTGCAAAGTAAACAATACTTCCACTGTCGTTCCCGCGAAGGCGGGA
>CAWUUY010000174.1:0-6378 GCA_963924885.1 uncultured Burkholderiales bacterium | reverse complement strand
GACGAGACGACAGGCGCGTCTTAAGCGCATCGATAGACTAACCTTGGGCAGCCGCCGCGGCGGCCTCCGCGTCGGAATCATCCCGTGCGCGGCGATATTGCCCGGTCAGCAGCGTGTACGCCACCGGAATCACATATAGTGTGAGTACCGTACCAAACACCAGCCCGCCGACGATCACCCAGCCGATGGGGCGGCGCGCTTCGGCGCCCGCGCCGGTCGCTATTGCCAGCGGCACTGCGCCCAGCACCATCGCGCCGGTGGTCATCAAGATCGGGCGCAGCCGCAGCGAGGCGGCCTCGGTCACCGCTTCAAATTTATCGCGGCCCTGCGCCATCAACTGGTTGGCAAACTCCACGATCAAGATGCCGTGCTTGGTAATCAGCCCCACCAGCATAATGAGGCCAACCTTGCTGTACACATTGAGTGTGCCACCCGCGCCATAAAAATGCGATAGCAGCAACAGCGCCGCCAGCGCGCCGGTCATCGCCAGCGGCACAGTGAGCATGATGATGAACGGCGACACAAAGCTCTCGAACTGCGCGGCCAGCACGAGATAAATGAAAGCTAATGCCAGCACGAAAATCATCAGCAACTGCTGACCCGATTCACGATACTCGCGCGATTCGCCGTCGAGCGTGGTCTGCGCGGACTGCCCCAGCTCCTCGCGTCCCGCCGTCTCCAGAAACGTCAGCGCCTCGTCCAGCGTGTAATCCGGCGCAAGGCTGGCGGAAATAATCACCGCGCGCAGGCGATTGAAGTGATTGAGTTCCTTCGGCGCCACGGTTTCGCGCAACTGCACCAGGTTCGACAACTGCACCAGTTGCCCGTCGCGCGCACGTACGTAAATCGCGGTCAAATCGGTGGGCTGCGTGCGATCCTTGCTCTCCAGCCGCACAATCACGTCGTACTGCTTACCCTCGCGCTTGAAGCGTGTCACCTGCCGTCCACCCAGCAGGGTTTCGAGCGTGCGGCCGATGGCATCCACCTCCGCGCCCACCGCCGCCACTTTTTCTCGATCCACGTTGATGGCCAACTGCGGCTTGTTCAGCTTGAGATCGCTATCGACATTCAGCAGCTTGGGATTCTTGCGCGCGCGCGCCAGCAGTTTTTGCGTGAGCTTATCCAACTCTTCATATGACGTGCCCTGCACCACGAACTGCACCGGCTGATTGCGGAAATTCTGCCCCAGCGACGGCGGATTGTTGGCGAACGCCATCACGCCCGGCATCATGCTGAACATTTTGGGGCCGACTTCCCCGGAAATATCGATCTGACTGCGCTTACGCTCGTCCCATGGTTTCAGGCGCACAAATGAAAACGCGAGATTCACCGGATTGGGTTTCTCCAGCCCCGGCGCCACCGCCACGAAGTAGCTGGTAATTTCCGGCACATCCTTGTAAATGGTTTCCCAGATGCGCGCGTAGCTGTCGGTAAATTCCACCGTTGCGCCTTCCGGCGCCAACATCACGCCGAAAATAAAACCACGGTCTTCCAGCGGCGCCAGCTCGGATTTGAGCATCTGCGACAAGCCCGCCATCGCCGCCAGAATCAGCACGTAAGCAATCACCACCGGCCAGCGATGGCGCAACACCCAGCGCAGCGAACGCCGGTAGGTATTGTTCATCCAGGCAAAAAACTGCTCGGTGGCGTTGTACACGGCGCCGTGCCGCGCCTGCGGCCTTAACAGCAGCGCGCACATCATCGGCGTCAGCGTGAGCGACACAAAGCCCGACACAAGCACCGCCACCGCCACTGTCAGCGCGAATTCGGTGAAAAGCTTGCCGGTATTGCCGGTGGCGAACACCAGCGGCACGAACACCGCCGCCAGCGTCACCGTCATTGCCACCACCGCGAACGCAATCTCGCGGCTGCCCTTGATCGCCGCCTTGAACGGTGACATACCTCCCTCGATATGGCGATGGATGTTTTCCATTACCACAATAGCGTCGTCCACCACCAGGCCTATCGCCAGCACAATGCCGAGCAAGGTCAGAATGTTGAGCGTGAAACCAAACATCCACAAAAAGAAACACGCCCCAATCAGCGACACCGGAATGGTGACAAATGGAATCAGCGTGGAGCGGAATGAGCGCAGGAACAAAAAGATCACCAGCGTCACCAAAATCATCGCCTCGACAATGGTGCGGTACACCGCGTTGATCGATGCCTCGATAAACAGCGACGAATCAAACGCCACGAACACCTCCACGCCCGCGGGCAGTGCGGCCTGGATGCGCGGCAACTGCGCCTTCACCGCCTGCGCCACGCCCAGCGTGTTGGCGGTGGATTGCTTGACGATGCCCAAGCCCACTGCCGTCTTTCCGTTCACGCGCACGATGTTGCGGTCGTCCACCGCACCCAGCTCGGCACGCCCGATGTCCTTTAACCTGACCGGATAACCGCGCACCTCGGTGACGATCAGATCGTTGAACTGCTCCGGCGTGCGCATGTCGGTTTCGGTCAACACCGTGAACTCGCGCTTTTTGCTTTCGATGCGCCCGGAGGGCACTTCGATGTTCTGCCGGCGCAAGGCGATCTCCACATCCAGCGGCGTCAGCCCGAAACCAGCGAGCCGGTCGCGGTCGATCCAGATGCGCATCGCGTACTTGCGCTCGCCGCCGATAATCACGGAGGCTACGCCCGGCAGTGATTTCAGCGTATCGGCCACGTAACGGTCAGCGTAATCGGTGATGAACAAGGCGTCGCGCTGGTCGCTGTAAAACGCCAGCCAGATGATCGCCTGCGCATCAGCCTCGATCTTGGACACCACCGACTCCTGCGTGTCCTCCGGCAGCCGCGCGCGCACCCGCGCCACGCGGTCGCGCACGTCGTTCGCCGCCGAATCCACGTTGCGCTCCGGGACGAACTCCACCGTGATCTGCGACACCTCCTCGCGCGACACCGATTTGATGGTGCGCACGCCCTCGATGCCGGAAAGCGAATCTTCCAGCGGCTGCGTGATCTGCGATTCGATCACCTGCGCCGACGCGCCGGTATACACCGTGCGCACCGACACCACCGGCGTATCGATCTTGGGATACTCACGCACGGATAAGCGCATGAAGGCGATGATGCCGAGCAGCACGATGACCAAGCTCATCACCGTGGCCAACACTGGACGACGAATTGAAAGCTCAGGAAGGAACATTCCGTGCCACCTATAAATATTTTTTAAAAACAAATACTTACTTTGATTGCGGTTGCGGCGTCGAAACAACCGGCTTGGCTGGCGGCTTATCCGCCACAATGTTTACTGGCATGCCCGGCTGCAACATCGACTGGTTCTCGGTAATCACCATTTCGCCCGCCGCCACGCCTTGCGTGATTTCCACTTCGCCCGGACGCCGCGCGCCGAGCTTGACCTCCACCAGGTCCGCCTTGCCGTCTACCACTTTGAACAGAAAATACTTGTTGCCGCGCGGATTGATGGCCTGCTCCGGCACCACCACCGCGCCGGCGCGGCTGTCGAGTTGCAGGCCCACGCGCACGAACATGCCGGGCTTGAGTTTCGCGCCTGGATTCGGCACGCGCGCGCGTAACATCACGGTGCGGGTTTTTTCATCGACCGCAGTTTCCACCGCGTACACGCGGCCCTGAAACGCCTCGTCGGCATAGGCATCGACACGCACACGCACCAGCTGGCCGCGCGTGATTTTGCCCAGGTACGTTTCCGGAATACGAAAATCCAGTTTCATCACGTCGATCTTGTCCAGCCGCGCGATGTCGTCGCCCGCGCGCAAATACGCTCCCGCGCTGACCTGACGCAGGCCCACCATGCCGGCGAACGGTGCGCGCAATTCGGTTTTCGCCAACCGCGCTTCGTCTTCCTGCCGCCGCGCAGTCGTTTTGCGCCAAGCTTCGCGCGCGTCGTCGAGCGCCTGCTGGCTGATGAAATTTTTCTTGAAAAGCTCCGTCGAACGCTCCGAGCGCTGCAAGGCCAGGCGCTCATCGGCGCGGCTGGCTTCGAGTTGTGCGCCAACCTCCGCCGAGTCCAGCGACGCCAGGCGCGCGCCCGCCGCCACCGGCTGGCCTTCGGCAAAATAGATCGCCGCCACCCGTCCCGCGACTTCGGGCCGGATCATCACGGACTCGTTGGCAACCAGCGTGCCCACCGCGCTGATTTCATTGGCCAGCGTCACGGCCTGCGCGGTCGCGGCCTTTACCGACAGCGCCTTCATAGGCTTGGCGGCGGGTTTGTCCGCGGGTTTCGATTTTGCATCCTGCGCAACGGCGGGCTGACAAAACAGCACCGCGCACAACACGGCGGCGAAAGATGATTTCTTCATGAGATAAACCTGATGTCCAGTGAAAGCTGCGATCACCCGGTTATTGTAGGCCATCCGCCTGTCGTCAAGCCGTCAGCCGCGCGACTGCGCGGCCACGGACGCTTGCTCCAGCAAACGCAGCAATGCGCGCGCCTTTTCGAAACTTTCCTGATATTCGGACTCCACTTCCGAATCAGCGATGATGCCGCCGCCGGCCCAGAAACGCACCGTGCCATGCGATACCGTCAGCGTGCGTATCGCGATGTTGGTGTCCATGCCACCATCGAAGCCGATGTAACCAATCGCGCCGCAGTACACGCCGCGTCGGAAGCGCTCCACCTCGTCGATGATCTGCATCGCTCGCAGCTTGGGCGCGCCGGTGATCGAGCCGCCGGGAAAGCAACCGCGCAACAGGTCGATGGCGTCGCGCCCGGCGCGCAATTGACCGGTAACAGTGCTCACCAGGTGATGCACCGTGGCGTAACTTTCGACGTCGAACAGCCGCGGCACCTTAACCGATCCCGTGGCGCAGTTTTTCGACAGATCGTTACGCAGCAGATCGACGATCATCACGTTTTCGGCGCGATCCTTTTCGCTGGTGCGCAGCGCCTCGGCGAGTTCGGCGTCGAGCCGCGCGTGCCCCGCGCGTGGCCGTGTGCCCTTGATCGGCTTGGTTTCCACGTGCCCGTCTTCCAAGCGCAAAAACCGCTCTGGTGAAGACGACAATATTTGCGCGTACGGCGTCGACAAGTACGCCGAAAACGGCGCCGGGTTCAGCACGCGCAGCGATTGATACGCCAGCCACGGGTCCCCCGTTGCCTGCGCGGAAAACCGCTGCGCCAGATTCACCTGATAACAATCGCCGTCGTGAATGTAATCCTTGATGCGCCGGAACGAGCGGCCATAGGACGCGCGCGTATGACTCGACGCCACCGCGGACATCACGCGAAACGGCACGCGGTCGCGTTCACGCGCGGGCGCGCTAAAACGCGCCACCAGCGCGCTCCACTTTATATCCGTCTCCGGATCGCGCCCCTGCCCCACCAGCCAACTGCGCTGTTCGAGATGATCGACCACCACCGCCCAGTCGTAAATGCCGATGGCCATGTCGGGGATACCCTCGACCGCCGCCGCGCGCGCGGGCAGGCGCTCTATGCGGCGCGCCAGATCGTAACCAAAGTAACCGATGGCGCCGCCGATAAACGGCAACGCAGGCAGCGCCGACGCCAGCGCCGGGTCAATCTCCAGATACCGCCGCACCAGTTCAAATGGATCATCACGCGACAATGCGCCGCCCTCGGCATGCACCTCCGTCATCTGGCCGCGCGTCACCAGCCGGATGTACGGCTGCGCGGAAATAATGTCGTAGCGCGACTGGCCGGGCGCGTGACGCCCGCTGTCAAGAAGCACCGCCCACGGCCAATCGGCAATCGTCTCGAACAGCGCGTTGCTGTTGGGGTGATAGGGCAATTCGGTCAGTAGCGTTGCGGGCATGGTGTGTTGGTTTTCAATCGCAATCGAAGGGTAGCGCCTGCACACGTAAAAGGTTCTGAATTGTGCCTGATCCCATCCCCCACAACGCCTCAACCCGGGGCTGGAGCGACATCGGCACGGCCTATGTCATCGTACCGTAACAATTCGCTTGCACAATTATTAGTTTTCGGATTAAGTAATGTTTAAAAATAGATACTTACATATTTTCGGCGGATTAGCATTCAGCTTGTTGTTGCTGACCGCGCCCGCCCAAGCCCAACGTTTCAGCTTCGCCGCGATGGGAGACACGCCGTACAGCCTACCGGCCGATTTTGAGCGCTTCGGTCGCCTGATCGAGCGCATCAATGGCGCGCGCCCTGCGTTCACCATCCACATCGGCGACATCAAGCCCGGCAACAAGCCGTGCAGCGACGAACATTTCGCCAAAATTTCCGACATGTTCGCGACCTTCAATGCGCCGCTAATTTTTACCCCCGGCGACAACGAATGGACGGATTGCCACCGCGCCGATAATGGCGGCTTTGATCCGATTGAACGCCTGGCCAAACTGCGCGAGGTGTTTTTTGCCAACCCCGCGCAAAGCCTCGGCCGCGAGAAACTCGCGCTCCATCATCAAGGC
>CAWUUY010000173.1:0-12272 GCA_963924885.1 uncultured Burkholderiales bacterium | reverse complement strand
GCGTTAAGTAATTAGATGCATTGCTAACAACCCAGCAATGCATCTTTAGTTTTTTTAAGTACAGGCCAATAGCTCAATTGGTAGAGTATCGGTCTCCAAAACCGAGGGTTGGGGGTTCGAGACCCTCCTGGCCTGCCAGTTTAGAAATCGGGTAGCAAACACACGGGATGGTTTCCCGGCGCATGAATGTCATTGGCGAAAGGCCCGGCATCCGGTTCATATTGATGGTTGATAAGATCAAAATTGTTGGGGCGGTGCTGCTAGCGGTTGCGGGTATTGCGGCATTTCACTACTTCGCCGACAAGGCGCTGATTTTGCGGGTGCTGGCGGTGCTGGGTGGCATGGTGGCCGGCGGATTGCTGTTCCTCAACACGGTGTCGGGCCAGCAGTTCCGGGTCTATGCGCAGGAGTCGGTGGACGAAACCCGCAAGGTGGTGTGGCCTACTCGCAAGGAAACCTTGCAGACCACGGCCATCGTGTTTGTGTTTGTGTTGGTGATGGCGCTGTTTTTGTGGCTGGTGGACGCGAGCCTGTTATGGATCGTTAAAAAGTTGATCGGCCGGGGTGAGTCATGAGCAAGAAATGGTATGTGGTACACGCCTACTCCGGCTTTGAAAAAAGCGTGCAGCGCGCGCTGGCGGATCGCATTCTGCGGCAGAGCATGCAGGATAAATTTGGCCAGATTCTGGTGCCGGTCGAAGAAGTCGTTGAGATGAAATCCGGGCAAAAAAGCACCAGCGAGCGCAAATTCTTTCCCGGCTATGTGCTGGTCGAGATGGAGATGGACGAGCAGTCGTGGCATCTGGTGAAAAACACGCCCAAGGTCACCGGGTTCATCGGCGGCACGGCGACCAAGCCGACGCCGATCTCTGAAAAAGAAGTACAGAACATTCTGCAGCAGATACAAGATGGCGTGGAGAAGCCGCGTCCCAAGGTACTGTTCGAGGTGGGCGAGTCGGTGCGCGTGAAAGACGGCCCGTTTGTCGAGTTTATCGGCAATGTCGAGGACGTGAATTACGACAAGAGCAAACTCCGGGTGTCGGTCACGATTTTCGGGCGCTCGACGCCGGTAGAACTGGAATTTAGTCAGGTGGAAAAGGCTTAGTATCGATAGTGGCGGCACGGGGTTTTGTAAGTAATTGTTTTTAAACTAGTTTTTGGGGAGGTTGCGCAAGCAACCGTTTGCACCCACAAGGAGGCAGTCATGGCAAAAAAGGTAGTCGGCTTTATCAAGTTACAAGTGCCCGCGGGTAAGGCGAATCCCTCGCCACCCATCGGCCCGGCGCTCGGTCAGCGCGGTTTGAACATCATGGAATTCTGCAAGGCGTTTAACGCCGCGACGCAGAAGCTGGAGCCGGGTCTGCCGGTGCCCTGCGTCATTACCGCATATCAGGACAAGAGCTTTACCTTCGTGATGAAGACGACGCCAGCGTCGATCCTCATCAAAAAAGCGGCGAAAATCGAATCGGGCAGCAAAACGCCGCACACCGACAAGGTGGGCAAGATCACGCGCAAGCAAGCCGAAGAAATCGCCAAGACAAAAATGCCCGATCTGACTGCCGCCGATCTCGAAGCGGCGGTGCGCACGATCGCTGGCAGCGCCCGCAGCATGGGCGTCGACGTGGTGGAGGGTTAATCATGGCCAAGGATTCCAAGCGTTACAAGGCGTTGCGCGCTACTGTAGATCGCGAAAAGCTCTACCCGATTACGGATGCGCTGAAAGCGGTTAAGGAAAACGCAACCGCGAAGTTCAACGAATCCATCGACGTGTCGATCAATCTCGGTATCGATGCGAAGAAGTCGGATCAAACCGTGCGCGGCGCGATCGTGCTGCCCAAAGGCACGGGCAAGGACAAGCGCGTGGCGGTGTTTGCGCAAGGCGACAATGCCATCAAGGCCAAGGAAGCTGGTGCTGACATCGTGGGATTTGATGATCTCGCGGCCGAAATCAAGGCGGGGAAAATGGATTTTGACGTGGTGATCGCGACCCCTGACGCGATGCGCGTGGTGGGTGCGCTGGGCCAGATATTGGGTCCGCGCGGCTTGATGCCGAACCCGAAGGTTGGCACCGTGACGCAGGATGTCGCTGGCGCGGTGAAAAACGCCAAGGCGGGCCAGGTGCAGTACCGCACCGACAAGGCTGGCATCGTGCAATGCACGATAGGCCGCGCCTCGTTTACGGTCGAGGCGCTCGAAGAAAATATCAAGGCGCTGGTGGAGGCGATCAATAAATCGCGTCCGCCGAGCACCAAGGGCATTTTCCTCAAGAAGATTTCCGTGTCGAGCACCATGGGCACCGGCGTGCGCGTCGATCACGCGACGCTCACGCAGCAACAGGCATAAACAGTGTCAAGTCGCCTCGCGCAATCCGTGATTGCGCGCGGGGCATTACTTTGGGCTGCCGGCAAAGGATCGCCAGCGGGGTGTCAAAGACCGTAGGAACCTTGCACTTTGAAGGTTTAATTTTTGGAATAACGTCGCGGTTAAGTTGCACGCGGCAGGACGCTGAGATCCTACGCAGACGGTGTGCCCGAAACAGGTCAAACATACTCATGTCTGACTTCTGGATCATAGGTCGCCGTGGGTGGCGGTGGTTATTTTCATCGCTATTGTTAACAAAAGGAGAACGACCTTGAGTCTGAATCTGGAGCAGAAACAGGCAACCGTAGCCGAGATCGGCGCCCAAGTGGCGAAGGCCCAGGCTATTGTGCTTGCCGAGTATCGCAGTCTGCCAGTCGGAGACATGACCGCTTTGCGCAAGAAGGCGCGCGAATCGGGCGTGTATTTCCGCGTGTTGAAAAACACGCTGGCTCGCCGCGCGGTCGCTGATACGCCGTTCAAGGAACTCGCTGAGAAAATGAGCGGGCCCCTTGCCTATGGTATTTCGGCCGATCCGGTGGCGGTGGCGAAAGTGTTGCACGAGTACGCAAAATCCAACGAGAAGCTGGTTATTACCGCCGGCGCCATGCCGGGCGTGATGATGTCGCCGAAGCAAGTGGCGACGCTTGCATCCATGCCCAGCCGCCAGGAATTGCTGGCAAAGCTCGTCGGCACCATGCAAGCGCCGGTGGTCAAGTTTGTCCAAACCCTCAACGAGGTGCCGGGCAAATTTGTGCGAACTTTGGCTGCGGTACACGATCAAAAAGCCAAGCAGGCTGCTTAGAAGTTTTTTTAAACAAATACTTACATTTAGTACATTCAGGAGATCGACATGAGCGCAGTAATTGATGAAGTGATCGAAAAAGTGTCCGGCATGACCGTTCTGGAATTGTCGGAGTGCATCAAGAAGATGGAAGAAAAATTTGGTGTCTCGGCCGCTGCTGCGGTCGCCGTGGCTGGCCCGGCTGCCGCTGGTCCCGCCGCCGCCGCTGAAGAGAAGACCGAGTTCTCGGTGCTGCTCCAAGCCGCGGGCGAGAAGAAAGTCGAAGTGATTAAGGTGGTGCGTGCCGCCACCGGCCTGGGCTTGAAAGAAGCCAAGGATCTGGTCGATGGCGCACCGAAGCCCGTGAAAGAAGGCATACCCAAGGCAGACGCCGAGAAAATCCTCAAGGATTTGCTCGCCGCTGGCGCGAAAGCCGAAATGAAGTAATGGGGTTATTGGATACGACCGGCGCTCACGTGCCGGTCGTATTCACCCTTGTTCCACCGGCGTTGTGATTTGGGGTAACGCATTTTTCGTGGTTGCTCGCGCCGTGCAGGTTTGATTTTTGTTCCGTTTTTGTTCAGTTAAATTTTAGTTAGTTAACTCTCTCCGGAGTCACCATGGCCTACTCCTTTACCGAGAAAAAACGTATCCGCAAGAGCTTCGCCAAGCGCGACAACGTGCTGCCGGTGCCGTACTTGCTGGCGACACAGATTGCGTCTTTTGCGGCTTTTTTGCAGGAGCACACGGCGCCCGAAGCACGTAAGCCCGAAGGGCTGCAAGCCGCGTTCAAATCGATCTACCCGATCGAAAGTCACTCCAAGAACGCGCGCCTCGAATACGTCAGTTATGTTCTCGGCGCACCGCCATTTGACGTCAAGGAATGCCAGCAGCGCGGCCTGACGTATGCCGCACCGCTGCGCGCCAAGGTGCGTTTGGTGCTGATGGATAAGGAAGCAGCCAAGCCCACGCCGAAAGAGGTGAAGGAGCAGGAAGTTTACATGGGTGAAATACCGCTGATGACGAACACGGGCTCGTTCGTGATCAACGGTACTGAGCGCGTGATCGTGTCACAGTTGCACCGTTCGCCCGGCGTGTTTTTCGAACACGACCGCGGCAAGACGCATTCGTCGGGCAAGCTGTTGTTCTCCGCGCGGGTGATTCCGTATCGCGGCTCGTGGCTCGATTTCGAGTACGATCCGAAGGATTATCTGTATTTCCGCGTCGACCGCCGCCGCAAGATGCCGGTGACGATTCTGTTGAAGGCGCTGGGTTATACGCCGGAGCAGATACTGAAGGAATTTTTCGTATTCGATACCTTTTACTTTTCGAAAGATACGGTCGAATACGCGCTGGTGCCGGAGCGCATGCGTGGTGAAACCGCGCGCTTTGACATTGGTTCCAAAGGCAAGGTGATCGTCGCCAAGGACAAGCGCATCACCGTGCGCCACGTGCGTGAAATGGAGCAATCCGGCCTGAAGCAGATGATCGTGCCGGAAGACTTTTTCATCGGACGTGCGCTGGCGACTAATGTCGTGGATACCACGACGGGCGAGGTGATTGCCAACGCCAATGACGAAATGACCGAAGCCTTGCTGGCGAAACTGCGCGAAGCCAATGTGGCTAGCGTGCAGACGGTCTACACCAATGACCTGGATCAGGGGCCGTATATTTCACAAACGCTGCGCATCGACGAGGCCGTCGATCAGGTAGCCGCGCAGGTGGCGATTTACCGCATGATGCGTCCTGGCGAGCCGCCAACGGAAGAGGCGGTCAAGTCCTTGTTCAACGGTTTGTTTTTCTCGGAAGACCGCTACGATCTGTCGGCGGTGGGACGCATGAAATTCAATCGCCGCATGGGGCGTGCCGAGCTGACCGGCGCCACCACGCTGTCACCGGAAGATATCGTGGCCTCGATCAAGATTCTGGTCGAGCTGCGCAACGGAAAAGGCGAGATCGACGATATCGATCACTTGGGCAATCGCCGTGTGCGTTCGGTGGGCGAGCTGGCGGAAAACCAGTTCCGCGCCGGACTGGTGCGCGTGGAGCGTGCGGTCAAGGAGCGTCTGTCGCAGGCGGAATCGGATAACCTGATGCCGCACGATTTGATCAACGCCAAGCCGGTGTCGGCGGCGATTCGCGAATTCTTTGGCTCCAGCCAGTTGTCGCAATTTATGGACCAAACGAATCCGCTGTCGGAAATTACGCACAAGCGCCGCGTGTCCGCGTTGGGACCGGGCGGATTGACGCGTGAGCGCGCGGGCTTCGAAGTGCGCGACGTGCATCCCACGCATTATGGCCGCGTGTGCCCGATTGAAACGCCGGAGGGCCCGAACATCGGCCTGATTAACTCATTGGCGCTGTATGCGCGTACCAATGATTACGGTTTTCTGGAAACGCCGTATCGCAAGGTGATCGACAGCAAGGTGACCGACCAGATCGACTATCTTTCGGCGATCGAGGAAGGCAAGTTCATGATCGCGCAGGCGAATGCCGAGCTCGATAAGAATGGTCACTTCGTTGATGAACTAGTGTCTTCGCGCAACCACAACGAATTTACGCTGGCGACGCCGGATCGCATCGAGTACATGGACGTGGCGCCGGCGCAGGCCGTGTCGGTGGCGGCATCGCTGATTCCGTTTCTGGAGCACGATGACGCCAACCGTGCGTTGATGGGTTCCAACATGCAGCGCCAGGCAGTGCCTTGTTTGCGCGCTGAAAAGCCGCTGGTGGGCACGGGTCTTGAGCGCACGGTGGCGGTCGATTCCGGCACGGCGGTGCAGGCACGCCGTGGCGGCGCCGTGGATTACGTCGATGCCGGTCGTATCGTGGTGCGTGTGAACGACGATGAAACGTCCGCAGGCGAAGTCGGTGTGGATATCTACAACCTGGTCAAGTATCAGCGTTCCAACCAGAATACCAACATCAACCAGCGACCGCTGGTGAAGGTGGGCGACAAGATTGCCAAGGGTGATGTGGTAGCCGATGGCGCGTCGACCGACAAGGGCGAGCTGGCGCTGGGACAGAACATGCTGGTCGCGTTCATGCCCTGGAACGGTTACAACTTCGAGGACTCGATTCTGATTTCCGAGCGCGTGGTGGCGGATGATCGCTTCACGTCGATTCACATCGAGGAGTTGTCGGTGGTGGCGCGCGATACCAAGCTTGGGCCGGAAGAGATCACGCGCGATATTTCCAATCTATCCGAAGGCCAACTCGGCAGCTTGGATGAGTCGGGTATTATCTACATTGGTGCCGAAGTCGAAGCCGGCGATGTGCTGGTGGGCAAGGTCACGCCCAAGGGCGAAACGCAACTCACGCCGGAAGAAAAACTCCTGCGCGCGATCTTCGGCGAAAAAGCCTCCGACGTGAAAGACACGTCCTTGCGCGTGCCCTCGGGCATGCAGGGCACGGTGATCGATGTGCAGGTGTTCACGCGCGAAGGCATAGACCGCGACAAGCGTGCGCAGCAGATCATCGACGACGAACTGAAGCGCTACAAGCAGGATTTGGCCGACCAGTTTCGTATCGTCGAGAACGATGCCTTTGAGCGTCTGGAGCGTTTGCTGACGGGCAAGACCGCCAACGGTGGCCCGAAGAAACTGGCTAAGGGGTCCAAGGTCACCAAGGCGTACTTGGAGGACGTCGACCGTCATCACTGGTTCGATGTGCGTTTGGCCAACGAAGAGGCCGCGCAGCAAGTCGAGCAGTTGCAGGAAAGCATCAAGCAGACCACGATTCTTTTCGACAAGGCGTTTGAAGAGAAAAAGAAAAAGCTCACCAGCGGTGATGAACTGCCGCCAGGCGTGCAAAAGATGGTCAAGGTGTATCTGGCTGTTAAACGCCGCCTGCAACCGGGCGACAAGATGGCGGGCCGTCACGGCAACAAGGGCGTGGTGTCCAAAATCACGCCGGTCGAAGACATGCCTTATATGGCTGACGGCACCACGGTGGATATCGTGTTGAACCCGCTGGGCGTGCCGTCGCGCATGAACGTGGGGCAGATTCTCGAGACGCACTTGGGCTGGGCGGCCAAGGGCTTGGGCATCCGAATCGGCGAAATGCTGCGCAAACAGGCCGCGGTGGCGGATATTCGCGGACTGCTGGGAAAGCTATACAACACCAGCGGCCGCACGGAGAATCTCGACAGCCTGAATGACGACGAGATCACGGAACTCGCCACCAATCTGCGCGCAGGCGTGCCGTTCGCGACACCGGTGTTTGATGGCGCGACGGAAGCGGAAATACGCCAGATGCTGGATCTGGCCTATCCGAGCGATGATCCCAATACCGCTCGTGTGGGCTTCACGCCGGCCAAAACGCAAGTGACCTTGCACGATGGGCGTTCCGGCGAGGCGTTTGAGCGTCCGGTGACCGTCGGCTACATGCACATGCTGAAGCTGCACCACCTGGTGGATGACAAAATGCATGCGCGTTCGACAGGACCCTACAGCTTGGTTACGCAGCAACCGTTGGGCGGCAAGGCGCAGTTCGGTGGACAGCGTTTCGGCGAAATGGAAGTGTGGGCGCTCGAGGCCTACGGTGCGGCGTATGTGTTGCAGGAAATGCTCACCGTCAAATCGGACGACACCGAGGGCCGGCGCAAGGTCTACGAATCGATCGTCAAGGGCGAGCACAAGATCGAGGCGGGCATGCCCGAATCGTTCAACGTGTTGGTGAAGGAAATCCGCTCGCTGGCGATTGATATCGATCTGGATCATAAGCGCTACTAAACAAGGCGCTGCGTCAGGAGTATTATCGTAAGTATTTGTTTTTTCAGGATAATCTGAACTCGACAGGAGTCACGGATGAAAGCATTACTGGATTTGTTCAAACAGGTCACGCAGGAAGAAGAGTTCGACGCGATCAAGATCGGCCTCGCGTCGCCGGAGAAAATCCGTTCGTGGTCGTACGGCGAAGTTAAAAAGCCCGAGACCATCAACTACCGTACGTTCAAGCCGGAGCGCGATGGTTTGTTCTGCGCCAAGATTTTTGGCCCGGTCAAGGATTACGAGTGTCTGTGCGGCAAATACAAGCGCCTCAAGCATCGTGGCGTCATCTGTGAAAAATGCGGCGTTGAGGTCACGCTGTCCAAGGTCCGCCGCGAGCGTATGGCGCATATCGAGCTGGCCAGCCCAGTGGCGCATATCTGGTTCCTGAAATCGCTGCCGTCGCGTCTGGGCATGGTGCTCGACATGACGCTGCGCGATATCGAACGCGTGTTGTACTTTGAAGCCTACGTGGTGACCGATCCTGGCATGACGCCGTTGAAGCGCTGCCAATTGCTGACGGAAGACGATTACCTCGCCAAGGCTGAGGAGTTCGGCGACGATTTTTCCGCCGCCATGGGCGCAGAGGGTGTGCGTGATTTGCTGCGCAGCCTCGATATCAAGCGTGAAATTGAAACGCTGCGTACCGATCTTGCCGCGACCAGTTCGGAAACCAAGATCAAGAAAATTGCCAAACGGCTGAAAGTGCTGGAAGGTTTCAACAAGTCCGGCATCAAGCCCGATTGGATGGTGATGGAGGTGCTGCCGGTGCTGCCGCCGGAATTGCGCCCACTGGTGCCGCTGGATGGTGGTCGCTTTGCGACATCCGATCTGAACGATCTGTATCGGCGCGTGATTAACCGCAATAACCGCTTGAAGCGCCTGCTCGAACTCAAGGCGCCGGAAATCATCGTGCGCAACGAAAAGCGTATGCTGCAAGAGGCGGTGGATTCGCTGCTCGACAACGGCCGCCGCGGCAAGGCGATGACGGGCGCCAACAAGCGTCCGCTGAAATCGCTGGCTGACATGATTAAGGGCAAGGGTGGCCGTTTCCGGCAAAACCTGCTGGGCAAACGCGTCGATTATTCCGGCCGTTCGGTTATCGTAGTGGGTCCGCAATTGAAGCTGCATCAATGCGGGTTGCCGAAGAAAATGGCGCTTGAACTGTTCAAGCCGTTCATTTTCAACCGTCTTGAAGTCATGGGTCTGGCGACCACGATCAAAGCCGCCAAGCGCATGGTCGAATCGGAGGAAGCCATTGTTTGGGATATTTTGGAAGAGGTGATCCGCGAACACCCCGTGATGTTGAACCGCGCGCCGACGCTGCACCGCCTGGGCATTCAGGCGTTTGAACCGGTGTTGATCGAAGGCAAGGCGATCCAGTTGCATCCGCTGGTGTGCGCGGCGTTCAACGCCGACTTCGACGGCGACCAGATGGCTGTCCACGTGCCGTTGTCGTTGGAAGCACAGATGGAAGCGCGCACGCTGATGATGTCGACGAATAACGTGTTGTCGCCCGCCAACGGCGAGCCGATTATCGTGCCGTCGCAGGACATCGTGCTGGGACTTTATTACACCACGCGCCAGAAAATCGGCGCGCGCGGTGAAGGTTCCTGTTTCACCAACGTGGCCGAAGCTCTGCGCGCGTACCACACGGGGCATGCGGAAATCAGCGCTACGGTCAAAGTGCGCATCAAGGAATATTCGCTGAACGAACATGGCGAAAAGATTGAAAAGATCACGCGCTATGACACGACTATCGGTCGCGCCATGCTGTCGGAGATTCTGCCAGTAGGTCTGCCGTTTGAATTCATCAATAAGTCTTTGAAAAAGAAGGAAATTTCGAAACTTATTAACGCGAGCTTCCGCCGCTGTGGTTTGCGCGAAACGGTGATTTTTGCCGATAAGCTGATGTATAACGGCTTTACCATGGCCACCCGCGCTGGCTTGTCGATCGCCGTGAACGATATGCTGGTGCCGCCGGAGAAAGATAAGATCATCGGCGAAGCGGAGAAAGAAGTTCAGGAAATCGAAAAGCAGTACACCTCGGGACTGGTGACGCAAGGCGAGCGCTACAACAAGGTGGTCGATATCTGGGGTCGCGCGGGCGATCAAGTGGCCAAGGCCATGATGGAGCAGCTTTCCGTCGAACCGGTGATGGACTGGAATGCGCGCAAGAAAGAGTGGACGCAGCGCAAGGACGCCAAGGGTCAGGTGGTGATGCAGGAGTCGCTGAATTCCATTTACATGATGGCTGACTCCGGCGCCCGTGGTTCTGCGGCGCAGATTCGCCAGCTTGCCGGTATGCGTGGCTTGATGGCCAAACCGGACGGCTCGATTATCGAGACGCCAATCACGGCGAACTTCCGTGAGGGTTTGAACGTGTTGCAGTACTTCATTTCGACGCACGGTGCGCGCAAGGGCTTGGCTGATACCGCGTTGAAGACCGCGAACTCCGGTTACCTAACGCGCCGTCTGGTGGATGTGACCCAAGATCTGGTGGTCATCACGAACGATTGCGGCACCGAGCAGGGCGTGGTGATGAAGGCTCTGGTAGAGGGCGGTGAGGTAGTCGAGTCGTTGCGCGAGCGTATTCTGGGCCGCGTGGCCGCCGCCGACATCATCAACCCGGAGTCCAGTGCCACCGAGTATACGGCGGGCGCCCTGCTCGACGAAGACGCGGTGGACGCGATCGAGGCGCTGGGCATCGATGAAGTAAAGGTGCGCACGCCGTTGACGTGTGAAACGCGGCACGGCCTGTGCGTGCAGTGTTATGGACGCGATCTGGGCCGCGGTTCCCTGATTAACGTGGGCGAGGCGGTCGGCGTGATCGCGGCGCAATCCATCGGCGAGCCCGGCACGCAGTTGACTATGCGCACGTTCCATATCGGCGGCGCGGCATCGCGGCAAGCGGTGGTGAGCCAGATCGATAGCAAGTCCGCCGGCGTGCTGCATTTCGCCTCCGGCATTCGCTATGTCACCAATTCACGCAACGAGCTGGTGGTGATTTCGCGCAATGGTGAAGTGGTGATTCATGACGATAATAACCGCGAGCGCGAGCGCCACAAAGTGCCCTACGGCGCGATTTTGATGGTACGCGAAGGCGAGACTATCAAGGCTGGTCGCGTCATTGCCACGTGGGATCCGCATACGCGTCCGATCATTACCGAATACGCGGGTCGCGTGCGTTTTGAGAACGTCGAAGAAGGCGCCACGGTGGCGCGTCAGGTGGACGAGGTGACCGGGCTATCGACACTGGTGGTGGTGGATCCGAAGCGCAAGAGCGGTTCGCAATCCAAGGGGCTGCGCCCGCAGGTTAAGTTGCTTGACGAAGCCGGTAACGAAATCAAGATGACGGGTTCGGAAGTGTCGGTTGCGATTACCTTCCAGATCGGCTCCATTATTACCGTGCGTTCCGGCCAACAAGTGGGCGTGGGCGAGGTGCTGGCGCGGATTCCGCAGGAAACGTCGAAAACGCGAGATATCACGGGCGGTTTGCCGCGAGTCGCGGAGCTGTTCGAGGCGCGCTCACCCAAGGACGCCGGATTGTTGGCCGAGGTGACCGGTACCGTATCGTTCGGCAAGGACACCAAGGGTAAGCAGCGTCTGGTGATTACCGATCTCGAGGGCGTTGCACACGAGTTCCTGATCGCCAAGGACAAGCACGTGATGGCGCACGATGGGCAGGTTGTCAATCGCGGCGAGGTGATCGTCGATGGGCCAGCCGATCCGCACGATATTCTGCGGCTGCTCGGCGTGGAAGCGCTGGCGCGGTATATCTGTAACGAAGTACAGGATGTGTACCGTCTTCAGGGTGTGAAGATTAACGACAAGCACATCGAAGTGATCGTGCGCCAGATGCTGCGGCGCGTGATGATCGTCGATCAAGGCGAGACCCGCTTTATCACGGGCGAGCAGGTGGAGCGCGCCGAGGTACTGGAGGAAAACGAAAAAGCCGAGCGCGAGGGCAAGATACCGTCGCAGTTCGAATACATGCTACTGGGTATTACCAAGGCATCGCTATCGACCGATTCGTTCATTTCGGCAGCGTCGTTCCAGGAAACCACGCGTGTGCTGACCGAAGCGGCCATCATGGGCAAGCGGGACGAACTGCGTGGTTTGAAGGAAAACGTCATCGTCGGACGCCTCATTCCGGCGGGTACCGGCTTGGCGTATCATAAAGTACGTCGTGCCCAGGCCGCTGCCGCGGAACTGGCGGCGGCACAGGCGCTCCTGCCCGTCGAAACCCCGCCGGCGGAACCAGAAGATCAGGAGCAAGTTGCAGTATTTTCCAATCCAGGTATGAGCCTGAACGAAGGGTAATTTAGCGGCTGTGCGTTCAGATCGACCGGGTTTTAAAA
>CAWUUY010000172.1:0-3377 GCA_963924885.1 uncultured Burkholderiales bacterium | reverse complement strand
GCCGGCGGCGAGCGCGGGCGCGCCGGTGCCGCTGCCTTTGTACGGGATGTGCTGGCTTGGTATGCCGGTAACGATCTTGAACATCTCGCCGACCAGATGCGGCGCGCTGCCGGTGCCTGGCGACCCCCAACTCACGGCGGCGGGTTTGGATTTGGCGAGCGCGATGACGTCGCTCACCGATTTCACCGGCACCTGCGCGTTGGACATCATGAACACCGGCATGGTCGCGGACAGAATAATCGGCGTGAAATCCTTCACCGGATCGTACGGCAGATTGGTATAAATGTGCGGCCCGATGCCGTGGGTGGTGATGCCGCTGTGCAGTATGGTGTAGCCATCGGGCGCGGCCTTGGCGACGACGTTGGTGCCGATCACGCCGCCCGAGCCGGGGCGGTTGTCGATCACCACCGTCTGCCCCAGCAAATCGCCGAGCTTTTGTCCCATCACGCGCGCCAGCACGTCCGCCGCGCCACCGGGCGGCAGGAACACCACCACGCGCAACGGGCGGTTGGGGTAATTCTGCTGGGCGTGTGCGTTGGCGGCGTAGCCGCAGGCCATCGCGCCGACAGCAGCAATCCCGGCAAACATTTTTGTGTTCATTCTGTGATGTCCTCTGTTCGTCGTACGGGTAAGTGCGGGTAGTCAAGAATCTCGTTGAGTTTACCAGTGCCGGTGTTACCCCAGCGCTCCGGCCGCGTGCAACTGCTCGATCTCCGCCGATCCGGCACCCAGCCAATCCGCCAGCACCTCGGCGGCATGCTCGCCGAGCTTCGGCGCGGCGTTGCGGTATTGCACGGGTGTCGCGCTCAAGCGGATCGGATTACCGACGGCAGCGACCCGGGTGCCGTCGCTGCGTTCGAGTTCGACTTTAAGGCCGCGTTCGCGCGCCTGCTCCATCTCGAACACCTGCTTCAGATCGTTGATGCGCCCATTTGGTACGCCGCCTGCATCGAGCTTGGCCGCGAGGTCATCGACTTGGTGTTGTGCGAACGTGATGCGCAACTCGCCCAGCGCAAAATCGCGGTTGATCTGGCGCGTGGATGGCGTAGCCATGCGTGGATCGCGCGCGAGGTCGTCGCGTCCGAGCGCCGCGCACAAGGATTGCCATTGCGTGTTGTTGCCGCAAGCGACGATAAGATGTCCATCCGCGCACGGGAATGTTTCGTACGGCATCATAATGCCGCCGGAAGAGGTGCCGGTGCGCGCGGGCACCTTGCCGGTCTGAAAATAAGCCGCCGACTGATGCGGGCTTAACGCGGCCACGGTGTCGAACAGCGCCATGTCGATGTGCTGCCCAAGCCCGCTCGCATCGCGCTCGCGTAACGCGGCGAGTATGGCGATGCCCGCGTACAACCCGGTCGAGATATCGACGATGGACGCGCCGATTTTCATCGGCCCGCCGCCCGGCACGCCGTCGGGATGCCCGGTCACGCTCATCAACCCGCCGACGCCCTGAAAAATATAGTCGTAGCCCGGTCGCTCGCGCAGCGGCCCGGTCTGGCCGAAGCCGGTGATCGAGCAGTACACCAGCCGCGGATTCACCTTGGACAACGCCGCATAGTCGAGCCCGCGCCGCGCGAGATCACCGACCTTGTAGTTTTCGATCAGCACATCGGCCTCGCCCGCGAGCCGGCGCACCAGCGCTGCGCCCGCATCGTTCGCCAGGTTGATGGCGATGGAGCGCTTGTTGCGATTGGTGCTGCTGAAATAGGTCGAATCGCGGGTCGGTTCTCCGTGTTCGTCGGGCAGCCACGGCGGCCCCCACGGACGGGTGTCGTCACCCACGCCGGGGCGCTCAACCTTGACCACGTCGGCGCCCAGATCGGCCAGCGTCTGCGCGCAGCTCGGGCCGGCCAGCACTCGCGCAAGGTCGAGCACACGCAACCCGGCCAGCGCCGCTGATCGGAACGGGACCGGCGACGGCGCGCTCGATGTATGGTTCATGCAAAGTCGCCCGGTGCGTTACTGGATTTTGATCCCTGCCGCCTTCACCACGTCACGCCACATCACGATCTCGCGGCGGATTTGTTCCTGCAATTCCTCTGGCGTACTGGGCGCGGGCAGCACGCCGTCGCCGCGCAGGCGTTCTTCCATCTCTTTGGTGCGGATCACCTTGCCGATCTCGCCGTGCAGACGGTCCACGATGGCGCGCGGCACGCCTTTGGGGCCGATCACCGCGTGCCAGTTGTTGACTTCATAACCCGGCACGCCAGCCTCGGCGATAGTAGGGATACCCGGCTCGGTAGGCAGGCGCGCGGCGGTGGTCACCGCCAATGCGCGGATGCGCCCTGCCTTGACCTGCGACAGCGACGCCTGCGGCGTGGCGAACACCAGTTGCACCTGGCCCGCGATCAGTTCAGTCAGCGCGGGGCCGCCGCCCTTGTAAGGTACATGCGTCATGCGCACACCCGCCATGTGCAAAAAC
The DNA here is from genome assembly GCA_963924885.1 of uncultured Burkholderiales bacterium. Taxonomy (GTDB): domain Bacteria; phylum Pseudomonadota; class Gammaproteobacteria; order Burkholderiales; family SG8-41; genus UBA5216. The sequence goes on along the minus strand of CAWUUY010000172.1, from coordinate 952 downwards.
TGCGCGTTCGCCAGATGCACGATGCCGCCTTGTCCACTGGAACCATAGGCGATTTGATCGGGCTTCGCCTTGGCGAGCGCGATGAATTCCTTCAGATTTTTCGCCGGCACCGACGGATGCACCACCACGATCAGCGGCCCGCTCGCCACGCGGATCACCGGCGTGAAATCATTCGCCGTGTCGAACTTGAGGGCATACAGACTCGGATTGATCGAAAAACTCGGCGTGATCAGATTAAAGGTATAACCATCGGGCGCCGCACGCATGCCGGCCTCGAAGCCGAGCATGCTGCCCGCGCCGGGACGGTTTTCAACGATCACCTGTTGCCCCAAAGCCTCGGTCAATTTTTGCGCCAGCACGCGACCGACAAAATCGGTGCCGCCGCCGGGCGAGGCAGCGACGATGATACGCACTGGTTTCGTCGGATAGGGCTGCGCCTTCGCGCACGCCGCCGCGGCCAGCGTAAGTGCCAGGACGCCGGTGCCGACGTCTACGCAAAACCGGCCCATGCCCAACCTTCTGTCTTTCACTACATTCCACACAGTAGTACTCCAAGAATCACGAAGGCCGCTATGCTATGCCGCGCGGCGGCGAGGTTCAATCAAAATATCGCATACCGTTTGTCTGAATCCCGCCAGCGCTATACTTCCCGTGACGATTCATGGAGATCATCGTGCCACGACGCATACGCAAACTCGCCCTATCCCTGTTATGTTCCGCCCCGCTGTCGACCGCGCTGTCCCCAAACGCGGTAGCGGCGGACGTCAACTACCCCACGCGCCCGGTGCGCATGCTGGTCGGCTTTACGCCCGGCGGCACCAGCGATGTGGTGGCGCGCATCATCAGCAAAAAACTCACCGATGCGTGGGGCCAGCAGTTCGTGGTAGATAACCGCGCCGGCGCGGCGGGCATCCTCGCCACCGAGCTCACCGCGCGCGCCGCGCCCGACGGC
>CAWUUY010000171.1:0-13415 GCA_963924885.1 uncultured Burkholderiales bacterium | reverse complement strand
CCCGCGCGACCTGCTGCTTGGTGGATTTCAGGCGGCCTTGGCCGCCGCCGATCCGCTGAAAATCGTGGGTGCGCATCTGCCCTCCCGCCGACATCACGCAAAGGCAAGACGCTGGTGGTGGGCGCGGGCAAGGCTGCGGCGTCGATGGCACTTGCGGTGGAGCAGCGCTGGCCGGCGGACACACCACTCGATGGACTGGTTATCACGCGCTACCAGCACGGCCTGTTGACCAACCGCATCACCGTGATCGAGGCAGGACATCCCGTGCCTGACGAGGCGGGCGAAAAAGCGGCGCGTGAGATTCTACGGCGCGTGAAAGCGCTGACAGCCAACGATCTGCTGCTGGTGCTGGTGTCGGGCGGCGGATCGAGTCTGCTGACGCTGCCCGTCGATGGCATTTCAATGACGGACATCAAGGCGCTGACCCAACAGTTGCTGAGGTGCGGCGCGCCGATTCAGGAAATGAATGTCGTGCGCAAACACCTGTCGGCGATACAGGGCGGCAGGCTGGCGGCGGCAAGTCGCGCGCCGGTAGTGGCGTTGGTGATATCCGACGTCACGGGTGATGAGCCGACGCACATTGCCTCCGGCCCCTGCGCTCCGGACAGCAGCACGTACCGCGATGCACTCGATATCATCACGCGTTACGGGATCGCAGCGCCCCCGGCCGTCACGGCGCATCTCACGCGCGGTGCGGCGGGGGAGATTGCCGAAACACCCAAGCGCGGTGAACGCTTGTTTGCGCGCGTCGAAAACAAGGTGATCGCAACGGCGCACGGCTCGCTGGTGGCGGCAGCAGCTTTTTTTGAATCGCAGGGCATTCGACCGGTGATACTGGGCGATTCGGTGACGGGCGAGGCACGCGAAGTAGCCAAGGTGTATGGCGCGCTGGCGCGTGAAGTGAGGAAACACCAGTTACCCTGGCCCGCGCCGGTAGCATTGATCTCAGGCGGCGAATGCACCGTGACGGTCAAAGGAGACGGTCGTGGCGGACGCTGCGCGGAGTTTTTACTGTCGCTGGCGGTGGATCTGGATGGCGCAGCGAACATACACGCATTGGCCTGCGACACCGACGGCATTGATGGCTCGGAGAACAATGCAGGCGCGGTGCTGGCACCCGATACATTGTCACGCGCCACGAAGAACAATATTCACGCTGCTGAGCTGCTGAACAATAACGACGGCTACAGCTTCTTTCATGCGCTCGATGATCTGGTGGTCACCGGCCCCACACGCACCAACGTGAATGACTTTCGCGTGATCTTAATATTATAATATACCGTTTAAAAAAATATTTACACATATATCGCGGTCGTAAAAAAATCGGCTGAGGTAACCTGATCATGCAGGTCCACCAGCCGGCTTTGCGGCAGCGTCATAACACCGCCGAGACTGATGCCGTTAGTACGCCGTAGCTGGTTCAGTCTTAGCGGGATCCGCTTGCGCAGCGGCGACAGCGGTCTCCGGACGATCCACCAGTTCCACATACGCCATCGGCGCATTGTCGCCCTTGCGGAATCCGAATTTCAGAATGCGCAGGTAACCGCCATTGCGCTTGGCGTAACGCGGGCCGATTTCCGCAAACAGCTTGGTCACGTTCTCGCGATCGCGCAGGCGATTGAACGCCAGACGGCGATTGGCGAGCGAAGGCGATTTACCGAGGGTGATGATAGGCTCGACCACGCGGCGCAGTTCCTTGGCCTTGGGCAATGTGGTTTTGATCGCCTCGTGTTTGAGTAGCGAGTTCGCCATATTGCGCAGCATCGCCAGTCGATGGCTGCTGGTGCGATTGAGCTTTCGTAATCCGTTACCGTGACGCATGATAATTCCTTGATGTTCTCGTGCAGCCGCTTAGACTTTTTCGAGCCCGGCGGGCGGCCAGCTCTCCAACTTCATGCCCAATGTCAGGCCGCGTGAAGCCAGAACTTCCTTGATTTCATTGAGGGACTTACGGCCCAGGTTCGGGGTCTTTAGCAGTTCGGTTTCCGAACGCTGGATCAGGTCACCGATGTAATAGATGTTTTCGGCCTTGAGACAGTTGGCCGAACGCACGGTGAGTTCGAGATCGTCCACCGGACGCAGCAACACCGGATCAACCTGTGTTGCGCGTTTTTCCTCGATCAGCGCCGGCGTGCCGGTCAAATCGGCGAATACCGACAACTGCTCGACCATGATGCGCGCCGCGTAACGCACGGCTTCTTCCGGATCAATCGCGCCGTTGGTCTCGATATCCATGATGAGTTTGTCGAGGTCGGTACGCTGTTCCACGCGCGCCGATTCCACCGAGTAACTCACGCGACGCACCGGGCTGAACGACGCGTCGAGCAGAATGTTGCCGACGGTGCGGCCTTCCTCCTCCAGTGCCTTGCGGCTGGTGGCGGCGACATACCCGCGGCCCTTCTCCACCTTGATCTGCAATTCAAGTTTTCCACCAGCGGCCAGACGCGCGATCACGTGATCCGGATTGATGATTTCAACGTCGTGCATTTGCTCGATGTCACCGGCAGTCACCACGCCTTCGCCGGACTTCTTGAGCGTCAACGTCGCTTCGTCGCGGTTATGCAACTTCAGCACCACGCCCTTGAGATTGAGCAGGATATCAACGACATCTTCCTGCACGCCATCAATTGTAGAGTACTCGTGCAAAACGCCAGAAATGCTGACCTCCGTCGCGGCATAACCCGGCATGGAAGACAGCAGCGTGCGGCGGAGCGCATTGCCGAGCGTGTGACCGTAGCCGCGCTCGAACGGCTCCATGGTGAGCCGCGCGTGGTGCGTCGAAAGGTTCTGAACGTCGATGATACGAGGCTTCAGAAGTGCAGTGCTGGACATGGTTGGGGCGCCCCTTCGCTAATTTCGCTGTTACGTGATTACTTGGAGTAAAGCTCGACCACGAGCGACTCGTTGATGCTGGACGGCAGTTCCGAGCGCTGCGGACGCGCCTTGAACGTTCCTTTCAATGCTTTGGTATCGACTTCCACCCATTCCGCGCGACCACGTGATTCAGCGGCCTCGGCGGCACCCTTGATGCGCAGTTGCGCCTTGGACGCCACGGCGACTTCAATCACATCGCCAGGCTTGCACTGGTACGAGGGAATATTGACGCGCTTGCCGTTCACCAGAATGGAGTTATGCCGAACGATCTGCCGGGCCTCGGTGCGCGAGGCACCAAAGCCCATACGGAACGCCACGGTATCCAGACGACATTCCAGCAATTGCAACAGCGCTTCGCCGGTCACGCCCTTGCTGGCGGATGCCTTGGCGTAGAACAACCGAAATTGACGCTCGAGCATGCCGTAAATACGGCGGATTTTCTGCTTTTCACGCAGTTGCACGCCATAGCCCGACAGTCGGGACTGTTTCTGACCATGCTGGCCTGGCGGATAATTACGCCGCTCAATCGCACATTTGTCGGTAAAACACTTTTCGCCCTTGAGGAACAGCTTTTCGCCCTCACGGCGACACTGCCTGCACTTCGCATCGAGATTCCTGGCCACAGTGGGATCTCCTTAGACTCGTCTTTTTTTCGGAGGACGGCAGCCGTTATGCGGCACCGGCGTCACATCCGAAATACTGGTTATTTTAAAACCCACGGCATTCAGCGCCCGCACCGCGGATTCGCGACCCGGGCCGGGGCCCTTGATACGTACTTCCAAATTTTTCACACCGCATTCCACCGCGAGCTTGCCGCACTGCTCGGCGGCGATCTGCGCGGCAAACGGCGTGGATTTGCGCGATCCCTTGAAACCGTTGCTGCCGGACGTCGCCCACGCCAGCGCGTTGCCTTGCCGGTCGGTAATCGTCACGATCGTGTTGTTGAATGACGCGTGCACGTGGGCAATGCCCTCGGCGACATTCTTCTTGACCTTCTTGCGCACTCGCGTACTTGCTTTTGCCATAATGAATCGCTACCTCTGATAACGTAGACCGTTCCCGACTTAAACCGTAGTGCCTTTTTGCAACTTGACCGCCGCCTTGCGCGGCCCCTTACGCGTGCGCGCGTTGGTGCGTGTGCGCTGTCCGCGAACCGGCAGGCCGGCGCGATGCCGCTTGCCGCGCCATGTACCCAAATCCATCAGGCGCTTGATGTTCATCGACACCTCGCGGCGCAGATCACCCTCGGTCGCGAATTTCGCAACCTGCTCGCGCAACTTGTCCATGTCCGTATCGGACAAATCCTTCATCTTTCGCGTGGACTCGACACCCGCGCCAGCGCAAATCTTGCGCGCGCGGCTGCGGCCAACGCCATAAATCGCTGTTAACGCAATTTCAGCGTGCTGATGATTCGGAATATTTACGCCACCAATACGGGCCATGCGATCACTCCACTAATCTGATAACAAATATAAATATTTGTTTTTAAATGAAAATCAACCTTGGCGCTGCTTATGGCGCGGATCTTTACAAATCACACGCACCACGCGTTTACGTTTCACAACCTTACAGTTGCGGCACATCCGTTTTACCGATGCCTGCACTTTCATATTCCGGCTCCTGGTGTATCCATTACTACGTTTACTTCACTTAGCGCGGAACACGATGCGTCCGCGCATTAAATCGTAAGGCGTCAATTCCACTGTTACTTTGTCGCCAAGCAGTATCCGGATGTAGTGCATGCCCATCTTTCCGGAGATATGCCCCAATACAACGTGCCCGTTCTCGAGCTTCACGCTAAAGGTTGCATACGGCAGGATCTCTTCGATCTCTCCCTGCATCTGTATGGTTTCCTCTTTAGCCATTCTAGCGCGTCGGGAACATTCCACCCTTGAAGTTGGCTTTTTTCAACAAGCCTTCATACTGATGAGACATGATGTAGGCCTGAACCTGCGACATGAAATCCATCGTAACCACCACGATAATCAGCAATGACGTACCACCAAAATAAAACGGCACTTTCTTCCACACAATCAGCAATTCCGGCAACAGGCACACCAGCGTCACGTAAATCGCACCGGCCAGCGTCAGTCGCAGCGTAATCTTTTCAATATGACGCGCGGTCTGATCGCCCGGTCGTATACCCGGCACGAACGCGCCGCTTTTCTTCAGGTTGTCCGCGGTCTCCTTGGGGTTGAACACCAGCGCCGTGTAGAAAAAACAGAAAAAGATAATCGCCGACGCGTAAATCACCGTGTAAATCGGCTGGCCGGGTTGCAGCGTTGAAGCCACATCCTTGACCCATGTCACACCCGACGACGAGCTGTCACCGAACCAGCCCACGATGGTCGCCGGAAACAGGATGATTGATGAAGCAAAAATTGGCGGAATGACACCGGACATATTCAGCTTCAACGGCAGATGCGAACTTTGCCCGCCATACACTTTTCGACCCACCTGCCGCTTGGCATAGTTCACCAGTATCTTGCGCTGGCCACGCTCTACGAAACACACAAACGCCGTCACACCGACCACCAGCGCGCCGATAAACAGCGCCACCGGAATGGACATGGCCCCCGTGCGCACCAGCTCAAGAGAACCACCCACCGCCGAGGGGAGACCCGCGGCAATACCGGCAAAAATTATCAGCGAGATGCCATTGCCAATCCCGCGTTCGGTAATCTGCTCACCCAGCCACATCAGGAAAATGGTGCCAGTGGTCAGCGTCACCATCGCCGTCAATCGAAACGCCAGACCCGGATCAAGCACCAGCCCACGCTGACTTTCCAAACCAATGGCGATAGCCATGCTCTGAAACACCGCCAAGCCCGCCGTGCCATAACGGGTGTACTGCGTAATCTTGCGGCGCCCCGACTCGCCTTCTTTTTTCAGCGCCTCAAGCGTGGGCGAAGCCACGGTCATCAACTGCATGATGATCGACGCTGAAATATAGGGCATAATTCCCAGCGCGAAAATCGAGAACCGCTCCAGCGCGCCGCCGGAAAACATGTTGAACATGTCGAGCACGCCGCCGCGCTGCTCTTTGAACAGATCCGCGAGCACCATCTGGTCGATGCCCGGCACGGGTATGAACGACCCTATGCGGAACACGATCAATGCGCCGATCAAAAACAGAATACGGCGCTTCAAATCGCCCAGTTTTCCCGACGCCAGCAGTGAATCGTTAACGGCCAATGCCCGTTCCTCTGTTAACTCTGGTTACGCTATGACGCTTGCGCGTCGGCGGCGGAGATTTCCACGCTGCCACCGACTTTTTCGATGGCCACGCGCGCGCCCTTAGTCACGCCCAGCCCCTTCAACGCCACTTTGCGCTCTATCGATCCCGCAAGAATGACTTTTGCCCGCAGTGCGCCTATATGTGCGAGCCCCGCCTGCTTCAACGTGGCCAGATCAATCGTGTCCGCGCTCAATTTCTGAATATCACCCAGGCGCACTTCGGCTGTCTCGCCTGCCATTGGCGAGCGGAACCCGCGCTTCGGCAAACGGCGATGCAGCGGCATCTGGCCGCCCTCGAAACCCACTTTATGAAAACCGCCCGCGCGCGCTTTTTGACCCTTGTGCCCGCGGCCGGCGGTTTTACCCAATCCGCAGCCCGTGCCGCGCCCGACTCGCTTGCGCGAATGCTTGGAGCCAGTGGCCGGTTTAATGTTGTTTAGTCGCATTGCATCATCCTTCGAACTTAAGCTTCAACTTTGACCAAATACGACACTTTATTGATCATGCCGCGATTGGCCGGCGTATCAATGACCTCCACCGTATGACGAATACGGCGCAACCCCAACCCACGCACGGATGCACGGTGTTCGGGCTTGGTGCCGATAAGGCTGCGCATCTGCGTTACCTTGATTTTCTTTACGTCCGCCATAATATTTCCCGAATTACCCGGTGATTTCTTCCACCGATTTACCGCGTTTGGCGGCAATTTCAGCAGGTGTATTCATGCTCGTCAAACCATTGATGGTCGCGCGCACCACGTTGTACGGGTTGGTGGACCCCTGGCATTTCGCCAGAATATTGGTCACCCCCATCACTTCCAAAACCGCGCGCACCGGACCGCCCGCGATGATTCCGGTGCCCTCGGACGCCGGCTGCATGAGCACCTTGGCGGCGCCATGACGGCCTATCACAGTGTGTTGCAACGTGCCGTTTTTCAACTGCACCTTGACCATCTTGCGGCGCGCCTCTTCCATCGCCTTTTGCACGGCAACCGGCACCTCGCGCGACTTGCCCTTGCCCATTCCAATGCTGCCATCGCCGTCACCAACCACGGTCAGCGCGGCAAAACCGAGAATACGACCGCCCTTCACCACCTTGGTCACGCGGTTGATCGCCACCATTTTTTCACGCAGACCGTCGCCACGCTCTTCGTTGCCGGTCTGCATTTTTGAAGCTTGCATTTTCGCCATGGAAATTTCCTGATTCCGGGTCTATCGTAGACTGGACTATAAAAAGACTAGAACTTGAGTCCGCCTTCACGCGCGGCTTCCGCCAGCGCCTTCACACGGCCATGAAAACGGTACCCCGAACGGTCGAAAGCAACCGTCTCGACACCTGCGTTTTTCGCCTTCTCTGCGATCAGCTTGCCAACCATGGCAGCGGCCTTGATGTTGCCGCCATTTTTCAATTCGTTACGCAACGCCTTCTCCGCGGATGAGGCGCTGGCCAGCACTTTGCCACCAGACGCGTCTATTACCTGAGCATAGATATGCGTATTCGAACGATTAACCGTCAGCCGTACCACCTTGAGTTCAGCGATTTTTGCCCGGGTACGACGCGAGCGGCGCAGCCGCGATTGTTTCTTTTCTATCATGATTGCCCCAACTACTTCTTCTTGGTTTCCTTGAGCACAATCTGCTCACCGACGTAACGCACACCCTTGCCCTTGTACGGCTCGGGACTGCGATAAGCGCGTATGTCAGCCGCGACCTGCCCGACCTGCTGGCGGTCCGCCCCCTTGATAATGATCTCGGTCTGCGTCGGGGTTTCCGCCTTCACACCCGTCGGCAACTGATGCACCACCGGATGCGAAAAACCCAGCGTCAGGTTCAGCTTGTCGCCCTGCGCCTGGGCGCGATACCCCACACCCACCAACGCCAGCTTTTTCTCGAACCCCTTGGACACGCCCGTGATCATATTGGACACCAGGGCGCGCATCGTACCGGACATCGCATTGGCTTGGATAGACTCTTCATTCGCCTTGAATTCAAGGCGATTTTCAACGCGCTGAACAAGCACATTCCGCAACAACTTTTGCGACAATGTTCCCAGCGGCCCCTTGACGGAAATTTCCGCGGTATTGAGCGTGACATCCACCTTGTCGGGGATGATCACGGGATTATTGGCAACTCTGGACATAGGTTACTCCGCTTCCGATCAGGCGACGATGCAAAGGACTTCGCCACCGACGCCCATGCCGCGCGCCTTGCGATCAGTCATCACACCCTTGGATGTCGACACGATGGCGACCCCAAGCCCGTTCATTACCACTGGTATCTGCGTGCTCGGCTTGTAGATACGAAGGCCGGGACGGCTCACGCGCTCGATCTTCTCGATCACGGGGCGGCCAGCGTAGTACTTGAGACTGATATCCAAGTGTGATTTGCCATCCTGACTGCGAACGGCGAAGTCCTCGATATAGCCCTCGTCCTTGAGCACCTTGGCAATAGCAGCCTTGAGCTTGCTCGTCGGCATCGCTACCGATTGTTTCTCCGACTGCTGCGCATTACGAATGCGCGTCAGCATATCGGCGACCGGATCACTCATACTCATGCCATCTTCTCCTGCTTCCTGGTCCTGAATAACCTACCAGCTGCGAATACTTCGAATATTACGTATCCAAGAACGCCATCCATGTTCACGGCCTACGTTTCTGCACTGATTACCTTACTTACCAGCTCGTTACCAGCTGGCCTTGATGATACCGGGAATGTCGCCGCGCATCGCGATATCGCGCAATTTCCCGCGTGCCAGCCCGAACTTGCGAAACACACCCCGCGGGCGGCCTGTCAGTGCGCAACGGTTGCGTATCCGCACCGGACTTGCATTGCGCGGTAATTTTTGCAACTTCAGGCGCGCCTCGTAACGTTCCTCTGGAGACGACGACTGATTGTTCGCCGCATCCTGCAGCGTCTTGCGCTTGGCAGCGAACTTTTTCACCGTTTCGCGACGCTTGTCATTGCGATTGATCACCGACTTCTTAGCCATAAGATCCCTCAGCTCCTGAATGGAAATTTGAACGCGACCAACAGCGCCTTTGCCTCGTCATCGCTGCTAGCCGTGGTCGAAATCGTGATGTTCATCCCGCGAATCGCATCAATCTTGTCGTACTCGATCTCGGGAAAAATGATCTGTTCCTTGACGCCCATGTTGTAGTTGCCCATGCCGTCAAAGCTGCGGCCGGAAATGCCGCGAAAATCGCGTATGCGCGGCATGGCCACATTCACCAGCCGATCCAGAAAATCATACATGCGCGTGCCGCGCAGCGTCACTTTGCAGCCTACCGGATAATTTTCGCGAATCTTGAAAGACGCTATCGCCTTGCGCGACTTCGTGACCAGCGGCTTTTGCCCGGCGATCTTCGTCATGTCGGCCACGGCATTGTCCATGATCTTCTTGTCCGCCACCGCTTCGCCTACGCCCATATTGAGCACGATCTTGTTGATGCGCGGCACCTGCATCACACTTTTATAACCAAATTTTTGCGTCAGATCCTTGACCACGGTATCGCGGTAAAAAGCATTCAACCGCGAGGGCCCCGACGGCTTGGCATCGGCTCTGCGCGCAGGCTTTTCTGCCCCGGCATCCTTAGCTGCGGGCTTGGCCTTTTTCTCGCTCTTCGAATCCCCGCCCTTCGACTCTTTTTTGGGTTCGCGCGCCGGCTTGGCCTTCTTGTCTTCTTTCTTTTCGCTCATACGTCAACCACTTCGCCATTGGACTTGAAATACCGCACACGCTTGCCGCCGTCAATTTCCTTGATGCCTACACGGTCGGCCTTCTGCGTCGCGGGGTTGTACAACGCAACATTCGAAATATGCAGCGGCATTTCCTTGTCGATAATGCCGCCGGTAGTGTTCTTCATGGGATTCGGACGCTCGTGCTTTTTCACCTTGTTCGCGCCCTCGACCAGCACATGGCTGTCGCTCACCAGCTTCAGAACGGCCCCTCTCTTGCCCTTATCGCGCCCCGTGATCACCACCACGTCATCGCCTTTTTTGATTTTTTTCATATCATGCTCCTTAAATCACTTCCGGGGCCAATGACACGATTTTCATAAAGCGCTCGGTACGTAGCTCGCGCGTCACTGGTCCGAAAATGCGCGTGCCGATCGGTTCCAGCTTCTGGTTGAGCAGCACCGCCGCATTCGAATCAAACTTCACCAGCGAGCCATCTGAACGGCGAACACCTTTAGCGGTACGCACCACCACGGCATCATAGACCTCGCCCTTTTTGACGCGACCACGCGGCGCGGCATCCTTGATGCTGACCTTGATCACATCACCTATGCCGGCATAGCGCCGCTTCGAGCCGCCCAACACTTTAATGCACATTACAGAGCGTGCACCTGTGTTGTCAGCCACATCCAATATGGACTGCATCTGAATCATGATTGACTTCCCGCTTTAACTCTTCTCCAACTTGGCGCCGCCGCTAGCAGACCAACTTGCAAGGTCCGCGCGCCACGCCAGTATTGGAGCCCGTAAGGGCTGAATCACCACGGCGAGCGTAAGATTAAGACGTTACGCAAATCCGCACGTGGCGGTGAAAACCGTTAATTATAACCTATTTTAGAGCTTTTGCAAACAATATTTACCGCTTGACTCTATACCGTGCGTGCCTTTTCGACCAAGTGGATCACCCGCCAGGCTTTGGTCTTGGCGATAGGGCGGCACTCTTCTATCGTCACGGTATCACCTTCGTGAAACTCGTTTTTTTCGTCATGGGCATGGTATTTCTTGGAGCGCGTGATGAATTTTCCGTAGAGCTCATGCTTCACCCGCCGCTCCACCACCACGGTGACGGTCTTGTCCATTTTGTCGCTGACCACGCGGCCAGTCAGGGTACGCTTGTTGGCGTTGGCGATTTCACTCATGCTGTTCTACCCGTTTTCTTTTTCAGTCAGCAAGGTACGCACGCGGGAAATATCGCGTCGCGTCTTGCTAATCTGGCTGGTGTTGGAAAGCTGCTGTGTCGCTTTTTGCATGCGCAGCGAAAACTGTGCCTTCAGCAACGACTGCAATTCCTGTTTTAACTCGTCCGCGGACTTCCCGCGGAGTTCACTGGCTTTCATCGCTTAACCTCCGACCTGACGGTGCACAAATGTAGTGGCAATGGGAAGCTTGGCGGCAGCCAACCGAAACGCCTCTTTCGCCGTAACCTCGTTAACGCCGTCCATTTCATACAAAACCTTGCCCGGCTGAATTTCGGCGACCCAGTATTCCGGATTGCCCTTGCCGTTACCCATCCGCACCTCGGCGGGTTTGCGTGAAATCGGCTTATCCGGAAATATACGTATCCAGATGCGACCGCCACGCTTGATGTGACGCGTCATGGCACGGCGCGCGGCCTCGATCTGGCGTGCGGTCAAACGACCTCGCCCAATCGCTTTCAGTCCAAAGTCGCCGAAGCTGACCTTGGCGCCGCGGGTCGCAATACCCTTGTTGCGGCCCTTTTGTTCTTTACGGTATTTACGTCTGGATGGCTGTAGCACGTTTCACTCCTGGCTTGCGCGGTTTTCTTGCCGGCGGCGGGGTATCGGACGGCGCCCCGCCCGGCGCAGCAGCCGGCTGTTCGTTCTTGCCCAACATTTCGCCCTGGTAGACCCATACCTTGATGCCGATTACACCATAGGTCGTTTTGGCTTCGGCTACACCGTAATGAATGCCGGCGCGCAGCGTATGCAGCGGCACGCGGCCTTCGCGATACCATTCAGTACGCGCGATTTCAATGCCATTCAACCGGCCGGCGCTCATGATCTTGATGCCCTGCGCGCCCAGCCGCATGGCATTGGTGATGGCGCGCTTCATCGCCCGGCGGAACATGATGCGTTTCTGAAGCTGCTGGGAAATAGAATCCGCGATCAGTTGCGCGTCCAGTTCCGGCTTGCGCACTTCTTCGATATTGACATGCACCGGCACGTGCAGCATTTTCTGCAATTGAGCCTTCAGCGATTCAATATCCTCGCCCTTCTTGCCAATCACCACGCCGGGACGCGCACTGTAAATCGTGATACGTGCGTTTTTCGCCGGCCGCTCGATGACGATGCGCGACACCGCCGCATGCGACAGTTTCTGCTTGAGATACTCGCGAACTTTCAGATCCTCGAGCAGCATGCCGGGGAAGTTGCGGCTGTTGGCGTACCAACGCGACGACCAATCCCGCGTCACTGCGAGACGAAAACCTGTCGGATGTATTTTTTGACCCATGCTAGTTCCTTCCGTCGCCGAGCGTCAGATAAATGTGGCAGGAATGCTTCAGTACCTGCATGCCACGGCCCTTCGCGCGCGCATGAAAGCGCTTGAGCACCGGGCCTTTTTCCACAAAGATGCTGGTGATCTTCAACTCATCGATATCCGCACCGTCGTTGTGCTCGGCATTGGCGATCGCAGACTCGAGCACCTTGCGAATAATGGTTGCACCCTTTTTGGGTGAAAACTGGAGAATGTTGAGCGCGTTCTCCACCGCCTGCCCGCGAATCATGTCAGCCACCAGCCGGCCCTTTTGAGCCGACAGTCTGACACCCCGCAGTTTTGCCGTCGTTTGCATACTATTCTCCGCTTGCTTGGCCGGTTATTTGGCCGGGGACGGCGTGGGTGAGGATTTCTTGTCCGCCGTAGCCCCGCCTGCCTTGGAGTGGCCCTTGAAAACCCGCGTGTGCGAAAACTCGCCCAACTTGTGCCCCACCATGTTCTCGGTGATATATACCGGGATATGCTGCTTGCCGTTATGCACCGCTATTGTCAATCCGATGAAATCCGGCAGCACCGTCGAACGGCGTGACCAGGTCTTAATCGGGCGTTTGTCAGATGCCGCGCGCGCCGTCTCCACCTTCTTCATCAGGTGGTGATCTACAAACGGGCCTTTCTTGATCGAACGTGCCATGTCTACCCCTTATCCTGTTACGCCGAAGCCTTGGAATTACGCCGGCGCACGATCATGCTGTTGGTGCGCTTGACCTTGCGAGTCTTGTAACCCTTGCACATGACGCCCCAGGGACTGACCGGCGCCTGCGCGGCCGCCGTTCTGCCTTCGCCGCCGCCATGCGGGTGGTCGATCGGGTTCATCGCCACACCACGCACCGTCGGACGCACGCCACGCCAACGCACGCGGCCCGCCTTGCCGATGGATTCCAGCGAGTGTTCTTCGTTGCCCACTTCGCCGAGGGTCGCCCGGCAATTCACGTGTACCTTGCGAATCTCGCCAGAACGCAAACGCAATTGGGCGTAATCGCCCTCGCGCGCCAGCAACTGCACGGAGGTGCCCGCCGAACGCGCCAGTTGCGCACCTTTTCCCGGCATCATTTC
>CAWUUY010000170.1:0-14147 GCA_963924885.1 uncultured Burkholderiales bacterium | reverse complement strand
TTGCCTCTCAGATGTTAATTTAAGTATTGGTTTTTATTGAATAATTTATACGGTCGTTTTACTGTTCTGCCACTGCTCCAGCTTGCCGCGCGCGCCGTTGGTGGCCGGGTCCAGCGCCGCGTCGTGGCCAGGCATTTTGGCGGTGAGTTCGATCACGTAGCCGTTGGGGTCACGAAAATAAATCGAATGCAAAAAACCGTGGTTGGCGATGCCGCGGGTGTGGATGCCGGACGTTTTGCCTTTATCGAGCATGCGTTTCAACGTGGCCTCATCGACTTCAAGTGCGATGTGCAAATCAAAATCGTGTTGTTGCTTGAATTCAAACGGCTGGCCGGGCGCTTCAAAGAAGGCGAGAAACGAGCCGTCGTCCATTTGATAAAAGCTGTGCAGCACGCGGGTTTTGCGTCCGCTCTTGGTTTCGGTGATTTCAAAGGCGTCTGCCAGCGGCAGTTCGAGAAAATCCTCGTAAAACTTGCGCGTCTCTTCCGAGTCGCGGCAGCGGTAGGCGTTGTGATGCAAGCCTCGAATGTGCGGCATGGCTGTCTCCTGGAAAATCAAAGTCCTAATAACTTGCCGTCTTTGTAGCCGCCGACGAAGTGCTGATCCGGCGCGCGACGTTGGGCCCGGGATAGTGAAGCATACCGCGTACGGATGCCGGCGTATGGCACTGGCGTTAAAGTACCGGTTGCAATGGGGGTGTGGCGATATGGCTGTCTATGATAACAGTCACATCAATCACCACTCAAAACACCCATGCGCGCAGCACTCCAGCGCGCAGTTGCTGCAGCCGCGTCATGCTGCAAGCAGCCTTCAGTACCTACTGCATCGTTCGCGCTGAAGACGCCGTGGCGCAACGACACAACACATATCATCCTCACGCCGATGGAATTCATACGGCGGCTGGCGGCGCTGATACCCAGACCGAGATTGCATCTGATCTGATACGGTTTCATAGCGTGCTGGCGGCGAATGCCAAGCTCAGATCAAAGGTCGTGTCCGTGCCACCGCAAGAAACCACCGAAGGCGAGGGCGATTGCCAATCGGGCGTGATCTGCGTTTGCCGCCATCATCTAACGCGCGGTGGGTGGATTTGTTGGTGAAGGATGGGGGGTAAGCAGGCTTGGTTTTAGAGGCTGAGGGGGTGGCTTGGCCTTTGCGAAGGCGAGTGACGGGGCGGGGACACATTGGGGCTTATGCAAAAACGGCGTTTGAAATTCCTATCCCCCCGGCGGGCGTCGACACCGCCTTGGATACCAACGGCGCACGCACATGGTGCGTAGCGCGACAAAAGTGATCATCTCAAAAGAGGGAAGTTTAAATATTCTTTAAAAACAATTACTTAAAAAACATCGCTAACTTGGCATCGTAATTGCACAGGTATGGGCACGACAGCCTAACATTTAGGAGGCCTTTATTCTGAGTTTTCAATCCAAGGTGCTCGCCGCGATGTTTCTTGCCGTGACCGGCAATGCTGCCGCGGCGGATTTTCCCAATCGGCCATTTCGTTTGGTGGTGCCGTTTGCGCCGGGCGGCACTTCAGATGTGGTTGCCCGCATTATTCAGCCCGCGTACGTCGCGCGGCTTGGACAACAAATGGTGATCGACAACCGCTCGGGGGCTGCCGGCAATATCGGCGTAGAGGTCGCCGTGCGCGCGAATGCCGACGGTTACACCTTATTACTGGGCAACGTCGGCGCCATAGCGATCAATCCGGTGTACTACACCAAGTTTGCGTATCGACCATTAAAAGATCTCGTGTCCATCACGCAATTGGTCGATGTGCCGGGCGCCTTGCTGGTGCATCCATCGATCCCGGTCAAGAGCGTCAAGGAATTAGTCGCTCATCTCAAAGCCAATCCCGGCAAACTCAACTATGGCGCCGCCGCGCCGAGCGGCCCCAACACGCTCGACGCGCTTATGTTTATGTCGATGACGGGCACCACGGCGACCCAAATTGCGTATAAAGGCGGCGCCGGCCCGGCCACGATCGGGCTGATGACAAACGAAGTGCAGTTCACCTTTAGCACGGTTGCTTCCACCCTGCCGTTTGCCAAACAGGGCCGCTTGCGCATGCTGGCGATTATCGCGCCAGAGCGCAGTAAAGTGCTGCCCGATATGCCGACCATGCGCGAGAGCGGCTATGACATGGTGTTGGGGGCGTGGCAGGGCCTGTTCGCGCCGGCCGGCACGCCCGCGCCGGTGGTTAACCTGTTGTACAAAGCCTCGCTTGACGTCATGCGCGACAGCAACGTCGTCACCAGGCTAGGTGACATTGGCGTGTCGATTGTCACCAGCAACAGCCCGGTGGATTTCGTGGCGTTCGTCAAAAACGAGACTGAGCGCGTAGGCAAGATAATACGCGACTGGAAAATTCAAACCGAGTAAGCACGCATGACGTGCATACGGCGCGTGTCCCGGCATTGCAGCAAAGGGACTGGCGATGGATTACACTTGGAAAGGCGATACGCGATACAGAAATTCCCACCGAATGGGAGCAACGCAATTCAACGAAGGCCCTTACGCATGAGCCGTACTCTGCTTGGGATGTTGACACCGTCGTCCAACACGGCGCTCGAGCCACTGATCAGCGCGATGGTCGCCGGCACGCCGGATATCACCGCGCATTTCTCGCGCTTTCTGGTCACTGAAATCGCGCTCGACGCCAACGTGCTCGCGCAGTTCGATGACACCAAGATTCTCGATGCGGCGATGTTGCTGGCGCATGCCAAGGTTGATGTTGTCGCGTGGAGCGGCACTTCCGGCGGCTGGCTCGGATTCGATGCCGACGAACGTTTATGCCGCCGCATCACCGAGGCCACCGACATCCCCGCCACCACCTCGACACTCGCGTTGAACGAAGCGATGCGCCTGACCCATGCCAAGCGCTTGGCGCTGGTAACGCCGTATCTGGACGAGGTTCAGGCACGCGTGATTGACACCTACCGCCGCGCGGGATTCGACTGCGTGGCGGAACAGCACCTGAAACTGCGCGATAACTTTTCGTTTTCCGAGGTCACCGCGGCGCAGCTGGACGGCATGGTTGCCACGGTCGCCGCCGCGCGCCCACAAGCGATTTCCACGTTTTGCACTAATCTCAACGCGGCGCACCTCGTTCCCGCATGGGAGCGCCGCCACGGCATTCCGGTGTACGACACGGTGAGCACCGCGCTATGGCATTCGCTGCGCATCGCAGGCGTGCAGCCCTCGCGCATCAAGGGGTGGGGACGCTTGTTCGACGACGTGCGCTGATAACGCTTTTCACCCCGGAGTCACGGCCATGGCCGCCTATGATTTGATCCTGCGCAATGGCACGGTAGTCACCGCCGCCGACACGATGCAGTGCGATGTCGGCATCGCCAATGGCCGCATCACCGCGCTCGCCGCGCGCATCGACGGCACGGCAACGGAAGAAATCGACGCCACCGGCAAGCTGGTGTTGCCCGGTGGTGTCGACGCGCATTGCCATCTTGACCAGCCCATGCCCGACGGGCTGGTCATGGCTGACGATTTTGAAAGCGGCACGCGCTCGGCGGCCTGCGGCGGCACTACCACGGTGATTCCGTTTGCCGCGCAGCAAAAGGGGCAATCGCTGATAGCCGCGGTCGAGGATTATCACGCGCGTGCCGCGGGCAAGGCGCTGATCGATTATGCGTTTCATCTGATCGTCAGCGATCCGAATGAAACTGTGTTGCGCGAGGAACTGCCGGAATTGATCCGCCAAGGCTACACCTCGTTCAAGATTTACATGACCTACGACGACCTGAAACTCAATGATCGCGAGGTGCTGGAAGTGCTGGCGCTGGCGCGGCGCGAAGGCGCGCTGACCATGATCCATGCCGAGAATGCCGACTGCATCGCATGGCTCACCGACCAACTTGAACGCGCCGGCCATACCGCGCCGCGTTATCACGCACACTCGCGCCCCTCGGTCGTGGAGCGCGAAGCCACGCACCATGCCATCAGCATGGCCGAGCTGGTGGATGTGCCGGTGCTGATCGTGCACGTGTCTGGCGCCGAGGCCATCGAGCAGATCCGCTGGGCGCGCGCGCGCGGCTTACGCGTTTTGGCCGAGACCTGTCCGCAATATTTCTACCTCACCGCTGACGATCTTGGCACGGAAGACCCTGCGGGTTACGAAGGCGCCAAGTGCGTGTGCAGCCCGCTGCCACGAGACGCCGCGAATCAACAGGTGGTTTGGAACGCGCTCGCCGAGGGGCTGTTCAACGTGTTTTCATCGGATCACGCGCCGTTTCGTTACGACGATCCCGCCGGCAAGAAACCCGGCAGCAAGGCAGTGTCGTTTCGCCACATCCCGAATGGCATACCCGGCATTAAGACACGCCTGCCATTGTTGTTTTCCGGCGGCGTCAACGGCGGACGCATCTCGCTGAACCGTTTCGTCGCGTTAACCGCCACCGACCCCGCGCGCTGCTACGGCCTGTATCCGCGCAAGGGAACCATCGCCATCGGCGCCGACGCGGACATCGCTATCTGGGACGCGCAACGCGAAGTGCGTATCAGCAATGCGATGCTGCACCATAACGTTGATTACACACCGTACGAAGGCATGACCGTGCGCGGCTGGCCCATCACCACGATTTCGCGCGGCGTGGTCGTGGCGCATGACGGCCAGCCTGTACCGCGCAAGGGGCACGGGCAATTCTTAAAGTGCGGTACGCCGTAGCCAGTGACGGCCAGCTTTAATCAACCTGAGCCGCGAGCGCACACGCAAGCACACAGCAGTACGCGTTGAGATGCAGGCCGCGAATGTGCGGCATGGCGGTCTGCTCGAAAATTAAAGTCCCAAAAACTTCCCGTCCTTGTAGCCGCCGCCGACGTGTTGGTAAAAGGACTCGTTAACCTTGCCGGCGAGCAGCATGATCGGGCGGCAGACGGTGGACACGGGGTGAAAGTAGAGTTTCATTGCGACGGCGCATAAAAAGTGTTCAAAAACAAATACTTACGTTAGCTCGTGAAGTGATGCCTTTTTTCAGGCAGGACGGTTGCGGCAGTTTTATGCCCGCCCCCGCGGGATGAACAGCACAACCCCGCGCGCGATGCCGTGCGTCGCGCCGCTTCCAGATTACGGCGACTTTTGCGAGCGCGGTCTTGCCTCACCCATGTCTCTCGCCGGTGTGGATGTTAAGATTCGCACTCACCTTTTGTTCCAATTCGTTTTAATCCAACCGCAATCCGGGGACTCAATGAAGACCGCAACCGCACGCCAGCGTGGCGTGGAGCACGATATTGTCCAAATGCCGCAAGCAGGCGAAACCGCGCCTTATTACGAGCCGCAAGGCAACGAAGTCGCGGTGTTCGAAGCCGCCTACAAACGCCGCTTGCCGGTGATGTTAAAAGGCCCCACGGGCTGCGGTAAAACGCGCTTTCTGGAGCACATGGCGTTTGCGTTAAAGCGCCCGCTGGTGACCGTGTCGTGCCATGAAGATCTGACCAGTTCCGATCTGGTCGGGCGGTTTCTGCTGGAAGGCGCGGAGACGGTATGGCAGGACGGCCCGCTCACGCGCGCGGTGAAGGCTGGCGCAATTTGTTATCTCGACGAAATCGTCGAAGCGCGCACCGATTCTACCGTGGTGATTCACTCGCTGACCGATCATCGCCGCAAACTGACCATTGAAAAAAAGGGCCAGGAGATCGACGCGCACGAGGATTTCATGCTGGTGATTTCGTACAACCCCGGCTATCAAACCGTGCTGAAGGACTTGAAGCCCTCGACCAAGCAGCGGTTTATCGCGCTGAATTTTGATTTCCCCACCGAGGAAGTCGAACGTAAAATTCTGGTGAGCGAGGTGCCGGGTTTGTCGCATGAAGTGGCGCAGCAACTGGTGGCGGCGGGGCGCAAGGCGCGCCTCTTAAAAGACCACGGTCTTGAAGAGGCGACCTCCACCCGCGCGCTGGTCTACGCCGCGTCGATGATCGGCGCGGGGCTGGACCCGGTGGTGGCGTGCCAGGTGGCGATGGTCAACCCGATTACCGATGATCCGGAGCTTTCCGAAGCGCTGATGGAAATCGTCAACGCGCATTTTGCGGTTTAAGCGCGGATCGACGTCGGTTGTGTCTTCTCCCGCCATACGCACGCTGCTGGACGCCATCCGCGAAGCGAATACCGAGCTACTGTTTGAAATCGAAGCCGTGCTGCCGGTCATTCGACCGCACGGCGAAACGGTAACGCTCGATTGGATCAACGCCTGCCGCACGCTGTCTGATTTTGACCGCGAGGCGGGCCGTGCATTTGCGCGCGGCAGCCGCGAGGCGGAAAAAATCGCCGAAGTGGTGTCGCCGTGGACGCGCCAGGCGCTCTCCATCATGCGCTGGCGTCATTCGTCGCCCGCCATCGAAGGCTTCATGAAGAACCTGCCGCGTGCGTTCGGCTCATTGGGGCACGCGGGCGAGGAGCGCTGGGCGAATATCGGGCTGGCCTGGTGCGCGCGTTCAGTCGATAGCGGCTGCGCGTATTTCACCACACCGGTGCTGGAAATCTCCGGGCGTGGCGGCGGCATAGCCGCGATCGAGGCGCTGAACACACCCGCCGAAGAATTGTACGAATCCCGCAAGCTGCAACTGGCTACGTTTTTGCCGGGCGCGATACGCGTGCGCAATCTGCTCGGCGTGCAGGCGGTGCTGGCATGGGCGATGCGCGGTGCGGACATCATGCAGTCGGGCCGCACGCGCGGCGAAGCGTATTTCCGCCTGGAATCCGAGGAAAGTCTCGCGCTCTTGCTCGAAAACATGCAGGGCTACAAACTGGCGGATCGCAACCGTCTGCTCGGCATCTTGCTGGAAGTGTGGTTCGGCGAAGGTATGGAGCTGAAAGAAAGCACCTGGTCGCCGGAGAAGGGCCGTCCCTTCATGGAAACCGACGGGCAAAGCCTGTATTTCCCGGCGGTGATGGGCAGTCGCGAAGAGGCGATTCTGTCGGTGCTGCACGCGGCGGGCCATATGCGCCACGGCACGTTTGAGCGTGCGGCCATGCGCCAGATGTTCGAGGATGCGAATCTCGAATTCCCCGAAGGCGATACGGTGTCGTGGGCGCCGATTTTCACGCGCTTTGGCGAAGACGCGATGCGTTTTCAGTTGATCTTCGATCTGTGCGAAGACCTGCGCATAGAATCGCGGCTGCAAAAGCAGATACCGAACTATTTGCAGCGGCTGATATTGAGCGCGCGCTCGAATCCGGCGCGGCATCCCGAGACCGCGGTTTATTACGAGTTGGCCATTGCCACCGCCGAAGACGCCTTGCGCGCGGCGCGCGGTGTTGCGGGGGACCCGGTGCGCGATGCGCGTTTTGCGCCCTTGTTTGACAGCAGCGCCACACTCGCGGATGCGCACCGCATCGCCGGCGCGATATTCGCCGAACAAACCTTGCCGCGTGTCACCGACCCCGAGGCCTTCACGGCAGCGTACCTGCCCGGGCGTGGACCGAATGCCACGCGCGTTGCGCATCCCCAGGACAACCCGGACGAAAACGAGCAAAGCCAGCCGGGCGCCGAGCAGCAGAATCAGCCCGACGAACAAGGCGAAGACGAAAGTGACACGCCGCAGGAATCCGAAGCCGGCGACCAGCAGGACGGCGGCGAAAAGCAGGAAACCGCGGGCTATGGCGAAACCAGCGGCTCGGCCAAGCGCGCGGAAAACCGCCCCGATGGCCAGCAAACCGGACGCGGCCCCGCCGACAAGGGCGTGCCGTACCCCGAGTGGGATTACCGCGAATCGCGCTACAAAAAGAACTGGAGCTGGGTGCAGGAAAAGCGCCTCGGTGAATCGAATACCACCGAGACCAATCGCTTGATGAAGCAGTACTCCGGCGCGTTAAAGCGTTTGAAAAAAGCCATTCAGTCGCAAAAGCCCACGCGCATGTCGCCCAAGGTCAAGCAGATGGACGGCGATGAGATCGATTTGAACGCGGTGGTGGAATACGTCGCGGAAAAAATTTCCGGCCGCTCGCCGATACCGGCGATTTACCGGCGGCGTGAAATGCGCCAGCGTGAAATCTCGGTGATTTTGCTGGCGGATATGTCCACCTCGATCATGCAGCACCTGCCCGAAGGCGGCGGACGGCTGGTGGATCGCATCCGCGCCGGCGTGCTGCTGTTCGCGGAGGGCATGGAGGAAGTCGGCGACAACTACGCCATCGCCGGGTTTTGTTCCAAATACCGCGACAACGTGAGCTACTACAACATCAAGGATTTCGACGAAGCCTACAACGACGACGTGCGCAGCCAGATCGGCGGCATGTCCGGGCGCCTCGCCACGCGCATGGGGGCCGCGATCCGCCACGCCACCAAACACTTCGAGCGCGTGGAAAGCCGCCGCCGGCTGCTGCTGCTGCTGTCGGACGGTCGCCCGGAAGACTACGACGACGGCGGCGACCGCCGCTATTTGCACGAAGACACGCGCATGGCGGTGAAAGAGGCCGTGGCCAAGGGCGTGCATCCGTTCTGCATTACGGTGGATACGATGGCCAATCAATACCTGCCGCAGATATTCGGCGCGGGGCATTATCTCGTGCTCGACCACATCAACAGCCTGCCGAACAAGCTGCCGGAGATTTATCTGCGGCTGCGTCGGTAGGTCGCTAACAAAGAGATTCCCTCGCCCCGTTTATGGGGATAAGGAAACACTTAAAGCAAAGCAGAGGTTAGGGTGAGGGGCGCGTGCCAGCACCACGCTTCTTGCACCTCAACGCAAGGAGTCAAGAATGACCGACCCAGCAAAACCCCGCTACATCCTCGGCACCGTAACCCCGGTAGGCGCTAAACTCCACCCGCTGCCGCAGCCGCAACCCTTGTTGCCGCCTGACATCCGGCGCATTTCGGCATCGATTGATGTCACCGACTACACCCCCGAAGGCGTGCAGGAGGCCATCGGCAAGCGTTACTGGAACTGCGTCGATGAACTGGCCAAGCAGGGTGTGAACAGTATCACGCTCGCGGGCTTCCCGATAGCGTCGCAACTGGGTCGCAATCGCGTGCTCGAACTGCTGGCAGAAACCTCGCGCAAAACCGGCGCCGTGGCGGATGCGCATGCCGAGGCCACCTTGGCCGCGTTCCAGCACTTCGGCGCCAAACGCATCGCCGTGGCGAGTCGCTGGTCCGAGCCACTGAATAAACTGGTAACGGAGTATCTGACGCAGGCCGGCATTGAAGTGCTCACCATTACCGGCGTCGGGCAGTGGGCGAAGCAGGCGTTCTCGATGAGCATCGAAGAAGGCGTGAAGCTCGCTTTTCAGTTGGGCCGCGAAGCCATGCGCAAAGCACCTAAGGCCGATGCGTTGTTTCTCGCGGGCGGCGCATGGCGCAGCCTTGCGGCGGTACCGATACTGGAAGAAGATTTCGGCATACCCGTGATCACCAATCCGATCACCCAGCCATGGCGTTTGATAGCGGCGGGCATCGCGCCGCCGGTGGAGGGGTGGGGGCGGTTGCTGGCGGGGAAGAATTAGTTTCATGACAAAATTTCGAGGAGAACCTCATGCGTCTATGGCATAACCCCGCATCCCCCTTCGCCCGCAAGGTGCGCATCGTCGCGCGCGAAACCGGCTTGCTGCCGCGCATCGAAGAAATCACCGCAATGGTGTCGCCGGTCAGCCCCAACGCTGATCTTGCCGTGAAAAACCCGCTGGTGAAAATCCCCGCGCTGGAAACCAGCGACGGCAAGGTGCTCTACGATTCATCGGTGATCTGCGAGTACCTTGACAGCCTGCACAGCGGTGAACACATCATTCCATCAGACGCAACGCGCTGGGACGCACTGCGGCTGCAATCGCTGTGCGACGGCATCCTCGACGCGGCGGTGTTGTGCCGCTACGAAACCTTTGTGCGGCCGGAACCCTTTCGCTGGAACGATTGGATCAAGGGCCAGTTCACCAAAATCAACAATGGCCTGGATGCGCTGGAAGCTGAAGCGCCGGTGTGGAGTGATCGTTTCGGCATCGGCCAGATCGGCGTGGCGTGCGTGTGTGGCTATCTGGATTTTCGCTTTGCCGATGAAAACTGGCGTGGCTCGCGGTCGCGGTTGGTGCAGTGGTATGACGGCGTGAAGTCGCGGGCGTCGATAGTAGCGACGATGCCGGGCTGATGGATTCGGCGCTGCGCTACTCGCCCTGAATCTTCGCCTCGCGCACCACCTGTTCCCATTTCGCGATTTCGCTTTTGATAAACGCGCCGAATGCCTCCGGGCTCGAGGTGATCGCCACATTGCCTGAAATCAGGTAACCGTTCTCTACCTCCGGCATGCGCAGCACTTTGACGATCTCGCCGTGCAGGCGATTGATCGCCGTGGCGTTGGTGCCCATGGGGGCCAACAAGCCGAACCACACGGCGGCGTCGTAGCCCGGCACGCCGGATTCGGCGATGGTGGGCACGTAGGGGATCTGCGGCGCGCGCGTAGCGCTGGTGACAGCGAGTGCCGTCATGCGCCCGGCCTTGGCGTGCGGGATGAAGATAGCGATGCCGGGTAACCCCACTTTGACATGGCCGCCGAGCAAATCCGCCGTCGCTGGGCCGCTGCCTTTGTAGGGCACGTGGGTCATGTTGATTTTGGCCATCGATAAAAACAGCGAAGCAAATAAATGCGTCGCGCCGCCCACGCCGCCGGAGGCATAGTTGATTTTGCCGGGCTGCGATTGCGCCTGAGCGATCAACTCTTTGGTCGAGCACACGCCGAGCGAGGGATGCTCCACGAGCACGTTGGGGGTCAAGGCGACTTGCATTACGGGGGCAAAATCGCGCGCGGGGTCGAACGGTAATTTGTGATAGAGCGTGGGCAGCACGGCGAAGGGCGTGCCGGTGAGCAGCAGGGTGTGGCCATCGGGTTGCGCGCGCGCGACGATTTCGGAACCCAGCGCGCTGCCGGCGCCTGGGCGGTTATCGACAATGACCTGATGACCGAAGACCTCGGAGAGTTTTGCCGCGATCAATCGCGCGGGCACGTCGGTGGCGCCGCCTGCGGAATACGGAATAACCATACGCACAGGACGCGCGGGATACGTCTGCGCGTGTACGGCGCCGGCCGCGGCCAGCGCACATATCGCCAATGGCAGTTTTAAATAAATTTCAATAAAAACATATACTTATGTGATGTTTCGCTGTGCGGTTAATACGTCATGCAGACCGCGTTCAGGACGCCGGTCGCCAGCGACAGCATGCCGAGGAAGGTGCCTTGTGCAATTTTTCCATCGGGTATGCCCTTGGTGATGCCGGGAATGAGCATGCGCGCCGTGACATAGGCCAATAACTGAACCAACAGGGCAATGCAGGCCCATACCAGCATGTCGAGGAGATTTCCGCTTTGCGCAACGGCTTTGGCCAGTGGAATAGTAAATCCCATCGTCGTGCCCGACAGACTGATGGCGGCGGCGATATTGCCTTCACGGATCAACTTGAATTCCTGATAGGGCGTGATCCATATATAGATGAAGAGAAACACCACGAGCACTGCCAGTGCGGCGGCCAGATGAACAATGAACGCAGGGAATCCGGCTGTCAGTTGTTGAAGAATATCCATGGTGTCCTCTCAAGTGAAGTAATGCGGAACGAAACGGCTGGTATTGGTGGTGATCTGCTGCGTGTTTTCGCGGATGCCCATGCCGGCGGCTTCGTCACCGACGATCCAACTGCCGATCACCGGATAGTTTCCGTTAAATTCCGGCAGCGCCGAATAGGCCTGAAAGATGAACCCTTCCGCGCCGTAGCTGCCGGGTTGCGCGATGGTGCCGCGCGAAGTGTGCATCTCGACATTGGCGCCTTCGCGCGAATAAATCGGCTTGCGCACATATTGCGATAACGGCAGCTTGCCTTGGTCAAAGTAGCAGGGCATCAGGTTGGGGTGATTGGGGTTGAGTTCCCACAGCACCAGCAGTATCGCCTTGCTGCTCATCAGCACTTTCCACGCTGGTTCGATCACGAGGATGACCGACACCGGCAGGTTGGCGCCGAAATCCTCATTCGCGATCCACTCCCACGGATAGAGCTTGAACAACGCAGGGACGCCGTTGTTGTCGAGATCGACGAATTGTTCGCTCGTGGCGTGCCAGCCCATGTCCTCGATATAAATTTGCCGCGTATTGATGCCGGCCTGTATGGCCGTGTCGCGCATATATTCAGCGTTGCCGAAATCCTCGATATAGTTTTTTACGCAGGCGAAATACACCACCGGGTTTTCGTAATGGTCGCGGATTTCTTTCCAGCGCTCGATCAGTCGCTCGTGAAGCGAGTTGAACTGATCGTGGCGCGGCTTGACTTCCTGCTGCTAGTTCCATTGCGCCACCGCGCATTCGATCAGCGAGGTCGGCGTGTCGGCGTTGTATTCCAGCAGCTTGGGCGCGTTGATACCGTCGTATCTAAAATCAAAACGGCCAAACAACAAGGGGTCGTCGGCGTTCTACGAATCCACCGCGTATTCAATAAACCAGTCGGGCAGCGTGAACGGCTTGAACGCGCGTTTGGTGATGACATGTTCGACCGCGTTGATGCACAGCTCGTGCAGCTTTCATGTCGCCTCTTCGATCATCTCGATTTCGCTGTTGGAAAAGCGATAACATGCCGACTCATCCCAGTACACATCGTCAAGACTGTGAAAATGAAAGCCGAGATCCGCGAACTGGCTTTGTCAGTTGGCGCGCGGCTTGAGCGTTTCGCGTTGCATTAACTGCCGCTGCTGCTCGCGTGGCTGCCGCTGCTGCTGCCTTGTGATGAGGCGCTGGAACCAAAGCCGCTGCTCGATACGCCGGGCGTGCCGATGGCGCGGCTGCCAGGCCGCGCGGCATCGGTGATACCGTCGCTCAACGCGCGGTTACTGCTGCCGTAGCTGCCGTGGGAATAGGCCGGGCCGAAATAGTGCGAGCCGCCTGTGCGCGTGCTGGAGGTGGATTTGGCGGGTTCGCACTTGGCCGGATCTGCCCCCCAATCCGCCATGCAATCCGCCTTGTTGGCATACATGTCGCGCCGCATGGTACTGGCAATTTGGGAACTTTGGGAACTTTGCGGACTGGGCCCGCACGCGGTGGGCGCCGATGCGCCGACGTGCGCAAGTGTTACCGAGGTCGATGATCGCCGACTGGTCATATGGGTTACCTTCGCTTAACTGGTTAGCGTAATCATAGCGCGGCGTGGTGTAAAAGGGGAGTGGCTTTGTCGAGCCGATTCCGATAAAATCCTTTTCTTTTAGGCGCGTAGCTCAGCTGGTTAGAGCACCACCTTGACATGGTGGGGGTCGTTGGTTCGAGTCCAATCGCGCCTACCAATAACTCTTTGATTTATATAGTCCTCGTCCTCCTGCGGGGAGGAATTGGGGACGCATTGGGAAGAATTCGCTCTGTTCAGTGCTGCATTCAGTCTGTTGATCTCGTTTGATTTGTCTGCTGAGTCTATCCATCTGGCATAGTGCTTGTAGACTACGCGGCGAATTTCCCATTTGTTTTGCAACCCAAGTTGCATTGCATCCCACCATGATCGCAACCGTGGCGAACGTGTGGCGCGTGTGATAGCTGCCTCTGTGGCGGATGCCGCAGCGCTTTAATGCCGGCGTCCAGTAGTGGTCGCGTTGGCTACGTTCATCGTGCCACGGGTTTTCTGTCACTGGGTTTTCAAATATGAAACCGTGTGTTTTCATGAATGTGTGCGCTTTTTGGCGTTTCAGCGCAGCTAACGCAACGGTCGTCAATTCCAGGTAGCGTGTTTTGTATCCTTTAACCGGCTTTACGTTGCCCCGGTATGAGTATGACTTGGCGCGCTGGATAGTGGCGTGACCGAGGTTCCAGTCGATGTCGCGCCACATCAGAGCTATTTCCTCTTCCGGGCGCATTCCGCACGCAAACGCCACATCGAAGTAGTTATAGACCTGCTCGTGGTAGTGCCTCATTGCGCCCACTCGTTTCTGCGGTGTTGGCGCATGGCGTGTGCACAGTAATTCCACTGTTTTGGCGGTCAGCGGGGCCTACACTAGGCGTTCACGGCAATAGCAACGCTGTTGTTTTTCCGGAAATCTGCGTCGATAGATATTTTGACCCAAAGGGGTGTCCTGTTCGCAGTTGAAGGTTATATCGGGTGACAGAAATAATTAAGCGGGTTTTTGATGTTGAAGTGGGAGCCAAATGCGCCGCCGTATAGTCATCGTCAACGACAAGATGC
>CAWUUY010000169.1:0-11046 GCA_963924885.1 uncultured Burkholderiales bacterium | reverse complement strand
CTACGGTTCGGCCGGCAGCGGCAGCGCCACGCACTTGTCCACCGTATTGTTCAATTCGATGACCGGAACCAGCATGGTACACGTGCCCTACAAAGGCAGCGCCCCGGCGTTGAATGATCTGCTGGCGGGGCAGGTTACGGTGATGTTCGGCAACATGGCGTCGGCGATGCCGCATGTGCGCGCCGGCAAACTGCGCGCGCTGGCAGTGACCAGCGCCAAGCGGTCTGCCGCCGCGCCCGAATTGCCCACCATCGCGGAAAGTGGTTTGCCCGGCTACGAGGCAACGTCGTGGTTCGCGCTGTTCGCACCCGCACGTACGCCCGCGGCCATCGTCAACAAACTGAACAGCGAAGTGAATGCGCTGCTGAAACTGCCGGACGTGAAGGAGCGCATGCTCGGTCTGGGCGCGGATGCGATGCCGATGTCGCCGCGCGAACTGGCGGCCTATGTCGAAACGGAAATCGTGAAGTGGGGCAAGCTGATCAAGGCCTCCGGCGCGAAGGCGGATTAAGCTCCTATTATGGATATACAATAAGTACATGTTTTTAAACGATATTTATTGAAGGGGTGCTATGACATGAGAAGTTTGTTGAGTGTGTTCGCCCTACTGCTCCCTGTCGGCGCATGGGCGCAGACTGCTGCGGGTGGATATCCGTCGCGCACCGTGCGCGTGATCGTCACCTACGCGCCGGGCGGCGGCTCGGACATCCTCGCGCGCCTGATCGGCGCGAAAGCGAGCGAGGAAACCGGCCAGCCGTTCGTGGTGGACAACCGTGCCGGCGGCAACGCCACCATCGGTACACAAGCGATCGCGCGCGCCGCCCCCGACGGCTACACGCTGGGCGTGATCGATACCGCGCTTACCATCAATCCGGGATTGTTCAACAAGCTGCCGTACGACGCGGTGAAGGATTTCGCGGCGGTGACGCTGATTGCGTCCTCGCCGTTGATTCTGCTGGTGCATCCGTCGGTGCCGGTGAAAAACGCCAGCGAGCTGATTGCGCTGGCGAAAGCGCGTCCCGGACAACTGACCTTCAGTTCCGCCGGCAGCGGCACTGCGATCCATCTGTCGCAGGAGTTGTTCAAATCCATCACCGGCATCAACGCTATCCACGTGCCGTACAAGGGCGGCGGGCCGTCGGTGACGGCGCTGCTCGCGGGCGAAGTGGCGATGAGTTTCAACACACCCGCCACCATCGCGCCGCACGTCAAGGCGGGCAAGGCGCGCGCGCTGGCCATCACCGGCGCCAAACGCTATCCCGGCTTGCCGGAAATTCCAACGTTAATCGAGGCCGGGATCAAGGGCGTCGAAGCCGATCCGTATTGGGGGCTGGTCGCGCCGGCGGGCACGCCGCCCGCGATCATCGCGCGCCTGCATGAGGTATGGACCAAACACATCAACGCGCCGGACATGCGCCAGCGCCTGCTCGACATGGGCTTTGCGCCGTCGGCCAGTACACCGGCGGAGTTTGCCGCGCATATCAAAAGCGATGTGGCGAAGTGGGGGAAGGTGATACGCGAAGCGGGCGTGCAGCCGCAGTGACAGCAGCGTCTCGATAAAGACAGGAGTCAATCATGCCTAACAGACACGGCGGCGCACCTTTTTTCGGCGGGCCGATCATTCTCGCGATCCTATTCGTGGTTGTCGTGACCTTGCCGCTGCGGGAGTCCCTGGGATGGTTATGGGTAGCGGCTTGCGTAACGCTCGCCGCGTCGGTCGGCTGGCGCGTTGCGTATCACCTGCATATGCGGCACGCCGAGGAATACGGCGGCGCCTATATTACCCCCGAGGAATATCAACGCGCCGTGCGGCGCTATCGCCTGATGGCGGTGGTGTATGCGGTCATTGGCGCGGCGGTGGGTTACGGCATTGTGTGGTGGCGCGGATAAACTCCACCGGAAATGTTTATCCGAAAAACAGGGCGGCCCTCATGCCTGACATGCTGGTAAAACTCTACAATCTGCCACCGCTGGAGCCTGCGCTGGTTGCGGCGGCACGCCACGGCTGCCTCATACGACGCGTGCAGGCAGAGGACAAGTTGCCGGTGTTGGCGTGGGTGCGAGCAGATTTTCCGTCCTGGGCGGCGGAAGCCGGCGTGGCCTGTGCCAACGTCCCGGTGACGTGCTTTGTCGCGCGGCGCGGGCAGGTCGTCGTGGGCTTTGCCTGCTACGACGCTACCTGCCCGAATTTTTTCGGACCGACCGGCGTCACCGAAGATCAGCGTGGCCGCGGTATTGGCCGCGCCTTATTACTGGCCGCGCACCATGCACAACGGGCGCAAGGCTATACCTATTCGATTATCGGCGGCGTCGGGCCGGCGGCGTATTACGCAAAGGCTGTGGGCGCGGTAGTAATCGAGGGTTCCACGCCCGGCATTTACCCCGTGCGGTTACAGCCAGCGCCTGACGCGTGAACAATAGGCGTCATACGCTGCGCCGAAGCGTTGTTTCAGTGCGCGCTCTTCCGGCATGACCTGAAAGCGGTTGATGTACCAGACAAACAGCGCCAGCAGCGCTACATTGAGCGCGTTGCCGAGCCACATGGCCAGCGCAGCCAGCAATAGCAGATCGCCGAGGTAAATCGGATTTCTGGAAATGGCAAAGACGCCGGTGGTGATCAGCGCGGAGGCATTGGCGGGCCGTAGTGGGTTGATGGTGGTTTTTGCGGCGATAAAGTAACCGACAGCGATGGCCATTAGCAGCAAGCCGATGACGAGCAGCGTTAAGGTAATCGGCAGTTGAAATTCAGATTGGAATTTGCCGAACGCCAGCTTTTTATCAACAGCCCACATCAACAGGCCGATGATGATTGCGACGACCGGCGGCGGAACCAGCGTGTTCATCCTTTACATCGGCAGGGCGAGTAAGTTCCGATCGCCCACGTTACATTTTCCGTGCCGCCACTTCCGGATTCAGCAACTTCACCGGCTCGCCCGCCGCATACGCCGCCGCCTGTTCAAACGCTTCTCCGAAGTAGGCGCCGTAGGTGCCGGGTTCGAGCCACGCGCTGTGCGGGGTGCAGATGGCATTCGGCATGTGGAGCAGCGGATGGTCGCCGTTTTGCACTGGTTCGTTTTCATAAACGTCGGTTGCGGCAAAGCCGGGGCGGCCTTTTTTCAGCGCATCGACCAGCACGCCGGGAGCGAATATTTCCGCGCGGGCGGTATTGACGATCAGCGCGGTGGGTTTCATCAGCGCCAAATCAGCGGCGGTGATGATGCCGCGAGTGGCTTCGCTCATGCGCAGGTTGACGCTCAATACATCGGACTGCGTAAAAAACTCGGCTTTGCTGGCGGCGGCTTCGTAACCCAGCTCGCGTGCGCGCTGGATGGTGGCTTCGCGAGCATGGCACAGCACGCGCATACCGAAGGCCGCGCCCGCGGCGGCCACCGGCTCGCCGATTTTGCCGAGGCCGTAGACGCCCAGCGTCTTGCCGCGCAGGCTGGTGCTGAGCCAGTCGCGCCATTTGCCTTGCTTCATCAGCGCGGCGTCGTCGGCCACGCGCCGCGCCGAGGCGAAGATCAGCGCCCAGGTGTGCTCGGCGACGGTGAAGGGGGATGCGTGCGAGCCGGCACACACGGCGATGCCGTGATCGGTGCAGGCTTGCACATCAATGGCGTGGGCGCTGCGCCCGGTCTGCGCAATGAGTTTGAGTTTGGGTAGTTGCTCAATCAGCGCGCGATTGAATTGCGTGCGCTCGCGCACAGCGACAATGATCTCGGCGTCGCGCAGTTTTTCAACCAGCGTTTCAAACGAGGGCGCTACATCGCGCAGCACCGTCACCTGATGTACGCCGGGCCCGGCTAGTTTGCCGTAGCACTCCAGCCGGGTGACGAGGCCGTGATAATCGTCGGGGATGACTATTTTCATGAGGGGTGCATTTTATCATGCACCCCTCGGATTCCCAGGCAATTAGCGGTGATGCCCACCGCCGTGATGATGGCTGCCGCCACCGCCGCGGTAACCGCCGCCGTGACCGATGGGATAAGCCACGCAGCCGGAAAGCACTGCCGCGATAGTGATGGCAACAATCAGTTGGATGGCTTTCATGGCGCTCCTCTTGGTTAAATATGGATATCCACGCTTCCAATAACGAGCGATGGCCGTGCGTGACGACGCCCGCGGCGTAACAGATTGAACGAGTCTGTAAGCAAATGTTTCACGCGCAGACAGTGCTGCCCGGTGGGTGTGTCAAAATCGCTCTTTAATTCAACAAGAAAGGGCTGCAAATGGAACTCGGACTCAAAGGCAAGGTGGTCGCGGTTACCGGCGGCAGCGAGGGCATCGGGCGCGCAGCGGTGCAGCGTTTCGTAGCGGAGGGCGCGAAGGTGGCGTTTTGCGCGCGGCGCAAGGAGGCGCTCGACAAGCTCGCCGATGAGATGCGCAAGGCCGGCGGCGTCGTGATGTGCATGACGGCCGACGCCAGCAAGGCGGGCGAGATGGAGGCATTCATCGAAGCCACCGTCAAACATTTCGGTCGCATCGACGTGGTGGTCAACAACGCGGGCGGTTCCGGGCAATCGGCCTTCGCCAGCGTGCTGGATGACGAGTGGCAGAACGATATCAACATCAAGGTGTTCGCGCAGATACGCACCTCGCGCGCAGCGATTCCGCACATGAAAAAGCAGGGCTGTGGACGCATCATCAATCTGAACATGGTGGGCGCCAAGCAACCGGGCGCGGCGATGTTTCCGACCACGGTCAGCCGTGCGGCAGGATTGGCGCTGACCAAGGGGCTGTCGAAGGAACTTGCCGCCGACAATATTCTGGTGAATGCGGTGGCAGTCGGAAAAATAAAATCCGAGGGACAGCAACGCGGTGCCGCGCGCAATAAAATCTCCGTGGAAGAACACTACGCACGCAACAGCAAATCGATCCCGATGGGCCGCATGGGTGAAGCGGAAGAAGTCGCCAATGTGATTGCGTTTCTCGCGTCGGATGCGGCGAGTTATGTCACGGGGACTTGTATACACGTGGATGGCGGGATCTCGGGTGTGTTGTGATGAGTATTTGCTTTATTTTTATGGATGCGGGCGATCAAGCCACCGTCGTACTTAGATTAGGTCCCATTTCCTCCTGACCCCTTGCACGCACATACTTTTGCGCCTATTCGTTTTGTCACCATCTGAATATCTCTCCGTAAGCAGCGTACGATCATTTGAGAAACCCCATGCCAACCATATCACTTGACCTCGGGTGTGGCGATAGGCCAAAGAATACCTTCAATACGGAGATTGTCTATGGAATCGATATTCGTTAGAGTTTGGATGGCAATGTAGTCAAAGCGGATCTCGCCATTGAAAACATACCCTTTAACTGTAATTTTTGTGAGCATGTGACCGCTTACGATTTTATCAAGCACATACCCATATTGCTTTACCTTCCGCAACACAGAAATTCATTTGTAGAACTCTTGAATGAGATTCGGAGAGTTTTGAAACCCGGTGACAAATTCCTTTCATCTACGCCGGCTTTTCCAAAAGCGGCAACATTCTGCGACCCCACTCACGTCAACTACATAACACCCAAAACATGCTCATTTTTTTTGATGATGTAAATGTCTGGGCAAGGATTTATGGATTTAACGGTGCGTTTAAAATAGAAAGTCAATCTTGGAAGGGGTCTCACTTGATTCCAGTGCTTGTTAAAACAACACTGCCATCAGCACGATAAGAACATATCCAGATCATTTTCGCCGACTTGAGTCGTTCAATTTGTACAAACGATCAACGCGGTTCGCAGGCGATCAAAGGTGCGACCGGTTACATGAGCATGCGCCAAATCAAGGTCGAGGACTACTGACGCATCAAACCCTACCGTCTTTGTGAATCCCAAAGCCAGCCCGAGTAGGGCGCATTAAGGGCAGCGCAATGCGCGGCCCTTAATGAAGCCCTAAGGCATACACTGTCAGCAGTTCAGCATGGCTGCGTAATCAACACCGTGGCACGATACCGGGTATAAGGGCGACCGCGTTTTTCAGCGAGCGGTGTCCACCACACCACGGGATTGTCGCGCCGGGTGTAGAGGTTGACCGGCATGCGCGCGACGCTGCAATTTTCGAGCGTGATATTGGCTTCGCGCACGCGGTGTGCCCATTGCGGAATCCATTCTGATTGCGCGCGTACGCATTCGAAATGGGCCTCGCGTTCCAGTGACGGTCCGCATTGGCCTTGTTCGGGATGCGTGAGCCACACCACGCCGCGGCTGGTGTCGATGCTGGCGCGCGCGAGCACGTCGCCGTTTTCATCGAGAAACGCGAGCTGGCCGTTGCGCATGCGGCTGACGATGCCGGGGGCGGTGCGGTAGTTGAGTTGCACGTCAAACGTGGCGTGCGTTTTTGCGTGCCAAAAACCGTAGGCCGCAGCGCCCGTCGCGCCGGCGAACGCTGCGGCGATGATCCATGGAATGATCTTCAGTGTCCGCTCTCCATCGGCACATTATCCAGATCGCGGGTGTGGCCGCGTCGCACGTATGCCCAGACGCCGGCCAGTTGCGTGTCTGACAACAGGGTGGCGAAGGACGGCATCGCGCCGCGAGCGGTTTTAGAAGCGCGCACGAAATCACTTTCGCTCATGTTGGCCGCGTGGGTGAGATCGTAGGTGGCGTCGGCCTTGGCGAGACGCGCGCCATGACACACAGAACATCGCTCGCCGTAGGTCAAGGCACCGGCGCGCTCGCGCGGCGTGGCGGTGTCCTGCGCGAACGCTATGGCCATCGGGCACGCCAGCAGCAGCGCCATCCCGAAGTGGCTAAATTGCATAGAATTACTTTAAGTATCTGTTTTTAGTGAATAATTTACGATACTGCAACACGCACTTTCTCCGCCGTAAACGGCAAATCACGCAACCGCCTGCCGGTGGCGTTGGCAATGGCATTGGCGATGGCGGCGACGGTGGGGCCTTGCGAACCTTCACCCACGCCGAGCGGGCGTTCGTTCGGCAGGTTGATGATGTGCACTTCCACCGCCGGCACATCGGCGAAAGTGAAGATCGGGTAATCCGCCCACGAGCGTGTGGTGATGCGCTGGCGGTCGAACTTCACCTGCTCTTTCATCGTCCAGCTTGCCGATTGAATGATGCCGCCTTCAATCTGATTGACGATGCCGTCGGGGTTGACCACCATGCCTGCATCCACCGCCGACACCGCGCGTGTCACCTTGACGTTGCCCGCGCGATCCACCGTGACCTCGGCCACCACCGCGCAGTAACAGGCGAGATTTTTGTATTGCGAGAAGGCGATGCCTCTGCCTTTCGAGCCATCACCCTTGGCGTTCGGCTTCCAGCCGGCCTTCTGCGCCGCGAGTTCAATCACCGCGCGCGCGCGGGGGTTTTTCATGTGGCGCAGACGAAACTCCACCGGGTCTACGCCAGCGGCGAGCGCGGTTTCGTCGATAAACGACTCCAGCGCGAACACGTTGGCGTAGGCGCCCAGCGTGCGCAAGGCGGATGTGCGCACCGGCATGTCGGTCAGGTAGTGCAGCAGAATGTTCTGCCGCGGAAAATCATACAGCGGCACGGCGTTGCGATCCGCCGCGCCCGAAGGCTGCGGTGAGTTGTTGGGCACGGCGGGCGGCGCGGGGTTTTCCAGATGCCATCCACCCAGCACAAAACTGCCGGCGGGATTGCTCATCGGACGGGTGGAGTGCGGATGGCTCCAGATTTCGTGCTGCCAGTTGACGATGGTGCCAGCCTCATCCAGCTGCGCCTGCATTTTCATCACCATCGCCGAGCCGAACGGCTCCCAGCCGAATTCGTCTTCGCGCATCCATTGCAGTTTCACCGGGCGTCCGTTGGTGGCGCGTGCGAGCAGCGCTGCGTCGCACGCCACATCATCCGCGCCGTTGTGGCCGTAGCAGCCGGAGCCTTCGACGTGCGTACACGTGACGTTAGCGACGGGGGTCTTCAGCGCCTTCGCCAGATCGGTGCGCAGCGGGAACACGCCCTGGCTGTGCGTCCATACCTGATACTTGCCGTCTTTCAGTTGCGCTACCGCGCACGACGGGCCTATCGAGCCGTGCGCCTGAAACGGGCGTGTGTATTCCGCTTCGACCGAGGTGACTTTGCCGCCGCTGACCGCAGCAGGCGTTTTGGTGCTGATGACCATGTCGCGCGAGGGCATTTTTTTCAGATGCTCGTAGAGTGCGGCGCCACCCGTACCACCTGGCGGAAGGTCCGGCGTTTCATTCCACTTGGCCGACGCCCGCAGCGCCTGCGCGGCCTTGATCGCCTGCTCTTCGCGCTCGGCGGCGACCGCCAGAAAATTGCCGTCGCGCATCACTGCCACCACGCCGGGCAGGGCCTTTGCCGCCGCCTCGTCCACCGACGCGAGCATGGCGCGATACGACGGCGGACGCACCACGCGGCCGAACACCATGCCGGGCAGGCGCATGTCCTGCACATACGCCGCGCCGCCGGTGACTTTGGCGGGCAGATCACGGCGCGGCAGGCTCTTGCCGATGACTTTATGCTGGGACGGCGCCTTGGGTTTGTGGGTGGCAGTGGCTTCACGCTTGAGGTTGATGTCCTTGATGAGATCCCAATAGGTGACGCGCACCGGGCTGGCGCTGATCGCGCCGTCGGCGACGCTCAATTTCTCGACGGCGACATTCAGTTTTTGCGCGGCGGCGGCAAGCAGCATGCCGCGCGCCTCGGCGCAGGCAAAGCGCAGCGCCGTGCCGCTGTTCTCCACCGACAGGCTGCCCGCGGTCATGCCTTCATCGGGCGTGCGCGCGGTGTCGGCCGACACCATCTCGATGCGCTCGTAGCTGACATCCAGTTCATCGGCGGCGATCTGCGCCAGCGCGGTCAAAATACCCTGACCGAGTTCGCACTTGCCGGTGTGGACAGTGACCGTGCCGTTGGCGTTAATGCGTATCCAGCCGTCGAGCATGCGGTTGTTGTTCAAGCCGCCGGGCAGCGCGGGGCGCGCTGGCTGCTGCGCGATCGCGGCGGGACCGGCAAGGCTGAAGGTGGCGACGATGGCGCTGGATTGTTTTAAGAATTTGCGGCGGGAGAGTATGGCAGTGTTCATGGCTAGGCTCCTTTCACCGCAACACCGGCTGCACGCTGCACCGCGCGCACCACGCGATTGTGCGT
This sequence comes from uncultured Burkholderiales bacterium, assembly GCA_963924885.1. GTDB lineage: Bacteria > Pseudomonadota > Gammaproteobacteria > Burkholderiales > SG8-41 > UBA5216. The sequence goes on along the minus strand of CAWUUY010000169.1, from coordinate 1,951 downwards.
GCCGCAGCGGCACAAGTTGCCCGCCAGCGCCTGTTTGATTTGCGCCTCGGTGGGTTTGGGGGTCACGTCAAGCAACGCCTTCGCCGACATAATCATGCCGCTGGTGCAATAGCCGCACTGTGCCGCTTGTTCATCGAGAAACGCTTTTTGCAGCGCGTGCGGTTTGTCGATGGTGCCCAGACTTTCGAGCGTAGTGATATTTTTGCCGACACTCGCCGAACACGGCGTCACGCACGAGCGCGCGGGCTTGCCATCGATCATCACGGTGCAGGAGCCGCACTGCGCGAGGCCGCAGCCGTATTTCGGGCTGTTCAGTTCAAAATCGTTGCGCAGCACATACAGCAGCGGCGTATCGGCGTCGGTGCGCACGGTGCGTTGCTCACCGTTCACGCGCAGGTTGTAATCGGGCATGGTGGTCTCCTCGTTGCCGCCGGATTGAGAATAATTGTTGGCGGGACGCGAGTAATATAGACGATGTTGAACACGCTTGTCGCGCCATCCCTTGAGCCTTTGTGTGATTATAAAAAATCATGAAAATACAAATAGTTACGCCCTATGCCGTGAATGTTTCGGAAAAAACCAACTGGTTCTTCCTGAAAATTGAAACTGATGATGGCCTCGCCGGCTGGGGCGAAGCCTCACTCTCCGGCGGCTGGGAAGAAAACCAGATTCTCAACTGCAAGCGCCTCGCGGAATTGATCGCCGGCAAAACCGTGGACGAAGCGCTGCCGCACCTGATGGTGTATCCGCATGCCGTCGGCGGGTTGGTATGGAATTCGATCTTGAGCGCGGCGGAAATGGCGCTGATGGACATCAAGGCGCGCGCGGCGGGCGTGCCGATACACCGCCTGTTCGGCGCGCCGTTGCGCGACACCATCCGCGTTTATGGCAATATCAATCGCGCGGCGACAAATCGTTCACCCGCGGGCTTTGCCGCGCTGGCGCGTGACCGCGCCGCGCAGGGCTACACCGCGTTCAAGCTGGCGCCTTTTGACGGCGTGTATTGGGCGGACATGAATGACGCCGAAGTGCAAAAGAAATACCGCCACGCGCTCGACTGTATCCACGCCGTGCGTGATGCCGTGGGGCCAGAGGCGGGCGTGTTGATTGATTGCCACTGGCGTTTTGACGAAGCCACCGCGCTGCAACTGCTGCGTGATCTTGCGCCAGCGAAACTGTTCTGGGCCGAGTGTCTGACCTCCGAGCGCGCCGAACATCACCCGGTGCTCGACCGCGTGCGCCGCGCCGCCGAGGCCATGGGCGTGCTGATCGCCGGCGGCGAGCGGCAGATCGGCGTGCTGGGTTTTGAACCACTGCTGCGCGCGAAGCTGCTGGATGTGGTGATGCCTGACATCAAATACACCGGTGGCTACACCGGCATGCTGGACGTGGCGAAGCGCGCGCAAGAATTTGGCGTGAAATTTTCGCCGCACAACCCCACCGGCCCGGTGTGTAATATGGCGAGTCTGCATGCGTGTGCGCTCGCGCCGAATTTTTTGATACTGGAGCGGCAAAGCGAAGGCAGCGTCTACGACGAAATTTTCATTGGCGATCATCCCAAGCTGGTGAACGGCGCGTACGCCGTGCCGCAAGGGCCGGGGCTGGGGATTACCTTGAATGAAGACGCGTTGAAGGCGCGCCCGCCGGTGAAGCCGCGCGGTGAATCGACGGCGGATCCGCGGTTGGGGTAGGCCAACAACATGTGCGTGGAAAAATAAGGATGGCGATGCCGATTCGTTTCTTGCTTGCAGGACTTATGTGGGTTGCGCCATTCAGTTGTTTTGCGCAAGCGCCATCGCTTTCAACGCTACTGGATGAGCAAGTCATCATGTTGCGTGTGGGCGAAGGCGCGGGTTCCACGGAGCTCGAGACGACCATTTTCAAGCCCAGCGGTGAAGGGCCGTTTCCGCTGGTTGTCATTAACCATGGAAAAGAGAGTGGGAATCCTCGT
>CAWUUY010000168.1:0-4460 GCA_963924885.1 uncultured Burkholderiales bacterium | reverse complement strand
CGCCGAGCCGCTGCGCGACAATGCGCGACACAATATCGGTGCCGCCGCCGGGCGAGGCGGGCACGATCACGCGGATGGGTTTGTTGGGGTAGTTACCGGGCAGGCCGGGCGGTTTGCTTTGCGCCCACGAAAAAGCGGCTGCCGGTAAAATGGCAGCCGCGATTAAACGTGCGACGACACGTGCAACGATACGAATTGGCATCAGTGCATGTAGCTCGGATCGACCTGCATCATCCAGCGTCGCACAGCGGCCCACAGAATGGCCGGGCCGTCGTCGGCGCTCTTCTCGTCCTTTTGCACGATTTGCGTCATTTGTTGCGTGGTCTTTTGCACCACGTCCATCGGCGGGAAGATCAGTTCCGCGCCGCCGGCTTGCGCCAGCACCTGCGTCTCGCACGCCATTTCAAGCCGGCGCATCTGATTGAACGCGTGGCCCATGGTCGGGCCGCAGGTCAGCAAGCCGTGGTTGCGCAGAATCGCCACGTTCTTGTTGCCCATCGCGCGCGCGATGTCATCGCTTTCGTCGGCTTCGTTGGTGACGCCCTGACAATCGTAATAAGCGATCTTGTCATTCAGGTTCATGGAGCCGAGGTTGATCGGCAACAGTCCCTGCTTTTGGCAAGACACCGCCACGCCCGCCTTGGAGTGCGTGTGGATGACCGCATTGGCATCATGTCGTGCCATGTGGATCGAGCGATGCACCACGAATCCCGCCATCAGCATGGGGTGCGGCGAGGCCACCAGCTTGTTGCCGTCGATGTCGACCTTCAGCAGGTTCGACGCGGTGATTTCGGTGTAGAGCAGGCCGAACGGGTTGATGAGGAAGTGCGACTGCGTGCCCGGCACGCGCATCGACAGGTGGTTAAAGATCAGGCTGTGGTGCCAGCCCATCGCGGACACCGCGCGAAACGCGCAGGCGAGATCAACGCGCGCTTCCCATTCCTCGGGGGAGCAGTTGATCTTGGGGACGGATTTGAGTTCTTGCGGTGCGTTCATGCGGGTCTCCCTTTGGGTTGGCAATTAACGTAACGGGTGGTCGAACTTCAGGCCGGGCTGGCTTGGAAAACAGGCGGACGACAAGGCACGGTCATCAAGGATTCTACTCCCAAGATCGTAACCGTGGCGCCGGCGGAAAAGCACATTGGCCAGATGCTGGAATCGCCGCTGTCGCGCTGGCGAAATACTGGCACTTCGGCGACCGCTCGGTTATCGTTTGCGTGAACTATGACGACTTCAACCGTGATTACCGCGAAGGCGGGAATCCATAGGGAGATGAATATGGCAACACGATTATGGGTTCCCGCCTGCGCGGGAACGATAGTGCAGTGGTTCGTTGCAATTGCGTTGCTGGCCTGCTGCGTATCGGCCACTGCCGCCGACTGGAAACCCGAAAAAGCCATCGAGATCGTCGTCAACACGCCGCCGGGCAACGGCCCTGACCGCACCGCGCGCGTAATGCAGGGCATTTTGCAGGATAAAAAACACATCGATGTGCCGGTGACAGTCGGCAACAAGCTCGGCGGCGGCGGGGTGGTGGCGTACACCTATCTTAACTCGCGGCCCGGCGACGGGCACACGCTGATGATTGCGTCGAAGGCGTTGCTGACCAATCACATCGCCGGGCGCGGGCCGAGTTACACCGAGTTCACGCCCATCGCGCATTTGTTCGGCGAATACATGGTGATTACCGTCAAGCCGGATTCGCCGATACAAAACGGCAAGGATCTGGTGGTGCGGGTGAAAAAGAATCCGTCGGGTGTCAGCTTTGGCATCGCCACCAGTTTGGGCAATCCGATTCACCAATCGATTGCAGCACCCTTGCGCGCGGAGGGCGTCGATATCAAGTCGTTGAAGAACGTGATATTCAACGCGGGCTCGGCGTCGCTGGCGGCGATGATGGGCGGCCACGTGGATGTGGTGCCAGTCACTGCCGCGCTGGCGGTGCAGTTGGCGGCGGGCGGGCAGGTGCGGTTGATCGCGGCGTCATCGCCGCAACGTCTCGGCGGCGCACTGGCGGAGGTGCCGACGTGGCGCGAGTTGGGTTACGACGCGGTGGTGTCGCAGTGGCGCGGCGTGGTGGGGCCCAAGGGCATGAGCGAGGCGCAGGTCGCGTACTGGGAGCGCACGTTGCGGCGCATGACCGAAGCCGATGAGTGGAGGCAGGACATCGCGAAAAATTTCTGGAGCGCTGAGTTCATGGGCGCGCGCGAGATGCGGCAGTTCGTGGATCGCGACAACGCCGTGCTCAAGGTGTTTTTGAATGAATTGGGGTTGGTTAAATAAGTGTTTAAAAACACATATTTAAGTTATTTTTGCGTCGCGCTGTGGTGTGCCGCAGGCGCAGCACAGGCACAACCGGTGCCGCCGTACCCTGCGCGACCGCTGCGCATACTGGTGGGTTACACGCCCGGTGGCGCGGTGGATTTCACCGCGCGGCTGGTCGCGCAAAAACTCACCGAGCAATTCGGTCAGCCGGTGGTGGTGGAGAATCGCCCCGGCGCCACCACGGCGATTGCCACCGAGCGCGTGGTGCTGGCCGCGCCCGATGGACACACGTTGTTGCTGATCCCCACCTCGACCGCGATTCAATCCGCGCTGCGTAAAAATCTGCCGTACGATCTGAAGCGCGATTTGGCGGCGGTGTCGCAACTCGCGATGGGGCCGTTCGCGCTGGTGGTGCATCAGTCACTGCCGGTGAAAAGCGTGAAGGAGTTGATCGCGTTGGCGCGCGAGCAGCCGGGCAAGTTAAGCACCGGCTCGCCGGGTGTCGGCAGCGCCAATCATCTGGCGGGCGAATTGTTCAACCTGCGCACCAAGGTCAGCATCCTGCATGTGCCGTATAAAGGTTCGGGCGAGGCCGTGGTGGCGGTTGCCGCCGGACAAACGCAACTGAGTTTGCCGAGCATGGCGAGCGTGTTGCCGCTGATTGAATCGGGCAGGGTGCGCGCGCTGGCGGTCACCAGCCTGAAGCGCGTATCGATGCTGCCGAATGTGCCGACGCTGGACGAATCGGGATTAAGCGGTTATGACTATGCCGCGTGGTATGGCATCAGCGTGCCGGCGGCGGTGCCCAAGCCCATTGTCGCGCGGCTGAATGGCGCGCTGGCAAACATAGTGAAGATGGCGGACGTGAAAGAAGCGTTTGTGCGGCAGGGCATGGAGTCGCAAGCCGGCACGCCGGCGGAGTTTGCCGCGTTGATTGCGCGCGAGATCGAGCTGACGTTGAAGCTGTTGCAGGTGGCGGGTATCAAGGCCGAATAAATAGTCAGACAGAAATGAATAACCGCAGTAAACCCGTAGGTTTTTTCAGGAGAAAACAAGTGGCGCAATTTGATGTATCCAAAGAATTTCGCGGCAGCACCTTTCGCACCGATACCGAGCGTACCGCGTGGTCGAACCAGCGGCAGGAGGCGGCGCTGGAGCCGGACTTGCCGATCATCGATCCGCATCACCATGCGTGGGACAAGGACACGGGCCGTTACCTGATCCATGAACTCGCGCAGGACGTGAATTCGGGCCACAACATTATCGCCACGGTGTTCATTGAATGCGGTTCGATGTTCCGCGCCGATGGTCCGGCGGCGATGAAGCCGGTGGGCGAAGTCGAGTTCGTCAACGGCATTGCGGCGATGAGCGCGAGCGGCCGCTACGGCAAGGCGAAGCTGTGCGCCGGCATTATCGGCCACGCGGACATGATGCTGGGTGAAGCCGCGCGTCCCGTGCTGGAGGCGCAGATTGTGGCGGGCAACGGGCGCTTTCGCGGCATCCGCCACGGCGTGACGTGGGATACCGGCAATGCCGCCAAATTCGGCCGCAAGCACCCGCCTCGCCATCAGGTGATGGACCCGGCGTTTCGCAAGGGTATCGCGCAATTGAAGCCGCTGGGCCTGAGCTTTGAGTCGTGGCAGTTTCATCCGCAGCTCGACGACACCGCCGATTTGCTCAAGGCATTTCCCGACACCAACATGATTTTGAATCACTGCGGCGGGCTGCTCGGCATCGCGCCGCACGAAGACCGCGACGCGGTATTCAAGGTGTGGCGCGAAAGAATGCGCGCGCTGGTGCCGTTTCCGCATCTGTCGGTCAAGGTGGGCGGCCTCGGCATGGCATATTGCGGCTGGGATTTCCATTTGCGCGATGTGCCACCCACGTCGGAAGAACTCGCCGCCGCGTGGCGTCCTTATGTCGAAACCTGCATTGAACTGTTCGGCCCGGATCGCTGCATGATGGAAAGCAATTTCCCGGTGGACAAGGAATCGACGGGTTACGGCGTGTTGTGGAACGCGCTCAAACGCATCACCCAAAATTATTCTGCGGCGGATAAAGCGAAGTTGTATCGTGATACGGCGGCGCGGGTTTACCGGCTGAACGTATAAGAACTTGTAGGTTGGTGCTGAGCTTGCGAAGCCCAACACCAACGCACATTGCACTATCGCTGTGTTGGGCTTCGCAAGCTCAGC
>CAWUUY010000167.1:0-7581 GCA_963924885.1 uncultured Burkholderiales bacterium | reverse complement strand
CTTGCGGCGCCACTTCTCTCCTTCCCCTTCAGGAGGAGGGAAGGCTTTATGCAAAGATAGCGGCAAGAGGAAACCAGGCATGACCGAAACACCCCAACGCAAAAACCGCATCATCGAACTAGACGATGCACTCGCCAAAGTCAAAGACGGCATGACCATCGCCATTGGCGGCTTTATCAATTCCAGCCACCCGATGCTGGTGGTGCGTGGCCTGATCAAACGCGGCGCGAAAAATCTCACCGTGGTCGGCCCCGCTTCCTCCGGGCTCGAAATTGATTTGCTGATCGCCGCGGGCGTCGCCAAGAAAGTCGTCGCGCCCTACGTCGGCGGCGAAGTGCTGGCGCCCATAGGCCCAGCCTTCCGAGCCGCTGCCGAACGCGGCAAGGTGGACATCTTTGAACTCGACGAAGCCATGTATTACTGCGCTCTGCGCGCGGCGGCGCAGCGCGTGCCGTTTAATCCGTGGCGTTCCGGCGTGGGCACGTCCTTCACGCAAATGAACCCGGCGATCAAGGAATTCAAAGACCCGATCAATGGCGAAACGCTGCTGGCGATTCCTGCGATTAATATCGACATCGCGTTTTTGCACGCTGCCACGTCGGACGCTTACGGCAACGTGCAATACATCGGCCACGGCTACGGCGACCGCGCGATTTACGCCGCCGCCGACGAAACTTATGTGCAGGTCGAGCAAGTGGTGTCGAACGAACAGATCAAGGCCGATCCGTTGAAAACCGCGATTCCCGGCGCCGATGGCATCATCCGCGCGAAGTTCGGCGCGCATCCCTACTCCAGCCCCGGTCATTACATCGAGGACAAAGCGCACATCAAGCACTACGTGCAGGCCGCCACCGCGTGGGCGAAGTCCGACGATTTCGCGCCGCTGAAGGCCTATCTCGATGAATTCGTCACGGGCCCGAAAGATCACGCCGAGTATCTGGGGCGCGTGGGCATCCGTAATCTGTTGTCGCTGAATGAGTACTAACATGCAAGCCACAACCAAAGAAATCATGGCCACCGTGCTGGCGCGCGATCTTGTCGATGGCGAGTGGGTGGAAGTCGGCGCGAATCTGCCGGTGCCGCGCGCAGGGGTGCTGCTCGCGCACCTGATGTGGGGTGCGAACATGTCGGTGATGGTCGCGATGACCAAAGCCAATGTACTGAACGAGCCGGTGATCGAGGAATTTGAACTCATCACCGACCACCGCGCCACGCGCTGGGCCGAGGCGTATTACCTGCACAACAATCTGGTGGAGAACATGAAGTTCCGCAAGCGCGGCGTGTTCTTTGCCGGGGCGTTGCAGATCGATCAATACGGCAACAGCAACCTGATCGGTATCGGCAAGGACTACAAGGCGTTGAAGTTCCGCGGCCCCGGCGCCATCGGCGTGTGCAACGCCACGGTGATGAATAGCCGCTTTCATCTGGTGGTGAACTCGCACGACCCACGCATCTTTGTGCCGAAGTGCGATTTCGTTTCCGCGCTGGGATGGGGCAGCGGCGGCGACGATGCGCGTACCAAGCTCGGCCTGCCCGGCGGCGGACCACGTTATGTGGTGACGCCGTTGTGCGTGATGGATTTTGAAGACGGCACCAAACGCATGCGTTTGAAGTCGCTGCATCCTGGCGTGAGTGTCGATGACGTGAAGAAGAACACGGGGTTTGAATTGGTAATTTCGTCGAACATACCCGCTACCGAACCGCCAACCGCCGAGCAACTTCACGTGCTGCGCACGCGCATCGATGCCCAAGGTGTGTTACGTAAATAATTCTTTTAAACAGATACTTAGTAAATATTCAGGAGGCAGCATGGCACACGAATGGGCAACCAAAATCAGCCGCGTGATGGACGGCAAAGTCATCATTCACGGCTACTCGCACGAAAGCCTGATCGGCGATTACACCTACGCCGACGGCGTATTCCTTACCATACGCGGCGAACTGCCGACGCCGCAGGAAAGCAAAATGATGGATGCCATGTTGAACAGCCTGCTCGATCACGGCTTTGTCGCTGCGAGCGTGTTGGCCGCGCGTTATGCCGCATCGGGCAATCCGCAACTGGTGCCGGGCACTGCCGCAGGTTTGCTCACCGCCGGCTCAAACACCATCTCACCGCAGCACAGCGCGGAGTTTCTCGACAACGCGCTGAAGATGATGAAAAGCGAAAATATTTCGATGGATGAGACCGCCCAGCGCGTGGTTGCCGACATCCGCGCGAAGAAAAAACGCATTCCGGGGCTGGGCCACCCCACCCACAAAGGCGACGACTTCCGCGCCATCCGCCTGCGCAAGGTCGCCTCTGAAAATGGCTTCGTCGGCGACAAGATCAAAATGTTCGAGACCATCCACGCCGAATTCGTGCGCGTCACTAATCGCCAAGGCCTGTGCATCAACGTAGACGGCATGCTTGGCGCGATCATGAGCGAAATGGGTTTCCGCCCGATGCAGATGGCGGCAGTAGCGTTGATCGCGGTGGTGCCCGGCATCATGGCGCACGTGATTGAAGAGATCGAGGAAGGCAAGCCGCTGCGCATCGTGCGCGACGAGGATTGCGATTACATCGGCAAGGCGGAACGTCCAGTACTAAAGCGCGGCTAACGGAGAGATTTCATGAGTAAAGATTTCGACGGAAAAGTAGCGCTGGTCACCGGCGGCGGCCGCGGCCTCGGGCAAGGCGCTTGCGTGGAGCTCGCCTCGCGCGGCGCGCGCGTGGCGGTGGCCGACCGCAAGCCTGAAATCGCCGAGGAAACCGTGGCGCTGTGCAACAAGGCCGGCACAGGTGCCAAAGCCTTCGTGTTCGATCAAGCTAAGGGCGAAAGCGTCGAAGCGATGGTGGCTGAAGTCGCGGCGCACTACGGGCAGATCGACCTGCTCTTCGCCAACGCCGGCACCGGCAAATTCGTGCCCGTGGTGGAAATGAAAAAAGCCGACTGGGATTTTGTCATTCAGGTCAATTTGAACGGCACGTTCTACGTGTGCCAGGAAGTCGCCAAACGGATGATCGCGCGCGGCAAGGGCGGCAAGATTGTTTTAACCGCGTCGTCGGGATCGAAAGTCATCGCCGATCAGTTGGGTGCGTATTGCGCCTCCAAAGCCGCCGTCGAAATGCTGATGAAGCACATGGCCGCCGAACTCGGCAACTACCGCATCAACGTCAACGCGATACTGCCCGGCGTGATCGAAACCGGCATGACTACGCCCATGCTGCGCGACGAGCGCATGCAGCGCATGCTGATTCGCGAAACGCCGGTGGGCCGCTGGGGCAAGCCGGAGGATGTCGCCAAGCTGGTGGCGTTTTTGCTGTCGGACGACGCGTCATATATTAACGGCGAAGGCATCATGATCGACGGCGGACAAACATTGCACGGCTTCCCGCGCTGGTATGCGCTGGATTACACCAAAGAGAATGTGTGCGATTGGGAAGAACGGTTTAATGAGTATCCCTATCGTGCGTGAGGCGTCAGGGGTGAGGCGCGACGCCGATGTGGTAATTGTCGGTGGCGGCGGCGCAGCCCTCGCCGCAGCCAGCGCCGCACGCAGTGCCGGCGCGGAAGTTATTCTGCTGGAAAAAAATCCGCAATTGGGCGGCTCAACTGCATGGTCGGTCGGCTCCGTTACCGCCACGCAAACCCCACATCAACACCGCGCCGGCATCACCGATAACCCGCAAGACCATCTCGAAGACCTGAAGCTTTTTTCGGCGACGCTCAAGCTGGCGCATCGCGACAATTTCGAACTCGGTCGCGTGCTGTGCGATCACTCGCCCGCGATGTTCAAGTGGCTGCTCTCCACGGGGCTGGAGTTTATCGGCCCCTATCCCGAGCCGCCGCACCGTGTGCCGCGCATGCACAACGTGCTGCCGAATTCACGCGCGTTTCCGTATTTGCTGGGGCGGCACTGCCGCAAGCAGGGCGTGGACATACGCCTCGCCACCGACGCACAACACCTCATCATCGACAACGGTCGGGTACGGGGCGTGGTGGCACGCGAACCCAACGGCACAACCCGCGAATTCATCGCCCGCAAAGGCGTTGTGCTCGCCGCCGGCGACTACAGCGGCGGGCGCGAACTCAAGGCGCGCTATTCGTCGGAGCTCATCGCCAACGTCGATGCGGTCAACGTCACCAACACCGGCGACGGCATACGCATGGGCATGGAAAGTGGGGGCACCGTCGTCAACGGCGATTACATCCGCGGCCCGATCTTGCGCTTTGTGCCGCCGATGCACACCACCTTTGAACAAATGCTGCCGCCTCTGCCCGCCATCACCAAGCTGCTGCATTGGGGCTTTGATTATTTACCAAAACAAATACTGCGGCCCGTGCTGATGAATTACCTCACTACCGCGCTGGCGCCAGAAAAAAACCTGTATGAACACGGCGCAATACTGGTGGATCGCGACGGCCTGCGATTCGGTGATGAGCGCGACCAGCCCGCGCGCAATGCAGCGCTGCGACCCGATGGCATGGCGTGGCTGATTTTCGACAGCACCGTGGCGAAGATGTACCAGCAATGGCCGCATTTTATTTCCACCGCGCCCTCCATCGGCTATGCCTACCTGGAAGACTACCGCTGCTCGCGGCAGGATATTTTTCATTGCGCCAACACACCGGATGAACTCGCGACCAGCATGAAACTGCCGCGCGCCGCATTGGAGAAAACCCTGACGGAATACAACGCAGGCGTGCAATCACCGGGTTCCCCTTCGCGGGACAAGCGCCCCGCCATCGTGAAGCCACCGTTCTACGCGCTAGGCCCCGCCAAGGCCTACATCATCTTCACCAACGGCGGCCTCAAGGTCACGCTGAATCTGGAAGTGATGGGCAAAAACGAACAGATTATTGGCGGCCTGTATGCCGCAGGCGCCAATGGACAAAGCGGCATGTTGTTGGAAGGCCATGGCCACCATTTGGGATGGGCGTTTGTGTCGGGAGGAATCGCAGGGCGGAATGCAGCGTTTTATTCCGCGTAAACACCAGCTACTTCGGCAACAACATATCCACGATCACGCGCACCAGTTCGACAAAGCTACGCATCAGCAGAAACAAAAACGCCGAGCCCACCGCGCCCACGGCCAGCGCCCACATCGGTGAACCGACCAGCACACCAGCAATGCTTGCCAGCAGCGGCAGCGCGCCCGTGGCCATGGCAATCCAGTCGCCGTGCTTAACAATGAATTGCAGCATCCAATACGGTGACGGCGGGGCTTCGTAGGTGTCATTCATGATTTTAAAGTCCTGTTTATAAGTATTTGTTTTTATTGATATTTTTTGCGACTTCCACTGCCTACAACACCAACCCCGTCATTCCCGCGCAGGCGGGAATCCATAACACCGTGCCACTTGCAACGGGCTTATGGGTTCCCGCCTGCGCGGGAACGACGGTGGGGATTTTGTATAAATTGGAAATTGCCATCAATGCGCACAGAAAAATCTGAACCTCTATTCTAATGTTCTGCGAGCAGCCGGCCAAAACCCTGGATCGGATCCGCCACTCCGGCGGCCCGCAGCAGTTTCCATAAGGTCGCCTGTGTTGACGTGATCACCGGTTTGCCGCTTTCATCCTCGATGCGTTCAATCACGTCCTGCGAATTCATGTTGAGACAGGTAATCAACGAAGCATCGGCGCCCGTACGCCACGATTTTTTCCACAGCGCATAAATGTCATCCGGTGTCGGGTCGGCCAGTTTAAACGCATCGGCGATGCCCAGATGCGCCGAGCCGAGTATCTCAAACCCCGCCGCCGTAAAAAACTCGTGCTCGGCATCGTCGATCGCCTTGGTGTACGGCGAGCACACGGCGATGCGTTTGGCGCGCACCGCGTTGAGCGCCTCGATAATCGCCAGCGTCGCGGTAAACGCCGGCACGCCCGCCGCCTGATTCAAGTCGTGGTTCAAGCGCCCATCGTACTCCAGCCCCTGCACTATGCTCGACGCCGTGCAGCAGTAGGCCACGCTCGCGGGATGGCAACTCATGATCTGTTTGACCGCCCGCAAGCCTTCGTCGTGATCCATGCGCACCAGCGACTCGGGCGTGAGATTGTTGTCCAGGAACATGCGCGCTGCGTGTACCGTCACACCAGGCGGAGCGACGGCGCTGAACCACGGCTCAACCACCGTGTTGACGCTGGGGACGATGACACCGAGGCGGGCGCGGGTGGGGATGGTCACTACTTTTTCAGCGCCAGCAAATCCAGCACGCCATTCAGATCCGCCGCCTGATCGATGTTCCACAGCGCCTTCAACAAGTTGTCGCGCTGCGCATTGCCCATCAGGCCTTCGCACAAAATACTGAATTTGGCATTCACATCGGCATCGGTCATCGGGTTTTTCGCGTGGCCCTTGGAATACTGCGCGGACTCGGTAAAGCGCTTGCCATCGCGTGTGACGACTTCGATTTCCGTCATCAGCTTGTGCGGGAACTGTTGCGTGAAATCCTTGTTCTCCACGATCTTGATTCGATTCATCAACTGCCGCAGCGCCGGATCGTTGATGCGCTGCTGACTGAAGCTGTCCACCGTGATGCGCCCGTCGGTGAAGCCCAGCGCAAGCAGATAAGGCAGACTGTGGTCTGCGGTTTCCCGCGTCTTTGGCGCCCACTTAGCCGGCTCGCTGCCGATTTCGCTCCACGCGGTGAAGTAGGTTTGCACGTTCACCGCCTCGATGTCCGCCACCGCGACCTTTTTGCGCAGCTCGAGCGTGATCCACAGCGGCGCCTGCGAGTGATACTCCGACGGGAAAAACTTCAGATTGGTGCGTTCAATGCCGAATTGAATACCCGGCCCGCCCATCGGATTCAACTGGAACTCGCCGGTGACTTTTCCCCATATGCCGTCCTTGCCCTCAAACGCCGCCGTCGGCCCGGTCATGCCAGCCTGCGCCAGCAACGCCGCGTTCACACCCGAGCGTGCGGCCGCCGCTGTCGCCACACCCTTCCACATCGCCAGTTCGCCGCTGCGCGTTTGCCGCGTGGGGATGTTGGCCGTGACCGCAATCGCCAGCGCGTCGCCGGTCTGCGCGATGGTGAGCTTCAGCAGCTTCGATACGCCCGCCGCCGTGCCCAACACCGCGAACACCCCCTGATCCCAGCCCAGATCGCGCAGCCTGATCTGATCCGCCATCGCAGCATACACCTCGTAAGCTGCCGCGATGGCCAGCAAGGTGTCTTTGCCGCTGCACTGATACGCCTCGGCCACCGCGATGATCGCGGCAGTCATGTCGCTGGGGTGCCCCGAACCTTTGGAGATATAGGTGTCGTTGAAATCAAGGTAACGCACCATCACCGCATTGGCGAAGGCCGCCATCTCCATCGAGGTGGGTTTGCCGCTGCTGAAAATACGCGCGGGCGGCGTGCCACTGATATTGGCGGCGACCTTGCACGCAATCTTCGCCGGCTCGCTGATGTAGCCGCCGATGGCGCAGGCGATGGCATCGACCAGACGTTTTTTGGTTTCCTGGATCGTGGTCGCGGATAACTGATCGTAGGTGAGGCTGGTAACGTAGGTCGCCAGTGTGGCGGTGGTCTGGTCCATGTTATTTATCTCTGTAAAAAATTACACCGTTCGGGCTGAGCTTGTCGAAGC
>CAWUUY010000166.1:0-4495 GCA_963924885.1 uncultured Burkholderiales bacterium | reverse complement strand
CTTTCGCTCCCCGGAATACGGCCATAAAAAACCATGGCCTGCTTCCGGGCTACTTGCGCTTAATTTACGTTCCGTATCGCACCGGCGATTTCGCATACTTTAGCGCCGCCAGCGCGCTGTAACACGCCAGCCACGATGTCTTGGGATTGTCCGGTGCGGGCACGCTTTCGAGTTTGATACTGACATTGCCGGTCTTGCCGCGCAAGGTGATGTAGTGCGTGTTCATGTTGAGCGCAGGGTCGGCGACGACTTTCAGGCGCGTGCGGTCGAAGCCGACGCCCGCCAGGCTCAACACGGCGGCGATGTTGACGTTGGCCGGAAACAGCGGCACGCCCTCGCGCGCGGAGCCATCAAACAGCGTTACCGGTGCGGTTAGATTTTCCAGATTGACGTTGAGTTGTTCTACATAGGCGATGCCTTTCCATGCGGCGGGCGGCTTGGTCACCGCGATGGATACTTCGTCCACGCCGGCGAGGCACATAGTTTTCAGTGCATCCAGCCCGCAGATGCCACCGGAGGGCACGTAGAGCATGGCGCGGGATTTCATCGCCGCGGCTTCGAGCCGCGCGCGCAGCACGTCGTCGCACAACGCGCCGCCGGATAGCACGATCAGCGCAATGCCATTGTTGAGCAAGGCTTCGCCGAAGTCACGCACGGCCTCGTGCGATGCGGCCTCCACGACCACCTCGGGCCGATACGCGAGCAGCCCGGCGAATGTGGTGACATAGGCAATGCCGTGTTCATCGGCCAGCGGTTTGCCGCGCGAGGCGCCGCCGCGCCCCGCCACCCCACCACCTGCGTGTCGCCCAAGTCGCCACGGCGGATGTGTTCGATGAACAATGCCGCGATGGTTCCGCCGCCGATGATGGCTACACGCATGGATTCCACCTTGATGAAATAAGCACGGATTGTACTGCGATTGACTGCGGCAAGGCTCCACGCGGACAATGCAGGGTACGATTCAAACTGATCAAGGGCGGCGGCACGGCGGTCACCAGCATGCTCGGCAACGAGGTGAACATGATAATCGCCAACATGGTGGTGATTAAACCGCACGTCGCCAGCGGCAGGCTGCGCGCCTACGCCGTGGCCGCCGCCAAACGCTTCGAACATTTGCCCGGCGTGCCCTCCACCGCCGAGGCCGGGCTGCCGGGGCTGGAAGTGCCGCAGTTTTATGCGCTGTTCGCGCCGGCCAAAACACCCGCAGCCGTGATGCGCCGATTTGATAGCGATTTGAAACAGGTGGTGAATTCTCCTGCGTTTCGCGCCCGCGTGGAATCGCAGGGCGCGGATGTGGTGGGCACCAACGCCGCCGAGTTGACGGCCTTTCTGCAACAGCAGTTGGCGAGTTATCGCAAGACGGCGCAGGCGGCGGGCATCAAGGGCGAGTAGGCTGCGGCGCACGCGCCACCGCTGAGGGCTTCCACGGCTTGGGTTTTTCCGCGCGCTCATACAGCGGCAGCGCCTCGGCCATGTGGCGCTCCATTTCCTTGATGCGGCTGGGCCCCGACGGATGCGTGGACATCCATTGCGGCAGCGCGTTCTTGTTGGCTGCGCTCATTTTCTGCCACAGCGTGATGCCCGCGCGCGGGTCGTAGCCGGCGCGCGCCGCGATATC
Source organism: uncultured Burkholderiales bacterium (assembly GCA_963924885.1). Lineage (GTDB taxonomy): Bacteria > Pseudomonadota > Gammaproteobacteria > Burkholderiales > SG8-41 > UBA5216. The sequence continues at coordinate 2,877 of CAWUUY010000166.1, read as the reverse complement.
GAGGCCCACCAGATCGGCGTCGGTTTCGTCGCTGCGCGAATAGCTGAGCGAAAGCAGGTTGGCACCGCTGCTAACCAGCCCATCATATTTGCCGTTGGTGGCGATCGACAGACCGACCGCGCCGAGTTTGGTCAGCACGTTCTTGCCCGCCTGCTCGCGCGCGTGCTCGCGCAGGGCATGCGCGATTTCATGGCCCATCACCATCGCCACTTCGTCGTCGGTCAATTTCAGTTGCGCGAGGATGCCGGTGTAAAACGCGATCTTGCCGCCGGGCATACAAAACGCGTTGATCTGATTCGAGCCGATGAGGTTGACCTCCCACTTCCAGTCCTTGGCGCGCGGATTAAAGCGCGTGGCATGCGGAATGATGCGCGCGGCAATCGTGCGCAGGCGCTGCAACTGCGGATAATCCGCGGGCGCCAAGGTATTTTGCACAGCGGCTTTTTGCGTGAGTTGCAGGTATTGCTGCGACGCCTGCTTTTCAAGCGTCTCCGCCGGCACCAGATTGCGCAACGCGGACGCCTTGCCGACTTTGACACCGTCTTCCTTACCGGCGGGTTCTTCCTTGGCAACGGCAAGTGGCGTCGCCGTTAGCGCCGTCAGCGCCAGCAGGCACAGCAGTACGCGAGTGATCATGCACATCCTTTAGCTACGCCATGGGGCGCAAGGCAACATAACGATACGATGTTACTTAGGGATGACGCGTCGCTTTTAAAGCACGGCGAGAGAAAATCGTAAGTATTTGTTTTTATTATACTTTTAGAACGAGATGGAACGTGGCTGCACGCGCCAAGTGCTCAGCTCACCGTGCAGCCCGCCACCGTCGCCTTCGGTTTCTCGATAGTTTCCGGCAGTGTCACGCCGTTTTTCACGGCGGTCATTTCCGCGAGGATGGCGATGGCGATTTCTGGCGGCGTCTTGCTGCCGATTTTCAGACCCACCGGGCCGCGCAGTTTGGCGATTTCATCCTTGGACAGATCAAATTCTTCCAGCCGCTTGCGGCGCCCGTCGTTGTTCTTTTTCGAGCCGATGGCGCCGACAAAAAACGCCGGCGATTTCAGCGCTTCCATCAGCGCCAGATCGTCGAGCTTGGGGTCGTGCGTCAGCGTCACCACCGCGCAGTGGCCATCGAGATTGCATTCGTTTACCACGTCGTCGGGCATCCCGCGGCGGAAATCCACGCCCGGCACGTCCCAGGTTTCAGCATATTCCTCGCGCGGATCGCAAACGATGATGTTGTAATCGAGCGCCTGCCCCATCTGCGCCAGATACTTCGACAACTGCCCGCCGCCGATGATAAGGATGCGCCAGCGCGGGCCATGCACCGTGACGAAACTTTTGCCGTCAAACTCGAGCTGATCGGAGTTCACCGCCGGTTCTATGCTTGCCAGCCCGCTTTCCATGTTGAGCGTGCGCTTCACCAGTTCATGTCGCTCGACATGCGCGAGCAGCTTGTCGATGCCGCTTTCGGCTTTCAGCGGCTCGAGCACGAGTTCGAGCGTGCCGCCGCACGGCAGGCCAAAACGCGTGGCTTCTTCGGCCGACACGCCGTACTGCGTGGTCGCGGGTTTGTCCCGCACCAGCTCGCGGTTGCGCACGCGCAGAATCATGTCGTCTTCGACACAGCCGCCGGACACCGAACCCACCACCATGCCGTCGTCGCGGATCGCGGTCAGCGCGCCGATCGGACGCGGCGCGGATCCCCAGGTTTTCACCACCGTCGCCAGCACCACGCGGCGGCCATCCTTCACCCAGGCCGCTGCGGATTTGAGCACTTGCAAGTCTACGCTGTCCATAATAATTCCTTTAAAAACATATACTTATATTTATTCTATCAGCTTCATTATACCGGACACCACCGCGTTACGTCTTACCGATCACCCGCCGCCATTTCTCGTAATCGGCCTTGATGATCGCAGCAAATTCCTGCGGCGTACTCGGCGCGGGGTTCAAACCCTGTGCGCGTGAGACCCGCGCGACATCCGCATCTTTCAGGGAATCACGCAGCACTTTACTCAGGCGCTCGACAATCGCCGGCGGCGTGCCGGTGGGGCGAGCAAACCGTACCAAAATGTCGCATCGTAGTTTTTGACGCCAGCTTCGCTCATCGACGGCACATCGGTCAAACTCGGATCACGATTCAAGCTCGTCACCGCCAGTATGCGCACGCGGCTGCGCATGATCGCGGCCGAGGTCGAACTCAAAAACGCTGCCGGCGCTTCACCGCTGATGACCGCCGTCAAAATCTCCGCGCCGCCCTTGTACGGAATCACACTCAGCGCAATGCCCGTCATGTTTTGCAGCATCTGCGCCGACAGATGCCCCGCCGAGCCGATGCCCTGCGTGCCGTATTGCAACTGCCCTGGCTTGTCTTTGGCGTGCGCGATAAATTGCGCCACGTTGGTGATCGGCGAATCCTGCCGCACGATCAGCGCATTGCAAAACGTGATCGCGCGGCCGATCGGGATAAACGCGGTATCGGCGTTGTACGGCAAATTCTGTTCGAGAATGCGATTGATCGTCAACGCGCCGGGGCTCGACCACAACAGCGTGTAACCATCCGCCGGCGCCGACGCGACAATCTGTGCCGCCACGCTGCCCGCCGCGCCACCGCGATTTTCAACTACAAAGTTCGCAACGAGCGTCTTGCCCATGTAAGTGGCGATCGGGCGCGCGGAAGCATCCGCGCCGCCACCTGCCGGAAAGCCCACCACCAGGCGCACTGGTTTGCGCGGATAGGCTTGTTGCGCTTGCGCAGCGATCACGGCGTCGCCCCACATCAGCGCGCCAGCCGCGGCCATTCGAATTATATGTAAAGATTTATTTTTAAACATAATTTAATCTCATGCTATACGGCCTGCACATTGCTGGCGTTGC
>CAWUUY010000165.1:0-5926 GCA_963924885.1 uncultured Burkholderiales bacterium | reverse complement strand
ATAAATCCAGCAGCGTTTCCATGAATCAAAGCATACGCCCCTATGAACTAAAGTACAATTCCCTCAGACTGAACTGTCACAAAATTAAAATAAAAACAAATACTTAAATGGAACTCAGTTGTGGAAACTAGACTCGCCGCTTTCATCAAGGACACGCCCCAGGGCCAGGAAGCCGAAAGCATCCTGCGCAAATGCGTGCATTGCGGCTTCTGCACCGCCACCTGCCCGACGTATCAATTGCTCGGCGACGAACTCGACGGCCCGCGCGGGCGCATCTATCTCATCAAGCAGGTGCTCGAAGGCGCGACCGCCACCGCAAAAACGCAGTTGCATCTGGATCGCTGCCTCACCTGTCGCTCGTGCGAAACCACGTGCCCCTCCGGCGTGCAATACGGGCGCCTGCTCGACATCGGGCGCGAGGTGGTGGAGCAACAAGTCGGGCGCGGCACGGTGGATTCGCTGCAACGCGCGGCGCTGCGCAAGGTGATCCCCAGCCCCTCGCTGTTCGGCCCGCTGTTAAAGCTCGGCCAACTCGTGCGCCCGCTGCTGCCCGCCGCACTGAAACAAAAAGTGCCCGCCCGCGTAACGCCGGCAAAGCCATGGCCGCAAAACACAAACGGGCGCACCATGCTGGTGCTCGAAGGCTGCGCGCAACCCAGTCTGTCACCCAACACCAACGCCGCTTGCGCGCGCGTGCTCGACCGCCTGGGCATTTCGCTCGTGCGCGCACAAAGCGCCGGCTGCTGCGGCGCGGTAGCGTTTCATCTGAATGCACAGGAAGAAGCGTTAACCGCCATGCGCTGCAATATCGACGCGTGGTGGCAGCACGTCGAGAAAGGCGCGGAAAAAATCATCATCACCGCCAGCGGCTGCGGCGTGATGGTCAAGGACTACGCCCATGCGCTGATGCACGACGAGGCCTATGCGGAAAAAGCCAAGCGGATTTCCGAACTGTCCTGCGACATCAGTGAAGTCATCGCCACCGAAGCCGTCACGCTCAAGACACTCACTACTCAAAATTCAAAACAAAAAACTCAGCGCATCGCCTTCCACGCCCCCTGCACCCTGCAACACGGCTTAAAACAAAAAGGCACGGTCGAAACCCTGCTCGCCGAACTGGGGTTCGATCTGGCGCCCGTGGCCGACGCGCATCTGTGCTGCGGCTCATCAGGCACCTACTCCATCCTGCAGCCCGAGTTATCCAAGCAACTGCGCGACAACAAAATCGCCGCGCTCACGTGCCACGCGCCGCAAGCCATCCTCACCGCCAACATCGGCTGCCAGTCGCATCTGCAAAGCGCAACGCCTCTGCCGGTGCGCCACTGGATCGAAGCGCTGGACGACCGACTCACCCCGTAGACCGGAAAAGTCCGCAGGACGCCTACCGGGAGAAGTACCGTGCATCGGAAAGCGCGCGGGTTCATCCAACTTTCGCTCCCCGGAATACGGCCATAAACACCATGGCCTACTTCCGTGCTACGGCGCCGGATATCCCCATGCTTACTTGTACTTCCATACAGTACCTAGTACCGAGCAGCAGGTATCCTCCATAACCCATTGAGGTACTTGTACTTTTTAAAAAACCCGCGTACCATGCCCCGCACATCAACTCCGGGGAGGGTACGCAATGCTCAATTTCGATTCCGTTGCAGCCACAGGCAATATGCGGGTGGAAAGGGCGTCGGTTCTATCGCGGCGCGCACGTTCGCGCGAGGTCGGCACACAGGACGTACCAGTCTACCAAAGCGAGATGTGGACTGCGCTGCAACGCCAGGCCAGCTCAATCCACGAGATTTCGTATCGCGCCTGCTACAAGCCGCAACTGCCCGCGTATTTCATCGAGCGGCTCACCGAACCGGGCGATCTGGTGTACGACCCCTTCAGCGGACGTGGCACCACCGCCGTTGAAGCTGCGCTGCACGGGCGCCGCGTGGTGGCCAACGACGTGAACCCGCTGTCGGCGATCCTCACCCAGCCGCGCCTGGAACTGCCTGATCTCGCCGACATCGAAGCGCGGCTCGACACCTTGAAACTAAAAGGCCGGCAAAAAAAAGACATCGATCTCACGATGTTCTATCACCGCGACACCGAGCGCGAACTGCTGGCGTTGCGCAACTATCTGATTGCGCGCCACGCGGAGTACACCGAGGACGCCACCGACCGCTGGATACGCATGGTCGCCACCAACCGGCTCACCGGGCATTCGCCGGGATTTTTTTCGGTGTACACCCTGCCGCCGAATCAGGCCACCACGGCAGAAAACCAAATCCGCATCAACCAGCGGCTGAAACAAAAGCCCGAATATCGGGACGTGCGCGAGTTGATTCTGCGCAAATCCAAGCAGTTGCAGAGCAAGCTCACGCCCGAGCAGCGCGCCAACCTGCACGCCGTCGCCGAAACCGCGACGTTCATGGACGACAGCGCCGCCAGCACGCTCGGCATCCCCACGGAATCAGTCAAACTCACCGTCACCTCGCCGCCCTTTCTGGATGTGGTTCAATACGCCAAGGACAACTGGCTGCGCTGCTGGTTTAACGCGCACGACGCCGAAGACGTGGCGTCGAAAATCACCATGTGCAGCACCGTATCGCACTGGTCAACGGCGATGCTTGAAGTGTTCCGCGAGCTCTATCGCGTCACCGTACCCAACGGCTGGGTGGCGTTTGAAGTCGGCGAAGTGCGCAACGGCAAAATCAAGCTCGAAGAAGTCGTCGCCCCCATCGGCATCTCGGCGGGCTTTGCGTGCATGGCGGTGGCGATCAACGCGCAGAAATTCACCAAAACTGCGAACATCTGGGGGGTGTCGAACAACAGCCTCGGCACGAATACGAATCGGATTGTGTTGTTTCGTAAGCCGGTGTAAGCCGCCCAGCCGTAGGCCAAAGGGCGGATTGGCAGCCACCCTACATTTTGACAATTGATGCGTTTTTGTATAAAATGCATCAATTGTGATAAAGTGTATCAATTATGCGGACCACCATCAGCATTGATAACGAAGCATTTGCCGCAGCCCAGGCCTACGCCAAGGCGCGCGCGCTCAAGCTGGGGCAGGCGGTGTCGGAACTGATTCTCCGGGGCCGCGCGGAAAAGCTCCCGATGAAACAGGAAAACGGCGTCTGGGTATTTGACCTGCCGCCCGACACCCCGCGCGTGACGGCAAAGCAAGTGCAGCAGTTGCTGGACGAATCGGCGTGAGTCACCTGCTTGACGCTAACGCCCTGATCGCGCTGGGCTGGCCCACGCACGAACACCATTCGCGCATGATCCAGTGGTTCAGCCAACATGCCCGCGCAGGATGGGCGACCACGGCGTTTACGCAGTCCGCATTTGTACGCATCGTTTCCCAGCCGACTTTTTCAGGACGCCCTATTGCCATAAGCGAGGTTGCGGAACTCATGCTGCGCAATACATCCCATCCTAAACACAGGCTGGCGGCGCTAGATTTTGGATTCACCGGGGTCTGGGCCGCCTGCACCGGCGGCATCCTCGGGCACAGGCAAATCACTGATGCCTGGCTGCTCACTGCGGCCATCCGCGGCGGCATGCGATTGCTCACCTTCGATACCGGCATAGCTCACCTGCTCGCAACCGCGCAAGAACGCAACAAGCACTTAACCGTATTGCAATCGTAGGCGCTGGAATCGAACTACGCGGCGTTGTGCATCGACATCGCGATGATGCACGGCTTACTGGAACGATTGCTCCAAGCGTGATTGGAGCCGCGCAACACCACGGTGTCGCCCGCGCTTAAATTCACTTCTTCCAGATCCAGCACCAGCGTGACTTCGCCCTCGATAATCAGCGCGAAATCCAGCGTGCGGGTTTTTTGCATGTAAGGATGCGGCGCGCTGCCTGAATACGTGGAAGCCCCCGGCGAACCCATCGCCGCAAAATACGCCTGCACTTCTTTCGAGCCGACCTTGCCCTTCCATGCGGCGTCGGGCGGTATTTGCAGATAGCGGCAAAGCGAGCCGGCTTGGGGCGGCTCGATGGTGTGCGGCGCGTTCAGCGTTTCGTTCTGGATGCTCGCGGGCGTCTGGTCGGTCACCCACAGGCGCGTCGCGGCAAAACCCGGACGCGCCGGATCGGTATGCACATCCGGCGAGGGGCCATCGCTCAGCGCGCCGGATTTGGTGCCGTTGTCGTAGTCGCGAACGACAATGCGGCGGATCGGTTTGATGTCGCTCATGGTTACTTGCCCTCCGGCTTGAAGTCATCGGGAAACGTCGCCGCGACAAACACAAATGCCATGGTGCCCGCGGTGTTGTTGCGCCACGCGTGCCAGGCCGCGAGATCAATCACGCAGTCGCCCGGCTTCAAGTGATATTCGCCGTCGTCCAGAATCATCGTGCGTTCGCCGTTGAGCAGAATGCCGTAATCGATGGTCTCCGACTTGTGGATGCGCGTGGTAAAAAGGTTTTGATTACCGCGTTCCCACGTGCCGCCGGGGGTCTTTTTCGGCGGATGCATCAGCGTGATGAACGTGTCTTGCGCCGCATCGTAATCCGCGCGCCGCGCATCCGACTGTACAATGCGCAGATGCCCGCCCTTGGGCGGCGGCTCAAAATGAAACGGCAGATTGCCGTCGTCTTTCTCTCCTGAGATATTCGCCGGGCAGTTGTGAAACACCCAGATATCCGTCATGCCCGTGCCCTTTTTGAAGGAGTTCGGATTGACGTTGGGCGCGGCGCTATCGAACAACACCTTCGAGCGGCCTTGCGCATCGTTGCCGGTGACTACACGCCGGATGGGTTTTACGCCATTTTTTCCTTCAGCCATGCTGCTGGCTCCTTAAAATCGAAAATCATTAGCCACAAATTTACGTAGATTTACACAGATACCGCTCCACTGTTGTTCCCGCGCAGGCGGGAACCCCTAATACAGTGCCACTTGAGAGGGCTTATGGATTCCCGCCTCCGCGGGAATGACAGTGATGGGTTTTAATCTGCGCGAATCTGCATCAATAATGCCTTTGCAGGCTCAATCCACCTTCGTCCCTGTTTCCTTTACCAGCTTCGCAAACTTCGCAATCTCCGCCCGCACAAACTCCGTGAACTGCTCCGGTGAGTTTTTATCTCCCGCCGGGTCGTAACTCGACTGCCCCAGCCGCTGCACCAACTCAGAATTTTTCAGGTTACGGTTAATCTCAGCATTGAGTTTGCTCACCACCGCCACGGGCGTTTTCGCCGGCGCGATCAAGCCGTTCCAGCCGATGATTTCGTAGCCGGGCAATCCCGATTCCGCAATCGTCGGCAATTGCAGCGCAAGTTTCGTGCGCTCGCGCGTGCTCACGCCCAGCCCGCGCAGCTTGCCCGCCTGCACCTGCGGCAGCGAGATCGACATGATCGGCCACATGATCTGCACCTGCCCGCTCACCACGTCGATCAACGCCGGCGTCGCAAACTTGTACGGCACGTGCAGGATATCCACCTTAGCCATGGTCTTGAACATCTCGCCCGCCAGGTGCGGCGGCGTGCCGTTACCCGACGAGGCATACACCAGTTGCCCCGGCTTCGCTTTCGCCAGCGCAATCAACTCCTTCACGGATTTCGCCGGCACCGACGGATGCACACTCAGAATAAACGGCGAGGTGGCGCACAAAGCAATCGCGGCGAAATCACGTACCAGATCGACCGGCCCCGGCTGCAACACGGCGTTAATGGTGTACGACGCGCTCGACAGCAGGAGCGTATAACCGTCCGCCGGCGCCTTAGCCACCATTTCCATGGCAATCACGCCACCGCCGCCGGGTCGTTGTTCGACGATGGTGTGATGACCCCAAGCCTCGGTGAATTTCTGCCCGAACATGCGCGCCACGATATCGGGACCTGGGCCGACGATGATGCGGATGGGTTTAGCGGGGAATTCTAATACTTGAGCCTGCGCTTGACTCCATCCCGTAAGCAACATGAGTAGGATGGGTGGT
>CAWUUY010000164.1:0-9223 GCA_963924885.1 uncultured Burkholderiales bacterium | reverse complement strand
CGGCGTGGTGCTGGCGGCGATACTGGTGTTCGTCATCAACCCGCAATCGTTCGGCTGGAGTATGGAGTTTCATCTGCCCTTGTCGCAACTCGCCGTGTTCACGGCCACGCTCATCGCGGCGGCGGCGTTCTCGTCGTGGCTCACCGCGCGGCGCGTGATCGGCGCCGATAGCACGAACAGCGTGGTGCTGTCGGTGCGCGAGGATTGGTAAATGCAACCGAACCCACCAAGACTCCGTAGGATGGGTGAAACCCATCACAAACACTGGAACGCGACCTTTCGTTGTGATGGGTTGCACCCATCCTACGAAAATCGCCACGGTCATGCACCGGCGTGAATTCATGCAACGCGCGTTGCTGCTGGCCGGCGGCGCTGGGCTGTTATCGGCCCATGGCGCTGAATTCACTTATGCACCGGTGACACCCAGCACTCCGCTGCAATTCCCCCGTGATCACGGCGCACATCCCGATCACCGCATCGAGTGGTGGTACGTCACCGGCTGGCTGGATCGCATCGAACAACGCAACGCGCCGCCATGCGGATTTCAGGTGACATTCTTCCGCGTGCGCACGTCGCTGCAAGGCGGCACGAGCCGCTTCACCGCGACGCAAATGCTGTTCGCCCATGTTGCCGTCAGCGATGCACGCATCGGCCACATCCTGCACGAAGAACGCGCCGCGCGCGCGGGCTTTGGACTGGCGGAAACCAGCGCCGCCGACACCGATGTGCTGATACGCGACTGGCGCTTGCACCACGAAGCCAGCGGCGCCTATCAAACCGCGGTGCGCGCGAAAGAATTCGCCCTGCAATTGACTATGCACCCCAGCCAACCGGTGCTGCTGCAAGGCAACGCGGGCTTCAGCCAGAAAGGCCCCGCCATCGAGAACGCCAGCCACTACTACAGTCAGCCGCAACTGCAAGTTAGCGGCGAACTCACCGTGCGCGGTAAACGCGAGAAAGTCAGCGGTACAGCCTGGCTCGATCACGAATGGTCCAGCGCGCTGATGCCGCCGGGCGCGGCGGGCTGGGATTGGCTGGGCCTGAACCTCGACGACGGCGGCGCGCTGATGGCGTTTCAGTTGCGCGGCAACGATGCACAAGCGCCGGCGGTGTGGTCCGCCGCCAAGCTGCGCGGCCACGATGGCGCGGTAACGCAACCGGCACGCGACACCATCACCTTCCAGCCCACGCGTCACTGGACATCTCCAAAGGGCGCACGCTACCCCGTCGAAACCCGCATCACCGCAGGCGAACGCACGCTGCATCTGCGCCCGCTGCTCGACGCGCAGGAATTACACGCGCAAAGCATGGGTAACACGTATTGGGAAGGCGCGGTCACCGCGTATGAAGGTGCGGGTGAGTATGCAAAACGTATCGGACGCGGATACTGGGAACTGACCGGTTACGGCAAGCCGCTGAAGATTTGAGTTGCGTGACTACAAGCTACAAGCCCGCAGGCGCCGGGACATCGTGGCATACACCCGCGCCGGCATATCGTAACTTTTTGTTTTTATTGCTTTTTTTAATTATCGACGAAAGCACGCCGGTACCTACGACACAACTCAACCCTGCATGCCCCAGCGGCGCACGGTGATTTGCTCCACTTGGCGGAAGATCAGGTTCTCCACCACCAAGCCGATGAGAATGACCGAGAACAATCCGGCGAACACATTCGGGATGTCCAGTTGATTTTTGTTTTCATAAATAAACCAACCCAGCCCACCCGACCCCGACGCCACGCCGAACACCAGCTCCGCCGCGATCAATGTGCGCCACGCAAACGCCCAGCCGATTTTCATGCCGGTGAGTATTGACGGAAACGCCGCCGGTATCAGTATCTTCATCACGTACGGCAGGCCGGTCAGGCCGTAATTTCTGCCCACCATGCGCAGTGTCTGCGACACCGATAAAAATCCGGAGTGGGTATTGAGCGCCACCGCCCACAACACCGAATGCACGATCACGAACACCAGGCTCGCGCTGCCCAGGCCGAACCACAACAGCGCCAACGGCAGCAGCGCAATCGCGGGCAGCGGATTGAACATGGCGGTCAGCGTTTCCAACACGTCGGTGCCCAGGCGCGAGGTGATCGCGAATGCCGTAAGTAACGCCGCCAGCAGCAGCCCCACCGCGTAGCCCTGACACAACACCTTGATCGACGACCAGCCGCGCGTGAGCAACACGCCGCTTTTCACACCCTCGTAAAACGCCGCAAAGGTATCGGTAAACGTCGGAAACAACAGCGGGTTCTTGAGCAGCATCGCATAGGTTTGCCAGATCACCAGCAACGCCAGCAGCACCAAGGCCTTGCGGAACGCGTCGTGGTTCCATAATTTTTCCGTCGGCGTCAGCGGTTTTTCGACCACCCCGTAAGCGCTGTCCTTAATGTCGCGCACGAATTCCGCGCGTTGCACCATTGGGTTTTCAGCCATGGGCCGTACCCTCCTCTTCGATTTTTTGCGCGAACAGCAAATCGTGAATACGCTCCGACAATTTTTTGCCGTCCGCGCCCACCGGGTCGCTGCCGTCGCTGTTCAGTTCTGCCTTGACCTGCCCAGGGTGCGGCGTCAGCAGCAATATGCGGTTGCCCAGCAACACCGCCTCCGGTATCGAGTGCGTGACAAACATCACCGTAAAGCGCGTGTCCTGCCATAGTTGCAGCAGCTCGTCCTGCATCTTGCGCCGCGTCAGGGCGTCCAGCGCGGCAAACGGTTCGTCCATCAGCAGGATATCCGGCTCCATCGCCATGCCGCGCGCAATCGCCACGCGCTGTTTCATGCCACCCGACAGGGTATGCGGATAACTGTCCGCGAAGCGCGTCAGGTTCACCTTGTCGATGTAATACAGCGCGCGCGCCTCCGCTTCCCGCGCCGCCAATCTGCCGCTGGAGGTCAACGCAAACATCACGTTCTTTTTGACCGTTTTCCAGGGCAAAAGCTGATCGAATTCCTGGAACACCATCACGCGATCAGCACCCGGCTTGGCGATCTCGGCGCCGTTAAGGCGCATCGATCCTTCGACGGCCTTCATATAGCCGCCCACCGCCTTGAGCAACGTGGATTTGCCGCAACCCGAAGGCCCCAGTATCACAAAACGGTCGGAGCGATAAACGTCAAAATCGACGCGATAGGCCGCAGTGACCAGATGATCCCGGGTTTTGTATTGCAACGTAACGCCGCGCACCTCCAGCAGTGGGCGTGCATCGTTTGCCGCATCCGCCACGGGGTCAGCTTCCTGGCAGGTTATGCACTTCCGGGAAATACAAATCCTTCCACGACGCGGCTTTGGGTTTGACCGTACCGACCTTGTGCATGAATTCGTAAATTTTCATGGTGTTTTCCGGCGTCATGGTGATGCGAATTTCCGGGTCATTGAGCATTTTGAAGATGCCATCGACACCGCTCTTGTCCTTGGATTCCTTGACATAAATCTCGGCCGCCGCGCGCTTGTTCGCGTTGATAAACGCTTCGGCTTCCTTCCATGCCGCGACAAACGCCTGATAGGTCTTCGGGTTTTCTTCGCGGAATTTCGAGGTCGCCCACGCCACCAGAAAGGTGGCCGGGCCGTTGGTCACGTCATACGAATTGAGAATGCGGCGCACGCCGGGTTTCTCGAGCGCCATGTACTGAAACGGCGGCGACGAAAAATACGCGGTGATTTCCTTGCCCGACAAAAACGCCGCCAATCCATCGGGATGCGACAGGTTGCGATACTGCGTGCTGAACTTGTTGTAGTTGGCGTCGCCAAACTCCTTCGCCGCGGCCATTTGCAGAATGATGGTTTGTATCGAGGTGCCCGCGCCCGCCATCGAGATGCGGTCGTTTTCGGTGAAGTCCTTGATCGAGTTCACCTTCGGGTTGTTGGTCACCAGATACATCGGCATCGAGGCCAGTGCCGCCACCGCCTTGACGTTGAGCGCGCCGTGCGTGCGGCCCCACAAAATCAGAAACGGCGCGCTGCCGCCCGTGGCCACATGCAGACTGCCCGACAACAGCGCGTCGTTCATTGGCTGCGCCGAACTCAGTTGCGTCCAGCTCACCTTGGAATTCAGGCCCGCCGCCTTGAGGTGTTTTTCGATCAACTGATTGTGCTTCATCACGACCAGCGGCAGGTACCCAATGCCAAACTGCTGCGACACCTTGAAATCATCGACTTCGGCGCTCGCGCGCGGCGGCGCCAGCATCATCGTCATACCCAATAACAAAGACGCGCAAAATCCCGCAAACGACGGATAGCTCATGATTTCTCCTCCTGTTGAATGCCTGTCATGCAGTGATGTGGGTTACGCAAACTCATCATGCCATTACGGTCGCACGCCGCAGCGAAACTTGGGCCCCAGACTGGTTTCCAATCGCCCCTGCGCCGCATTCAGAAATCGGCACAAATAAAGGCGCGTATCACGCGGGTCAATCACATCTTCGACCGCAAACGCTTCCGCCGTCAACAGCGGCGACGCATAACGGCGCAGTTCTTCCTCGATTTCCCGCTGGCGCTTGGCCGGATCGGGCGACGCCTCGATCTCGCGCCGGTACGCGGCGGCCACACCGCCTTCCACCGGCAGCGATCCCCACTCGGCGCTGGGCCAGGCGATTTTCAAATCCAGACCGTTTTTGTCGCCGGCGCCCATGCCGGCCATGCCGTAACACTTGCGGATCACCACGGTCACCACCGGCACCGTGACCTGCAAACCCACGTACACCGACCGCATGCCTTCGCGCAGCGTCGCCGCGGCTTCTGCCGCCGTGCCCACCATGAAGCCCGGCACATCCACCAGAAAAATCAGTGGAATATGAAACGTGTCGCACAGTTCCACGAAATGCGTCTGTTTGCGCGCGGATTTCACATCCATCGCGCCGCCCAGCACCATCGGGTTGTTGGCGATGATGCCCACCACCTTGCCGTCCATGCGCGCGAGGCTGGTAATCACCGATTTGCCGAACGTCGGCTGAATCTCAAACAAGGAATCGCGATCCGCGATCAGCGCCATCAGCTTGCGCATATTGTAGGGCTGGCGCCGGTCGCGCGGCACCATCGACAACAGCGCCTCGTCGCGCCGGTCGATCGGGTCGGCGCACGCCGCGCGCGGAGGCAACGCCCACACGTTTTGCGGCAGATACGATAAAAATTTCCGGATGGCGGCAAAACACGTGGCCTCGTTATCCACCACGTTGTCCACGGTGCCGGCCACGTCCACCGCCAACTGCGCGCCGCCGAGCGCTTCCTTGGTGACGGTTTCGCCCAGTGAGCGCTGCACCACCGGCGGCCCCGCCGCGAATATCTGGCTGGTGCCCTTGACCATCACCGACCAATGCGACAGGATCGCGCGCCCCGCCGGCCCACCCGCCGCCGTGCCCATCACCGCGCTCACCACCGGCACGATGCCAAGCAATTCCACCGAGCGCTCAAATCCGTGTATGCCGGGAAACACGGTGTAGCCGCGTTTTTGCGCCGACGTCACGCTGCCGCCCGCGCCGTCGATCAGGTTAATCAGCGGTATGCGATATTGAAACGCGAGGTCTTCGACAAATCCGCCCTGCCCGCCCTTGCGCCGCTGCCCGCCCCAACTGGTGCCGCCGCGCACGGTGAAATCCTCGCCGCCGATGGCCACCGGACGGCCATTCACCTCACCCAGTCCCATGATATAGGGCGCGGGCATGACCTGCTTTAACTGACCATCCTCGCTATAACTGGCGTTCCCGGTGAGCTTGCCCACCTCCTGAAACGAACCTTTGTCCAGCACGCCCGCGAAACGCTCGCGCACGGTGAGACGGCCCTGCTCGTGATGGCGTTTGACCGATGCCTCGCCGCCCAGCGCCTCGGCCCATGCGTGGCGCTGCTTGATGTCATCCGCTTCGGGTTGCCAGCTCATTGGTATTCTTAAATCCTTAAAAACTCGTGGGCCAGGTCGCCAGCAGATGCTTGCCGATGCCCTTGCTCATGCGCAAGTGATGCACGCCCAGCATGCGTATCAGGTAGCCGCGCGTTTGCTCCGGGCGTATCACGTCCTGCACCGCGTACACCGACGCGATGTCGTAGACGGACGTATCCTTGACCATGGTGGTTTTCTTTTCTTCAAAACCGGGGTCGCCGGGCTTCAGACCCGACACCACCGTCACCGCGTAGTTGGGGTCCATGAAACTCACCTCGGCGGTCGGCCACGCGACAAACTCGTCGGAATTTCTGCCCCCGCCCATGTTGATGTAGGCCTGCCCGTAAGTCTTGCGCACCAGCACGGTGAGTTTCGGCACCGTCACCAGCGCCAGCGCGTTCATGAAATTCATGATCTTGCCCGGCGCGCGCTTGCGCTCCGCCTCGACGCCGATGGCGAAGCCCGGCGTATCAACAAACATCAGAATCGGAATATTGTACGAATCGCACAGCACCAGAAAACTCACGATCTTGTCGCAGGCATCCGCGTCCAGCGCGCCGCCCTTGAACAGCGGATTGTTGGCGATCACGCCCACGGTTTTGCCATCCAGCCGCGCCAGCGCCGTCACGCCGGTCTTGCCGAAACGCGCCTTCAATTCAAACCAGCTATCGTTGTCGACGATACATTGCAGCACCTTGCGCATGTCGTACACCTGCGTGCGCGATTCGGGCAATAGCTTGAGTATGTCCGCCGCGCGCGCGCCGGAACCCGCCGGCACGGGCGCGACGGGGGACGCTTCGGTGTTGTTCGACGGCAGATACGACAAAAACTTTTTCACCGCGTCGATGGCTTCTTCGTCGGTCTCCACCACCTGATCGGCAAAGCCGGTGATCTCGGCATGCACGCGCCAACCGCCGAGTTCCTCGGCCTCCACGGTGTCGTTCATCGCCAGCGAGGCCCGCAACGAACTCGATACCGCGATGATCGCGCCCTTGCGCATCACATTAAAATCCGCCAGCACGCAGTACCAAGTCGATGAGCCATAACACAGCCCCAGCGCCGCCGACACCCACGGGCTTTCGCGGCAACGCATATATTGCTGCGGGTCCTGCGCCAGCAGCGTGCCCATGCCGCGCGCACCCATGTTGTCCGGCAGACGGGCGCCTGACGATTCTCCCAATAAAATCAATGGGATACCTTTACTTACCGCCGTGCGCTTCATGTGACCGACTTTTTTCATGTTGATGGCCGCCGACGACGCGCCCATCACCGTGAAGTCATTCGCCACCACCGCCGCCTCGCGTCCGCGTATCTGGCCGAAGCCCGCGATCTTACCGTCGGCCGGCGAACGATCCGCGTCTTGCGGCTGCACCGAGGTGGCGAACAGACCCGATTCCATGAACGTTCCCGCGTCGAACAAATAGTCGATGCGTTCACGCGCGTTGAACAATCCGGCGGCGCGGCGTTTGGCCAATTTCTCCGCGCCTCCCATCGCTAGCGCTTTCGCGCGGCGCGCTTCCAGTTCGTTCAGCCTGTCGTCGATAGTCATGCGGTTTCCTGTTTGCTTGCCGATGGATTACGCTCGCCGCCGGGATCGCACGCTATGATCTTGGCGGCTTCCAGTTGCTGAATTTCCGCGTCGGAGTAACCGGCTACCTCGCGCAGCACGCCGCGCGTGTCCTGCCCGATGCGCCGTCCGGCGTGGCGTATCACACCCGGCGTGCCTTTGAGCTTGGGCACCACCGCGGGCATGGTAACGGTGCCGAAATCCTCATCCGGCACGCGTGCCAGCATGCCACGCGCGGCATAGTGCGGATCGTTAAAAATGTCCTCGATGTTGTAGATGCGCGCGGCGGGCACCTCGGCTTCGTGCAACAGCCGCTCCAGCGTGGCGCAATCGTGCCGCCGCGTCCACGACAGAATGATCTCGTCCAGCGCATCTTCATTGCGCGCGCGGGCGACCGCCGTGGCGAAACGTTCGTCGGCGGCCAGGGCCGGCTGGCCCAGTACTTTCGCCACGCGCTTGAACACCGCGTCGCTGGCGGCGGTGATGTGGATGTATTGCTCGTCGCGCGCCAGATAGAGATTGTTCGGTGAATTCCCCGGCAGCCGCGAACCGGCGCGCACCGCGATGGTTTTGAGTTTTTCATACGCCGGCACGTGCGGCTCCATGAAGCTGAACGCGCCTTCATACAGGGCTGCGTCGATCACTTGCCCCTTCCCGGTGCGATGCCGCGCATCCAGCGCCACCAGCGCGCCAAAGGCCGCATACAGGCCGGTGATGTAATCCGTGGTCGATGTCGCCGTGCGGCCTGGTGGACGATCCGGGTCGCCGGTCAGGTGGCGCAGGCCGCTCACCGCCTCGCAGATCACGCCGTAACCGGGCCGCTGGCTGTACGGCCCGTCCTGCCCATAACCGCTGATGCGCACCATGATGATGCCGGGGTTTTCCGCCGACAATGCGTCATAACCCAAGCCCCAGTCTTCCAGCGTGCCCGGACGGAAATTTTCGATCACAAAATCGGATTTCGCCGCCAGCCGGCGCACCACCTCGCGCCCTTCGCTTGTGCGCAGATTCACACAAATCAGCCGCTTACCGCGGAAAATACTCGCGGCATAGAGCGATTTGCCCTGATACCTCTGGCCAAACGACCTCACTGGATCGCCTTCGGCGGGCTCGATCTTGATAACCTCGGCGCCAAAATCAGCGAACAGCCGCCCGCAAAACGGCCCCGCCACCGTGGAACCCAACTCCAGTACGCGATAACCCGACAGCGGGCCTGCGTTGTTTTCCGGGTGCATCGGCTCGGTTTCCATGGATCAATTACAAAATAAAAGTCTGAAAACGTACCAGAAACTCCCGCGACGAACGGATGTTTTCGCGTTTGCGATTTTCCGCCAGCAGCGCATCACCCTTGCGCATTGCCGCCAGCACCGCGCGATGCTGTTGCAGACCTTCCGCCGCGCGTCCCGGCAAAATGATGATGCTGCGCATCAGTTCCCGCGTCTTGTCGTGAATGCTGTCGAGCATATCGGTCAACACGCGATTGTTGGCGGCCTCGGAGGTGCGCGTGCGCAAGAGTTGAAGCTTTTCGATGTAGTCCTCGAAATCGCCGTTCTTGACGCTGCGTTCCATCGGCTTGCCGAACATCTCCACCAGCGGATGCCAGGACTCTGGCTTGCTGTTTTGCACCGCCAGCCGCGTACACAAGCCTTCCAGCACCTCGCGCACATCGTAAATCTCGAACATCTGCGAGATATCCAGACGCGCCACCTCCGCGCCGCGATTGGGAACGCGCTGGATCAACCCGCGGCTTTCCAGCGCGCCGAACGCCTCGCGCACCTGCGCCCGCG
>CAWUUY010000163.1:0-17673 GCA_963924885.1 uncultured Burkholderiales bacterium | reverse complement strand
GGTCGGTAGCGCCGCCGGGCGCGTAGGGCGCGACAAAGCGGATGGTTTTCGTGGGGTAGGCTTGCGCGGATGCGTGCTGTGGTGCGAGCGCGATGGTTGCTACTACGACTACGACGGACAATCCTGCAAGCATGCGCTTCATGTGGTTTTCTCTGGTTGAATCAGCCTGCAGGTGCCGCTGTGTGAACACGCATCAATCCGTTACCGCGCCCTTGCTCGCACTAGACACCGTATTCATGAATTTAGCCAGCGCGCCACGCGTGTAACGCGGCTTGGGCTGCTTCCACTTGGCTTTGCGCGCCGCCAGTTCTTTGCCGGAAACATTCAATTGAATCAACAACTTAGTTGCATCAATCGTAATCGAGTCGCCTTCCTTCACCAGCCCGATCGGGCCGCCGACATAAGCTTCAGGCGACACATGGCCGACCACCATGCCCCAGGTGCCGCCGGAGAAACGCCCGTCGGTAATCAGGCCGACGGACTCGCCCAGACCTTGCCCGGTGAGTGCGCCGGTGGGTGCCAGCATTTCCTGCATGCCGGGGCCGCCTTTGGGGCCTTCGTAGCGGATTACCACCACGTCACCGGCTTTGATTTTTTTCGCCATGATCGCATCCATGGTTTCGCGCTCGGAGTTGAACACGCGCGCCGGGCCGGTGATTTTCGGCGATTTGAGTCCCGTAATTTTGGCGACACAGCCTTCGGGCGACAGGTTGCCTTTCAAAATCGCGAGGTGGCCCTGTTTGTACATCGGGTTGTCCCACTGGCGAATCACGTCCTGATTTTTGCGCGGGTTGTCCGGTACTTTGGCGAGCGCCTCGGCCATGGTTTCACCGGTGATGGTCATGCAATCCCCGTGCAGCAGGCCGTGATTGAGCAGCATCTTCAATACCTGCGGCACGCCGCCGGCGCGATGAAAATCCACCGCCACGTAACGGCCCGACGGTTTCAGATCGCACAGCACTGGCACTTTTTTGCGCATGCGCTCAAAGTCGTCAATGGTCCATTTCACCTCGGCGGCATGTGCGATGGCGAGAAAATGCAGCACCGCGTTGGTCGAGCCGCCGGTGGCCATGATCAGCGCCACCGCGTTTTCTATCGATTTGCGCGTGACGATATCGCGCGGCTTGATGTCTTTTTTAATCGCGTTGACCAGGATGCGCGCGGAGTCGGCGGCGGAGTCGGCTTTTTCCGGGTCGGGCGAGGCCATCTGCGACGAACCTAGCATGCTCATGCCCAGCGCCTCGAACGAACTCGACATGGTGTTCGCGGTGTACATGCCGCCGCAGGCGCCCACCGAAGGGCACGCGTTTTTTTCGATACCGATAAAATCTTCTTTGCTCATTTTGCCCGCGGCGTACGAGCCCACCGCTTCGAACGAGCTAACGATGGTGAGATCAATGCCTTTCCACCGGCCCGGCTTGATGGTGCCGGCGTAAACGTAAATGGCCGGCACGTTCATGCGCAGCATGGCGATCATGCCGCCCGGCATGTTTTTGTCGCAACCGCCGCACACCAGCACGCCGTCCATCGCCTGCCCGTTCACCGCCGTCTCGATGCAATCGGCGATCACCTCGCGTGACACCAGCGAATATTTCATCGCCTCGGTGCCCATGCCGATGCCGTCGGTAATGGTCGGCACGCCGAACACCTGCGGCATCGCACCCGCTTTTTTAAGCGCATCCATCGCGCGATCCACCAGCGGCTGTATACCGGCATTGCACGGGTTCATTGTCGAATGCCCGTTGGCGACGCCGACAATCGGTTTGACGAAATCGTTATCGCCAAAGCCGACCGCGCGCAGCATCGCGCGGTTGGGCGAGCGCGCAACGCCGGCGGTGATGAGCTGGCTACGTTTGTTTAAGAGTTTGGCGGCCATGTGAATGTCTCCGGGAATGACGGGTAGGGGTTATATAATGACCGCAGAATTTTAACTCATCCGAGATAGCGCCTTCATGTTCGTCCACCCCGGTTTTGACCCCATCGTATTCAGCCTTGGCCCCATCGCCGCACGCTGGTACGGCCTGATGTATGTGGTGGGCTTCGCGCTGGTGTGGTGGTTCGGCCGTCTGCGCATCAAAGCGAATCCGAAGGGTTTCTGGCAGAAAAAAGACCTCGATGACGTGATGTTTTACGGCATCCTCGGCGTGATTCTCGGCGGGCGCTTCGGCTATGTGCTGTTCTACAAATTCAGTGACTACATCCACGTGCCGTGGAAGATTTTTTACGTGTGGGAGGGCGGCATGTCGTTCCACGGCGGCATGCTCGGCGTGATCGTCGCATTGATCTGGTTCGCCAAAAGCCGCAAGCAGCACTGGCTGGAGGTCACCGACTTCATGGCGCCGCTGGTGCCGCTGGGGCTGGCGGCAGGAAGGCTCGGCAACTTTATCAACGCCGAGTTATGGGGCAGGCCCACGGATCTCGCGTGGGCGATGATATTCCCGCTGGTGGACAAGGTGCCGCGCCATCCGTCGCAGCTTTATCAGTTTGCGCTCGAAGGCGTGCTGTTGTTCGTGATTTTGTGGTGGTATTCCGCCAAGCCGCGTCCGCGCGGCGCGGTGTCGGCGTTGTTTTTGATCGGCTACGGCGTGTTCAGATTTATTGTCGAATACGCGCGCGAGCCGGACAGCTTTCTGGGATTGCTGGCGATGGGCTGGTCGATGGGGCAGTGGTTGTCGCTGCCGATGGTGCTCGTCGGTGCGGCGATGTTCGCTTGGGCTTACAAGGGGCGGGCGTAAGCAAGAGCGCCAGCGCCCCCGCCGATGAAAATTAGCTGATCACGCCGCAAGCCGCGCGCCCGCCCGCATTGCCCGTGGGATCGGTCTTATAGTCGGCGGTGCCGATATGCACGATGACCGAACGGCCGATGATGCCGTTGGCCGCTTCCTTGCTGATGCTGACGCCGGTAACGCGCACGATGTCGCCCGCCTGCGTGAATTTGAGCTAACCATGCACCTGCGTGCCGCTGGCAGGGCGCAGAACCACCGTTGCCGAGGGGCCGCTGGATTCGGGAGTGGGTGCACAAGCGGCGAGCGTCAATGTGGCTGCGGCAAAAAGAGGGGCCCTCATGGAATATCTCCGGGTGGTGAAGGTGGGACAACGAACGAAAAGCTGATGATGTGGATTTTTAACCGCAATACAAGCGTTCCGGCAAAAGCACGGCTTGGCGGCGGGCGCTAAGTCGATCAGGCGACGGTATTACCCGCCAGCCATGCGCCCGCCGATTCCTTGAGCCGCGCGCGCTGCGCATCACTCAAGCCCAGCGGATCAAAGCGGTAGCGGTTGTGCAAATCAGCGATGCCGGCGAGGGGCGCGGTATCGATTTGCGCGTCGGCTTTGAGCCGCGTCAGCCAATCCCGCGTGGTTTCATGCGCGCGCCGCCCGCATCCTTGCGCGGCCAGCCGTTGTTCGATGCGATAAAACTCGGAATCGGTGCCAGTGGGCGAATAAGACGTAAGTATTTGTTTTAATTTATTATTTTCTTTGCGCCTGCGGCTGCGATAAAGCCGCCGCGCCAGCCACAGCGCAACCGGCAGCAGCACCACCAGCGCGCCGACGAGCCACTGGCGTTCATCGGTGTCGGCCCACGCCTGCGCCGCGCGAAAGCGCAGCCACGACCACAGATCGGTGACGCGCGACCAAAGTTTCGACAGCGTGTTGCCGTCTTCGGCTTCGATTGCAAACCACGACGCCGGCGTGGTATCAACATCGATCCACGCGCCGTTCACATAGGCGCGCACCCAGGCATGGGCGTGGCGAGTTCGCACAAGATACGCGTTCTCGCGAGCACTCTTTTCCGCCACCGCAAACCCGGTCGCGTAACGCGCGGGGATGCCGCCCGCGCGCAGCAGCAGCGCGGTGGCAGTGGCAAAGTATTCGCAGTGGCCGGATTTCGAGCGATACAGAAAATCCACGATCGGCGAACCGAGCAATGGCGCGTTTTTTTGAAACATCGAGTACTGATAGCCTTGAGCGAAGTGGCGCTGCACCTGTTCCACGCCGGCGGCGGATGCGCGCGGATTCAGACCCAGCTCCGTCGCCAAGGCGGTGAAGGCCTCGCGCTCGCGCGCCGGTAGCCGAGTATCTTCGGCGGTGGGTGCGCCTTCAAAAGCCTGTTCACCGCCATAGGCGGCTACGTAGGAAAAGTAACCCGGCTCTCGCACGATTTGCACCGCGCCCAACGGATTGCGCTGGGCGCTGACGGCCCTGAGGTTTTCGATCACCGCCGTGCCGGCGGGCAGACTCAGCACCGGATTGGGCCGCACCGTGTAGTCGTAAATCGTGGCGCGTGCCGCGGGCGCTTGCGCCGGGGCCAGCGGCCAGTGATTCTGCGGCATATCTTGCACCGGCGCGAACGGCGCGCCGCGCGCCAGCCACGCCGCGCCGAAGTACGCGTTGTAACTCGCGCGATGAAACAGCCGCGGCGGCACCCGGCCGTCAGCCGTGGTGACACGCAGCACGATGGTGTCGGACTCCTTGAGTTTGCCGATGTGGCCGATGTCAGTGGTGGCGCGATACGGATCGGTGCGCAAGCCTGCCGCCGTAATCCAATCCGGCACGGCGGCTTCCAGCCAGCCCTGCGTGGTGTTCAGTGCGTATTGCAAGCCAAAGCCCAGCGCGATCGCCAGTGAAAACGCTACGGCCCAAGTGCCCACGCGGTACGACCACGGGCGTATGCGCACCAGCGGCCAACTGACCAGCGCCACCAGGCCCACATAAAACCAGAACCCGCGTTCGTTCGCCGCCGCCGCCGCGACAATCCACAAAGCCAAGTACGGCCACCACGGATCAAACAGCACCGGCCGTTGTTCGTAACCGCGCGGCGGGCGGCGGCGCAAACTCCAGAACAGCACCGAGAGATTCATCTTCTCTGTCGTGCCCGCTTCGCGATACGCATGCGCCAGCGCCACCGGCAAAAACATCAGCGGAAGCCACTGAAAAAATACAATAATGGCGCGCGGGTTGCCGTAGGTGACATACAAAAAACCACCCAGCAGCAAGGCCAGCACCGTACAAAAGTCCGCCACGCGCGTGAGATGCGCGGTGGTGAGCGCCCAGCGCAACGAGACATAAAACGACGCGCACAGCAGCGCCGCGACTGGCACGGCGACCAGCCATTGTGCGGTTTGCCAACCCCAGAAGGCGATAACCGCCGCGAGCATCAGCGGGTGGATTTTCATGGCCGGGTTCATAGCGCCGTCAACCCTTCTTGCACCTTGCCTGGCACGATCACATGCAGCCACGGCTCGCGCTCTGCTATCGGCTCGGCGCTGACCACCAGCACCATCAACGGCACGCCGAGCGCGTGCAGCGTGCGAATGAACTCGCGCCGCGCCTCGTCCCACGCGAGCAGGATGCAGATGCTGCCGGTGAGCAAACCGCGCCGCGCGGTGACGGCATCCTGCAAGGTGCGGAACGGTTTGCTCGCGCACAGTTGCACCGCCGCGAGCACTTCGAGCAGGCTGCCGGTGGTCATCTGCCCGCGTCCCGCCGTGTAAATGTACGATTCCGCGCCGATGAACATCAGATCGAGCAGGCATTCCTGCGTGTTCACGGTGCAGGCCAGCGACGAGGCTATCGACACCGCCTCTTCAAACGCCACCGCTCGGTCGCTGCCGGCAAAGGTATCGAGGATCAGCGCGTGGCGCTCGAAATATTCATCCTGGTATTCGCGCACTACCGGCTCGCCGATACGGGCATAACTTTTCCAGTGGATGCGCTGCAGTGGGTCGCCCGGACGGTAATCGCGCAGGCCGACGAACTCCTCTGAATTGCCGACCGACGCGGCGAGCGACACGCCGCCCGGTTGATAACGCCGCGAACCCGGCAAGGTAATCGGCGGCATCGCGTAGCGGCGCGGCAGCACCAGCACGTTCGCGGGCGCTGGCAGCGGCGACAACGCGCGCACCAGCCCTAGCGGATCGGCGCGCGCCACCGTCACGCCCTGAAAATGCTGATTGCCGCGGCGCAGCGCCTCGCCGTGGACACGCACGTCCAGCGCACCGCGCGGCGCGAGTGCCGGCAACGCCAGTTCATCGACCTGGCACGCCTTGCGCTCCTGGATAAGGCGCTTCCACGCGCGATAAGTAGGAAAGCGCAAACGCGCGCGAAACTCTGCCAGCGGCGGCCGCGGATCGGCCAGATCATCGATCAGCGTCAGTCCGTCGCGCGGCGCATTCGCCAGATTGTTGACGGTGACACGATAGGTAAACGGCTCGCCGGCGGTGACCACGCGCGGAAGGTAACGCGCGACGGTGTAACGCCCGCGTTGCAGTAGCGAGGCGATCCATCCCACGAATAACAGCGCGGCGGCAAACGCAAAAATGCGATAGGCCACGGTGAGGTTGGTGTCGGCGCCCAGCGCCGCCGTGCCGATCATCACACTGCCCACCAGCATGCCGGCGCGCGTCAGCCGCCGTTCAATGACACGCTGGCTGGCGGCGATGAGACTGAAAACCCAGTGCGAGAATTTCCACATGAGACGCCGTTAAGCGGGCACGGGCACCGACTTGAGAATCTCCGTCACCACGTTCTGCGCCGTCATCCCGGAAAACTTCGCCGACGGATCCAGCGACAAGCGGTGCGCCAGCACGCTCACTGCCATGTCGCGAATGTGATCGGGCGTGACGAAATCATCGCCCTGCACCAGCGCCAATGCCTGCGCCATACGCGTCAGCGCGAGGGATGCACGCGGTCCCGCGCCCAGTTGCACCGACGGCGCGCCGCGCGTGGCGCGCGCGAGATCGACGGCATAACATTTGAGTTCGTCACTGATGCGGATATTTTTCACGTGTTGTTTTAACGCGCGCACGTCCTGCGCCGTCAGGCACGGCTGCAACGCGTCCAGCGGATGCGTCTGCTCCTGTGCGTTGACAATGGCAACCTCGGCTTCGGCGCTGATATAACCCAGCGACAGCCGCACCGCGAAGCGATCCATCTGCGCTTCGGGCAAGGGATAGGTGCCGCGAAACTCCACCGGGTTTTGCGTGGCAATAACAAAAAACAAATCATCCAGCGCATGCGTCTTGCCCTCGATGCTCACCTGCCCTTCGGCCATGGCTTCGAGCAGCGCCGATTGCGTGCGCGGACTGGCGCGGTTGATCTCATCGGCCAGCAACACCTGCGTGAAAATCGGCCCGGCGTGAAACTTGAAATCCTGATCGCGCGGATTGAATACAGACACACCCAGAATGTCGGAGGGCAGCAGGTCCGGCGTGAACTGCACACGGTGAAATTCCACGCCCACGCTCTTGGCCAGCGCCTTGGCCAGCGTGGTCTTGCCGGTGCCGGGATTGTCTTCCAGCAGCACATGCCCGCCGGCGAGAAACGCCGCCAGCACCTTGTTGACGGTTTGCGTTTGCCCGGACATCACGCGCTCGATGTTGGCGCGCAGCCGTGCTGCCGGTGCGGTGAGTACTTGCGGTGCCGCGACAGGCACGGTATTTAAATCATTCATGTTATCCCCCCGGTTCCTGCCGCAGCGTACTACACCTCCGCATCAAGGCATTGTACGAAACTGGATTGTCTCAATACTGTAACAAATTCGTCATAGGCTGCGAAGGTTTAACGGAGATAGCGCTACGGAACTCGATACGGAAGCGATGGATGGCGGGGTTACCCTGATCCGGCTGCGCGGGCGCATGGCTATGAGCGGCGCGCAGAAAATCGACCTCAAGTTTACCGCTCTTACCACGGTGAAGCAGGGTGCCTACATCGTGGATATGTCCGCAGTGGATTTTCTGGCGTCTATCGGCATCCGCACCTTGCTGGTGTCCGCCAAGGGCGCGCAGGCGTGACGGCCTCCTGAAGCACGCGGCATGTCATCGCAATTGTTGATCGACAACAACCTCGATTCGCTGCGCGACATGTCGAACTGGGTTGCGGCGACCGGCAACGCGCTCGGCTTGTCGGACACCTTGTGTTATCGCTTCGACCTGGCGGCGAACGAAGCGGTCACCAATACCATCAGCTACGGCTATCCGCCAGGCGTTAGTGGCGAAATCGCCTTGCGTCTGCTCACTGCCAACGGCAACGCCGTGCTGGAAATCGAAGATGACGGCGTTGCCTTCAATCCGCTGGAAGTGCCAGAACCCACGCTACCCGAGTCACTGGAAACCAGCCTCATCGGCGGTCTCGGCGTGCAGTTGATCCGCAGCAGCATGGTGCAGTGTGACTACCAGCGCCGCGACGGACGCAATCTGCTGATACTGCAATCGCTGATCACCTCCGGCGAAGCGGAATAGACATCGCCGCGCGGGAAGGGAGTCAGGCTTTGGCGCCGTTCTTGCCCGAGGCTAAGGGCTGATTCGCGCGCCGCGCCAGCAGCCGGTTGAAATTCGACATCGACATCAGGTGCGCATACATGCGCGCGAGCACGCCGTTTTGCACCAGTTCCTTCAGCTTGTCGGCGGAAAGTTCGTTGAGCTTCTGTTCAATCACGCGGTGCATGCCGGACAGCGTAAACGGCTCGCCGGCATCGGGCTTGGCCTGCATATTGAACGGCTCCAGCAGGCCGAGGTCGATGATAATTTTGCACATCGCCTCGGTGCGCGCGAGGTCGGCCTCGAATTCAAACAATAGTTTGCGCATGTTTTCCCACACCGGCAGCAGCTCGCCCTTGGCGTCATACAAGGCGTCGCCCTTGGTGCTGATGGCGCGTTTTTCGACGCAGGCGATGCGTTCTGGCTGCTCGGCGCCGCTGACGTTCACGCGTGTCATGCAAAAAGGGTAGCGCCGCACATAAGCGGGCACGTAGACGTTGCGGTCCCAGGTGAGGTCGGGCGTGACGAACAGATTGCGCTGCTGCTCCAGACCCACCACCGCCATCGCTACCGCCGTCTTGCCCTGATCGCCGCTGACGAACACCACCGGGTAGTCGTGACAGGCCAGACTGAACTCGGTATACGACAGTGGGATCACCATCATGCCGCGAAACACCAGCGGCAGCTTGCCGTCCGCCGGCAGCACCACGCGGTGCTCCTTGGTCAGCGGTACGACTTCCTGATAACCATACGGCGGGGTGATATCCATGGCGGCGGGCCTTGTTATTATCTTGGGTTGACGATTATAGCGCGCCAACCTAAATAATCTTTTAAAACAGATAGTTACGTCAATGTGATTTATCTACAGCCCGTGTCATGTAACCGTCACATTGGTGTCATAAACTCGCGTCCTGCTGATAACCAACCATCCACCAACACAATGCACACGAAAGGAATTCACCATGCGTAATACCCTGAACAGACTCAAATCGTTTGCCGCTGCCATTGCGGTAGTCGCTGCCGGCACGGGCACGGCCTTCGCGCAGGAAATCACCGGTGCGGGCGCAACGTTTCCGGCACCGGTCTACGCCAAATGGGCCGAGGCGTACCAAAAAGCCACCGGCGTGAGAATGAATTATCAATCGATCGGTTCCAGCGGCGGCATCCGGCAAATTACCGCCAAGACGGTTGATTTCGGCGCGACCGATGCGCCGTTGTCCACTGAGCAACTGGCCAAAGATGGCCTCATGCAGTTCCCGGCGGTGATTGGCGGTGTGGTGCCAGTGGTCAACGTAGCGGGCGTCAAGCCGGGTGAAATGCGTTTGACGGGTCAGGTGCTCGGCGACATATTCATGGGAAAAATTACGCAATGGAACGACAAGGCGATTGTCGCGCTGAATCCCGCGCTGAAATTGCCCGCCGGCAATATCGCGGTGGTGCGCCGCGCCGATGGATCCGGAACAACGTTCATTTTCACCAACTACCTGTCCAAGGTAAACCCCGACTGGAAAGCGAAAATCGGCGAAGGCACGGCGGTGCAATGGCCCGCCGGCATGGGCGGCAAAGGCAATGAAGGCGTGGCCGCGTTCGTGCAGCGCCTGCCCGGCGCCATTGGTTATGTGGAGTACGCCTACGCCAAGCAGAACAAACTCGCGCACACGCTGCTGAGAAACGCCGACGGCCAATTTGTTGCGCCGGATGACGAAACTTTCAAGGCGGCCGCGGCGGGCGCGGATTGGAGCAAGGCCGCATTCGGCGCCATATTGACCGAACAACCCGGCAAGACGAGCTGGCCGATCACCGGCGCCACGTTTATTCTGCTGCACACGGCGCAGGCCAAACCGCAACAGGGCATAGAGGTGATGAAGTTTTTCGACTGGTCGTTAGCCAACGGCGCCAAGATGGCCGCCGAACTGGACTACGTTCCTCTGCCGGATGCACTGATCAAACAGATACGCGCCACGTGGACAACGCAGGTCAAGGATGCGTCCGGCAAGGCGCTGTGGACGGCAAAATAAATATAACGTACGAGCGGCGCCATGAAGCTGTGCGTGGGGCTGGCCGGCGCGACCGGCCCCCTTGTTTTTTTGGGCCGCACCCATGACACTTAGAGACTCTAACGCCGCCATTGCGGCGGAGGCGCCCTGGGACATGAGCATGGATACCGTGGTACGCAAAAAGCCGTCGCGGTTGGGCGATTTTATATTCGCCAACCTGACGCGCACATTCGCATTACTCGCGCTGGCGTCACTCGCCGCCATTATTGTGTCGCTGTTCTATGGCGCATGGCCGTCGATCCAGAAATTCGGTCTGCCCTTCATCTGGACGCCCGACTGGAATCCTCCCGCGCAAAAGTTTGGCGCGCTGATCCCTATATACGGCACGCTGGTGACCTCCGCCATCGCGCTGATTATCGCGGTGCCGGTGTCTTTCGGCATTGCGATTTTTCTGACCGAACTCTCGCCGCCGTGGCTGCGCCGTCCGCTGGGTACCGCCATCGAATTGCTGGCGGCAATACCCAGCATTGTGTACGGCATTTGGGGTTTGCTGGTGTTCGCGCCGTTTTTTGGCCAATACATCCAGCCCGCGCTGGCCGCCACCCTAGGGCATATTCCGCTGGTGGGCAAACTGTTTGCGGGCCCAACGCTGGGCGTCGGGCTGCTGTCGGCCGGCATTATCCTTGCGATCATGATTATTCCGTTTATCGCGGCGGTGATGCGCGACGTATTCGAGATTACGCCGCAGATGATTAAGGAATCGGCCTATGCCGTCGGTGCCACCACCTGGGAAGTGGTGTGGAACGTGGTGCTGCCCTACACCAAGAACGGCGTGATCGGCGGCATTATCCTCGGGTTGGGCCGCGCGCTGGGCGAAACCATGGCGGTGACTTTTGTCATCGGCAACACTAATTTTCTCAACAACGTGTCGCTGTTCTCGCCCGGCAACAGCATCACGTCGGCGCTTGCCAACGAGTTTTCCGAAGCCGAACAGGGCCTGCATAGCGCGGCACTGATCGAGTTGGGATTGATCCTGTTTGTTATCACGTTTGTGGTGCTGTCCTTTTCCAAAGTGCTCCTGATGCAGCTCACGCTTCGGGAAGGCAACAAAACGTAGATCCTGCAACCTAGACCCTGCTTATAGAACTTATGGAACTCCACGCAAAACGCAAGCTGACCAATAAAGTCGCATTGACGCTGTCACTGGCCGCGATGACTTTCGGGCTGTTCTGGTTGGCGTGGATATTGTTGACGATATTGCAGTTGGGCATTTCGGGGCTGTCGGTGGCCGTGTTTACGCAAATGACACCCCCGCCCGGCAGCGAAGGTGGCTTGGCCAATGCCATTTTCGGCAGCGTGGTGATGGTGGGTCTGGCCACGTTGTTAGGCACGCCGATAGGCATACTCGCCGGTGTTTATCTGGCGGAGTACGGAAGGCATACCATTCTTGGCCACCTTACCCGCTTCATCAACGACATCCTGTTATCCGCGCCGTCCATCGTGATCGGGTTGTTCATCTATGCCGCGGTGGTGGTGCCGATGGGCGGATTTTCCGGCTTCGCGGGCGTACTGGCGCTGGCGCTGCTGGTGATCCCGGTGGTGATCCGCACCACCGAAAACATCCTGCGGCTGGTGCCGGATACCCTGCGCGAAGCCGCCTCGGCGCTGGGCGCGCCAAAATGGATCATGATCATGAAAGTCACCGTGCGCGCGTCGCAGGCCGGCATACTGACCGGCATACTGCTGGCAGTGGCGCGTATCGCCGGCGAAACCGCGCCGCTGATGTTCACGGCGCTGTCCAATCAGTTCTGGAGTACGGACCTTAGAGAACCCATGGCCAACCTGCCCATGACTATTTTCCGGTTTGCCATGAGCCCGTTCAAGGATTGGCAAGACCTGGCCTGGGCTGGCGTATTTCTGATTACCGCAGGCGTACTCGCGCTGAACATCACCGCGCGATTGCTGTTCAAGGAAAAAATCTTCACCCCCTGATATTACGTAACACTGCGCGGAACTCACCATGGCAAACGTCACGCTACAAGCAAACACCGAAAAAAAACCGCCTGCGCCCACGCAGTTGGCGATACGCAATTTCAATTTTTATTACGGCGGTTTTCAAGCGCTGAAAAACATCAACATGGATGTTTACAAGTCGCGCGTCACCGCCTTCATCGGCCCCTCGGGCTGCGGCAAATCCACGTTGCTGCGAACCTTAAACCGCATGTATTCGCTATACCCCGAGCAGCGCGCCGAGGGCGAATTGATGCTTGACGGCAAGAACCTGCTCGACCGCGACCTGGATGTAAACGACCTGCGCGCGCGCATCGGCATGGTGTTCCAGAAGCCGACGCCGTTTCCGATGTCGATTTACGACAACATCGCGTTCGGCGTGCGCCTGCACGAAAAAATGTCGCGCGCGCGCATGGACGAGCGCGTCGAATGGGCGTTGCAGCGCGCGGCGTTGTGGGATGAGGTCAAGGACAAGCTCGGGCAAAGCGGCATGAGCCTGTCGGGCGGGCAGCAGCAGCGCCTGTGCATCGCGCGCGGCATCGCCGTCAAGCCGCAGATATTGCTGCTGGACGAGCCTACCTCGGCGCTGGACCCGATCTCCACTCTGCGTATCGAGGAGCTGATCCACGACCTGAAAAAAGATTTCACCATCGTGATCGTCACCCACAACATGCAGCAGGCGGCGCGCGTCTCCGACTACACGGCCTATATGTATCTCGGCGAGCTGATCGAGTTTGATGAAACCGACACCATTTTCATCAAGCCGAAAAAGAAAGAAACAGAAGACTATATCACCGGACGTTTCGGCTAACCGTACGCAAGGCTCTCAACGGATATCAATATGACCATCAGCGATCACACCTCTAAACAGTTCGATGCCGATCTCGAGGATATTCGCTCCCGCGTGCTGCAGATGGGCGGACTGGTCGAGGCGCAGATCATGGCGGCGATCGACGGTTTGTCCACCGGCGGCGAAGAGATCATCAGCCGCGTGATCGATGCCGAGCGCCGCGTCAACAAGAGTGAAAAGGAAATCGACGACGCTATCGTGCATGTCGTCGCGCGGCGCCAGCCGGCGGCGAGCGACTTGCGCCTCATCATGGGCGTGTCGAAAATCGTCACGGATCTGGAGCGCATCGGCGACGAAGCGGAAAAAATCGCGCGCATGGCGCGGCAGATTTACAGCCGCGGCGTAATGGCGATTCCACGCTCCATCGACGTGCGCCAGACCGGCAACAAGGCGGCGCAGATGCTGCGCCGCGTGCTTGATGCCATGGCGCGACTCGATGCTTCCGCAGCCGAAAAAATTATCGCGGAAGACAAGCTGATCGACACCGAGTTTCGCGCCATCGTGCGCCAGCTCATCACGTACATGATGGAAGACCCGCGCACCATTACCACCGCGCTCGACATCGTGTGGATCGCCAAGGCGATAGAGCGCGTGGGAGACCACGCCAAGAACATTGCCGAGCAGGTGATTTATATTGTGCATGGTACCGACGTGCGCCACACCGGCGGCGGCGCCACGGACGGTAACGTCTGATGCCGGCGCGCATATTGGTGGTGGAGGACGAGCCGGCGGTGCAGGAGCTGATGCGCTACACGCTGGAGCAGGCAGGCATGCTGGCGTTTACCGCGTCCAGTGCGGAGGACGCGTTGGCGTCGCTGCGTGAATCGTTGCCGGACGCGGTGCTGATCGACTGGATGTTGCCCAACAAATCAGGGCTGGCTCTGGCGCGCGAACTGCGCGAGACGGAGCGCACCGCGTCGTTACCGCTGATTATTGTCACCGCGCGCGGCGAGGAATCCGATCGCGTAAAAGGGCTGGATCAGGGCGCCGACGACTACGTGGTAAAGCCGTTTAGTCCGCGCGAGCTGATAGCGCGCATCCAGGCCGTGCTGCGCCGCCGCGCGCCGCACGCATCGGACGCCGAGTTAACCGCGGGCGGGCTTACGCTCAGCCCGGTGAGCCATGAGGTGATGTTCAACGGCAAGGCCGTCGAACTCGGCCCGACCGAGTTTCGCCTGCTGCATTTTTTTCTGGCGCACCCCGAACGCGTCTATACCCGCGCGCAACTGCTCGACCAGGTGTGGGGTGACCACGTGTTTATCGAGGAGCACACGGTGGACGTGCATATTCGCCGCCTGCGCGTCGCCTTGGGTAGCAATGGCGACGACGGAGAAGACCTGATCAGAACCGTGCGTGGATCGGGTTACAAATTGTCGGCGCTCGCCAAGGCGCACTGATTGGCGCACTGACCAGCGGCAGTATAATCGCCGCGTTAAATAAGGCGACCGCCCCGTGATGCCTGTCTGGTTCTCCCTCTCCCTGAAGTTTTTCGCCATCGCGCTGCTGGGGCTGGTGGCGGGCGCGTGGCATGGGGCGCCGGCGGGCTTGGCCGTCGCTTGTATCAGCTTGTTGCTGTTGCATGTGATTCATGTGTACCAGCTCACTCGCCTGGAGCACTGGCTGAAAGCCCCACATGCGGATGACGTGCCCGATGCATGGGGCGCCTGGGGCGTGGCCTTTGCCGGCATTTACCGCGCACTGCGGCAGGAAAGTAAAAAACACGAAACCATCACTCGCGAGCTGGATTTGTTCCAGCAGGCCGCACAAGCGCTGCCCGACGGCATTGTCATGCTCGACAGCGGCGATCAACTGATGTGGTGCAACGATACCGCGGCGGAGCAATTGGGCTTGCACTTGCGCACCGATTACGGGCTGCGTATCACCAACATCGTACGCGTGGCGCGGCTGGCGGCGTTTTTGCATGACGCGCAGCCGGACGAAACGCTCGATTACCGCCCGGCGCACCATCGCGGCCAACTGCTGCAACTCAAGGCGATACCGTTCAGCGATGGCCGCAAGCTGCTGGTGAGCTTTGATGTCACGCAGATCGAGCGCGCCGATACCACGCGCCGCGATTTCATCGCCAACGTATCGCACGAACTGCGCACGCCGCTGACCGTGATCCACGGGTTTCTGGAGCACATGAGCGATGCGCCCATCGCGCCCGCCGAACAGGCGCGCCGCCACATCGCGCTGATGGTGCAGCAATCCAACCGCATGCTGAAACTGGTGGACGATCTGCTGATGCTGTCGCGGCTGGAAGGGGGTGATGCCCCGCGACGCGAGGAACGCGTGGATCTTGATGCGATGCTGCACGCGGTCGCGGACGACGCGCGCGCGCTAAGCGCGGGCCAGCACACCATCGGCATGCAAGTGGCACCTGACGCGTTCATTGCCGGCGCCGCCGATGAACTGCGCAGCGCCTTCGGCAACCTGGTGAGCAATGCCGTGCGCTACACGCAGTCCGGCGGCCAAGTCACGCTGCGCTGGCGGGTGGACGAGCGCGGTTGCGGCATCTTTAGCGTGACCGACACCGGCATCGGCATCGACGCCGAGCACATCCCGCGGCTCACCGAACGCTTTTATCGCGTGGATCGCGGGCGCTCGCGCGAAACCGGCGGCACCGGATTAGGTCTCGCCATCGTCAAACACGTGTTGCTGCGCCATCAGGCGAAACTGGAAATCCAATCCGAACCCGGCGCGGGCAGCGAGTTTCGGATTGTTTTTCCGTTATGGCGCGGCGTCATCGATACCCAGGCGCAGATGGACGCAAATGCGGCATAGCGCAGTAACTATCTGTTTTAAATAATATTTAAAGCGCATCCTGGAATGAGATGATCCCGCTATGACAAGCCCCTTGAACCTGTTGTTTGTCTGCACCGGCAACAGCGCGCGCTCGATACTCGGCGAGGCGCTGGCGACCACCTTGTCGCGCGGACGGCTGCGCGGCTATTCGGCTGGCTCGCATCCCGGCGGCAAGGTGAATCCGTTCGCTGCCGAGTTGTGCGCCGAGATGAACTACCCCGCCGAAAACCAGTGGTCGAAATCATGGGATGAATTCAGCGTGCCGGGCGCGCCGGTAATGGATTTGATCGTCACTGTTTGCGATAGCGCGGCGGGCGAAGCGTGCCCGGTGTGGCTGGGACATCCGGCCACCGCGCATTGGGGCTTGCCCGATCCGGCAGCGGTCACCGGCAGCGACGCCGATAAACGCACCGCGTTTCGCGCGATACGCGACGCGATGGACAAACGCATAACCATGCTGTTGGCGCTGCCTATCGAGACCATGAACGCCACCGAACGGCGGGCGGCGCTGCGCCGCATCGGCGATACCGCGGTACTGGATCCCGCGACCGAAAAACTGTTTCCCGCGCACTGAGTTTTGCCTGTGATTTTCTCCACGGCGCAGAGCATCACCGCCGAATTCGCCGGCACTGCCCTGCTGCTCGCCATCGTGGTCGGCTCCGGCATCATGGGTGAGACACTCGCGGGCGGCAACGCCGCCATCGCCTTGCTCGGCAACTCCATCGCCACCGGCGCGGGCCTGTATGTGTTGATTACCGTGCTCGGCCCGATTTCCGGTGCGCATTTCAATCCAGCGGTGTCGCTGACGTTCTGGCGCACCGGCGAACTCTCGCTGGGATTGCTGGCGGCGTACGTGGCCGCGCAAGTTTGCGGCGGTATCCTCGGCGTGTGGCTCACACACGCGATGTTCGATCTGCCGCTGATACAGTTCTCCACTAAAGTGCGCAGCGGTATGCCGCAATGGATTTCGGAATGCCTCGCCACCGGCGCGCTGCTCGCCACCATTCATCTCGGGCAGCGGCACGCGCGTGACCGCGTGCCGCTGCTGGTGGCGCTGATCGTCACCGCCGGTTACTGGTTTACCGCGAGCACGTTTTTTGCCAATCCGGCGGTGACTATCGCGCGCGCTTTCAGCAACACCTTCGCGGGGATTCAGCCCGCCGATGTCGCTGCGTTTATTGCGGCGCAGTTAATCGCCTGCGCGGCGGCATGCGCCTGGCTACGCCCGCGGCGGTAACTTGACGGTTGAAAAGCCGATCTGGCTTCGGATCGCACATCGTGCACCACCTTCCTGGCCAATTTTATGCGTCTGTTGGAACATGCCGCAGCCTATGTCTTGCATCAGCAGTTGCGTATCCAGGCGCTGCAACATACGGAACTAGTACCACAAGGGCTTGATGCCGGGGCGCTATACGCGTGAGGATGTGACGATGATGCTATCGGAAACGCAGTCGTCTGGCGACACCACCATCATTATGGCGTGGCGGGTTTGAGGTGGAGCTGTTATGCGCTGCGGCGCACGAGATGCGTTCCCGGGAGCCGTAGGCCGGTCTTAAACCTCGGCGGTTCTTATGCGAGGGATTTATTTAATTGTTTGTTTTGAATAATAAATTGTGACAGCTCAGCGCGAAGCAGGCAAAGGCGTGCAACCCATGAATGCCGAGCGTAGTATCTCGAACAGATTATGCCCTTGTTTGTGCATGGTATCGAGGTAGGAGCGGATAGTGCAGAAGTCTTGGGCGCCCTTGAGCGT
>CAWUUY010000162.1:0-19726 GCA_963924885.1 uncultured Burkholderiales bacterium | reverse complement strand
AGGCGCAGGCGCCCGTTGCGCACGAACGCCTGCGCCGCCGCCATGCTGGTAAAGGTCATCGATACCTGTCCGCCGACGAGATCGGTGAGTGCGATGGCGCTGCCTTTGTACGGTATGTGGCGAATGTCGATACCGGCCATGGTGTTCAGCAGCTCGCCGCAAAAATGCCCGCCCGCGCCGATGCCGGGCGTGGAATAGGTCAGCGCGCCCGGCTGCGCTTTTGCCAGCGCTACCAATTGCCGGATATCGCGCACCGGCAGCGAAGGATGCACCACTAGCACGAAGGGTTGCGTCGCCAGCAACGCCACCGGCTCAAAATCGCGCGCCACGTCGTACGGTGATTTCGCGCGCAGGTTGGGCACGATGGCAAACGTGGTGTGGCTGCTCACCAGCACGGTGTAACCATCGGGCGGCGCTTTCGCCACCAACTCCGCGCCGATGATGGTGCTGCCGCCGGGACGGTTGTCGATGATGACTTGCTGGCCGAGGCGCTTGGTAAGTTCATCGGCGTAGGAACGCGCGATGACGTCGTTGCCGCCGCCCGGCGGATACGGCACAACGATGCGCACCGCGCGCGTGGGGTAGTTTTGCTGCGCATGGGACGCGCCGGCCAACAGCATCATCCCTAACACGCTGCACAAAATAGTTTTTAAAAACAGATACTTATGATTATTCATCGAGAGCATCACGCTGCCAGCGTGCCATTTTGATAGTCACGTACCGCTTGTTCAACTTCATCACGCGTATTCATCACAAAGGGGCCGTACTGCACCACCGGCTCTTTGATCGGCTTGCCAGCCAACAACAAAAAGCGCGCGGCGCCGCCATCGGCCATCACGGTGATCTGATCGCCCGGCGACAACACGCCGCCGCTGCGCGCGTTGAGCGCGCGCCCGCCGATCAGCAACTGACCTTCATACACGTAGATAAAGGCGTTGTAGTTTTCGATCAGGTAATGATTGAACGGCGCGCCGTTGGGTAAATCCACATCCAGGTACAGAGGATCGGTGGTCAGCCCCGTAATCACGCCCTCGGTGCGCACCCCCGCGACGTTGATCGTGCCGGCAATGATTTTTGCCGTGCCGCCATCGGCGAGCGTAACTTGCGGAATTTCATGCGGCTCGATATCGCGGTACCACGCGGGTTTCATTTTCTCAGCAGCCGGCAGGTTGATCCACAACTGAAAACCGCGCATGCGCCCTTCGGTCTGTTGCGGCATCTCGGAATGAATAATACCGCGCCCCGCCGTCATCCACTGCGCGCCGCCGCTTTTCAGATCGCCCTTGTTGCCCATGTGGTCTTCGTGCAGCAAGTGGCCATCCAGCATATACGTCACGGTTTCAAAACCGCGATGCGGATGCGCCGGAAACCCCGCGATGTAATCGTCGGGGTTATCGGTGGAAAACTCGTCGAGCATCAAAAACGGATCGACAGTCAAGCCGCGCTGACTGCCCAGACTGCGGCGCAGCTTCACACCCGCGCCATCGGAGGTGGGCACGGAGGGGATGACTTGTTGCAGGGTGCGGAGGGTCATGGGCTACTCCGCCTTGATATTCGCCGCGCGCGCGAGCTTGATGAAATTGGCGATTTCATCGGCGACGATTTTGTCGAATTCGCCCGGCGTGGTGGGCTTCGGCTCCAGCCCTATGGCCTGCCAGCGCTGCTTCACGTCGGCCTCGCTCAATATGCGGCGTATCTCGGCGTTCAACTTGTTGACGATGGCTTTCGGCACCTGCGACGAGGTGAGCAGGCCGAACCACAAGTCCGCGCGAAATCCCGTCAGCCCCCCTTCCGCCAGCGTGGGCATGTCGGGCACGAGGGCGTCACGCTGCGATGACGATACGCCGAGTCCGATCACCCGGCCGTCCTTGACCATGGGCAACGCGGTGGCGATCGGCGCCATGAAGAGATGCACCCGGCCGCTGATGGTTTCGGTCATCGCCTCGGGGATGCCCTTGAACGGCACATGCACAATGTTGATCGCGGCGGCAGCCTTGAACTGCTCGGCGGCAAAATGCGAGCCGCTGCCCACCCCCGCCGACGAGAAATTCAGCGCGCCCGGCTTGGCTTTCGCCGCCGCCAGAAAATCCTTCAGCGTCTTCGCGCCCAGAGCGGGCGCGGCCACCAGCAAATATTTCGACACCGCCGTCTGCGCGATGCCCGACAGATCCTTCTGCGTGTCGTAAGGCAGCTTGGCATAAATAGCCGGGCTGACCGCATGCGCCGACGACACCGACAGCAGCGTGTAACCATCGGGATTCGCGGTCGCCACAAGATTCGCGCCCACCGTGCCGCCCGCGCCGGGACGGTTATCCACGATCACCTGCTGCTTCCATGATTCGGCAAGTTTCTGCGAAAGATAACGCGCGGTGATATCAGGCCCGCCACCGGGCGTGAAGCCGACGACGATGCGGATGGGTTTGCGCGGGTAATCCTTGGCTGCGTCCTGCTGCGCGTGTGCGTTCAGCCACGCAAAAGACAACGCGGCCACGCCCCATTTCATTCGGCGACTCGACATTCCACACCTCTGCTTGGCATCCATCGGACGCGAATTTTAGCATCGCATCAATGCTTAAGTCCGCACTGCGGTTACCACGCGCCTTCACAGGGACACGGCGGCTATAATCGCTCCGCTCATGTTTGCTCGCCGCGTCACCCCCATCGTTCTGGTACTCGCGCTGACCTCGGTGTTCTTCGTCGCGATGAAGGCCAACCGCGTGCTGGTCACGCTGTTCGCGGTGGATCTCGGCGCGGGGCCGTTTCAGACGGGCCTGCTGTTCGCGCTGCACGGTATTTTTCCGCTGCTGCTGGCGGTATCCGCGGGCCGCATCGCCGATCGCTTTGATAACCGCGTGTTGATGTATGCGGGGGTTACCGCCTACGGGCTGGCGATGCTGCTGCCGTACGCGTGGCCGGGCCTGCCGGCGCTGTATGCCTCCGCCGCGTTTGCCGGTTTCACCAGCATGCTGTTCGTGCTGGCCACGCAAAATTACGTCGGCGCGCTATCCACGCCGGCCACCCGCACCAAAATTTTCAGCTACTACGCGCTCGGCGAATCGTTTGGCCAGGTGGTGGGGCCGGTGATGATCGGCTATGCCATCGACCACTGGCAGCATCCGCGCTCGTTTTTGTTGTTGACCGGTGTGAGCGTGCTCACCCTAGTGATGCTCTACGCCGGGCGGCGCCTGCTGCCTTACACGCAAAAACCCAAGGCGAGCGGCGGCGAACCGCGCCGCATGGGCGATCTGCTCAAGCTGCCCGCGATGCGCGCGGCGCTGATCACCAACGCGGTGGTGATGGTGGGCTGGGATTTATTCAACCTCTACATGCCGGTGTACATGCGCGGCATCGGCTTCACCGCCACCACCATCGGCTACATCATGGGCAGTTACGGCGTCGCGGCGATCATCACCCGTTTGGCGATTCCGCCGATCACCGCGCGCTGGGGCGTGCAACGCATGATCGCGGGCGCGCTGGCGCTGGCGGCGTGCGGCTTTGTGTTCGTGCCGATGACCATCGTGCCCGCCGCGTTGATGGGCTTGTCGTTTGTCATCGGCCTCGGCGTGGGCTGCGGCCAGCCGCTATCAATGACCCTGGCCTACAACGCCTCGCCGCCGGGCCGCGCCGGCGAAGGCATCGCCATGCGGCTGGCGGTGAGCTACGGCGCGCACGTGTTCATCCCTACCGCGTTCGGCGCGCTGGGCGCGGCTGTCGGACTGGCGCCGATATTCTGGCTGTGCGCGACAGCCCTGATGGGTGGTTCGTTTATGAATGCGAAGCAGGCGGTGAAAACCGGATAAGCTTTTTAAAGTTGTAGACTCACAGCAGGCCCCGCACGAACTCGGAACCGAAGTTCGTGCATTCGAATGCATGCAAGCCGAACTCTTCGGCAAGCTGCTTGAATACGCTGAGCCCGCGCACGGAGTTGCCCTTTTCATCTAGCCTCGGTGAAAAAGTGCCGATGCCCAACTGCCGGTTCACCGCGCCCATGATGCCACCGCCGACACCACTTTTGCAGGGCACGCCAACATCCAGCACCCATTTGCCCTAGTAATCGTACATGCCGCAGGTAAACATCACGGACAACGTATCGCGCACCGCGCCCAGATCGAAGACCTGCTTGCCGGTGACCGGATTTCTACCCAGGTTTGCCAGGGTGGCGCCCATACGCGCCAAGTCCGTGGCGGTGACCAGTATCGAGCATTGCCTGAAATAGAAATCGAGGCCCGGCTCGACCGGCGCTTCGGTCGCGCCCACGTTTAGCAACAAGTGCGCGATGGCGCGGTTGCGATGGCCGGTCTGCGCCTCGGAGCCATACACTGTTTCGGAAATACCGAGGTCACGTCCTGCGGCATCGGAAAAACGGCGCAACACCATCTCCAGCGCGTACGTTCCCAGCGCCTTGTATATCAACGAGGAAATGGTAATCGCGCCCGCGTTGACCATCGGATTGAACGGACGGTTGGTGTGCGGATCGAAAACAATCGCGTTGAACGCATCGCCGCTGGGCTCCACGCCAACATGCCTGAATACCTCGTCGCGGCCCACCAGTTCGAGCGCAATGCAGTAGGTGAACGCCTTGGACACGGACTGAATGGTAAATTCGGCGTTGGCATCAACGCATGTCCAGATACGCCCGTCGACCGTAGCGACCGCGATACCGAACTGATCCGGATCCGTGACGGCAAGCTCGGGAATGTAATCCGCGACCTTTCCCGCCCGGAGCGCCTTGCTCTCTTCGTATATTGCCGCGAGATATCACTCAATTTCATGTTGGGGCAAGGCCACGTCCCCTACACTGTCATTCATCCAGAATTCTCCACGATGGCGGTTTGCTGAAGCGAACTGGATTGAACAAACGACCTCAATCCATCACGCGCCAGGATGACGATAATGAGCAATATCCGTACCGCCACCATTACGCACCAACAATGTGCGTCGCGCCGTTTTGCAGCGCCATTTTGAGGCGTTTTTTGCGGGCGATGGGCGCACGCCGCCACTGGAGCCCGTGCGCAAGCGCGCTGAGAGAATCCCCTTGGGAGCCGCGGGGTAAGGCAGGCCTGAGAGGGGTGACCGCGGCTCATTGGCCGCGGCCAACCACGGTTGGATGCGCTACTTGATCGCCTGCGGATTTATAGGCGACCCCACCGCGCGCGTAATCGGCAGCGGCGGCCCGCAGAAAAAGAATTCGTACACCTTGTCCGCCGCGCAGTCGTCGGCCAAGTCCTTAAGATAAAAAATCTCGCCCATGGTGATGCCGATCATCGGGATCACCACCCAGTGCCACGGCTGCGAGGCATCGTCGGTTTCGTTGGGACGCACTTCGCAGCCCCAGGTGTCGGTGCAGATGGCGGCAATTTCTTTTTTGTGGATCCACTCCGCGGTCTCGAACGCGAGACCCGGCGCGTCGCCACCGGCGTAACCGCCCCACTCGCCGGTTTTCAGGCGGTTTTCCATTTGCCCAGTGCGCACAATCACAAAATCGCCGCGCCGGATGTCCACGAGCTGCGCCTTGGCGCAGGCATCGAGATCGTCGTTGGTGATGGCCTCACCGTCTTCCAGATATTCCTTGCCCAGATGCCGTGCCATGTCCAGCAGCACGCCGCGCCCGGCCATTTTGTCACGGGTTTTGTGGATGCCGTTTTTTTGTGCGCCGTTGGCATCGACGAGTTTAGCGTCGTAACCGTTCCACATTTTATCGTCGTAGAAAATATGGCCCAGCGCATCCCATTGCGTGCCGCATTGCAGCGGCAGTGACACCATATCGTCGGCGTAACGCAGGCCGCCTTTATCCTGATTGCCGGCGACCGCATCGGTGCCGGTGGCAAGCATGGTGTGGATCGGATTGAAGCGGTTACCCCACAGGCCTTTTTGCGGGCCGGTGCGGTCGAAGTTCAGCGCTAGTGAAAACACTTTGCCCTTACGCACCAGTTGCGCGGCATCAACAATATTTTGCGGCGTGACATAGTTGAGCGTGCCCACCTGGTCGTCCGGCCCCCACTTGCCCCAGTTCTTGAGTTTCTCGGCGGTGGCACGCAGGTGCGCGATGGTGAATTTTTTGGCGTCGTAACGGCGGGTCATGTGCGGCTCCTGAAATATAAAACAATCGGCAAAAAAATGGCGTCACGCCTTGCAAAGGTGCAAAGGGGTGACACCAATTTACCGTCAACGATGAAACTTACGCCGCCGGCTTTTGCATATAGCCATAGCGCAGGTTGGTGCGGCCTTCGCCGTATTGGTCGTAATTGGCCTTGGCCGCCGCCACCACATCGCCCTCCAGCGCGGCGCGCTGCTTGGCGGTGAAGTTGTAGATGCGCGCGGAATTCTCGCCGAAGATAGCTTTTTTGACCGGACCATCGGCGGCGCCCATCGGCGCAAAGCCGTGTTTCCTTTGCATCTCTTCGGGTATGTCCAGTCGGCGCAGGGCTTCAAGCTGCCATTGCGGCGCACCGGTCCAGATGGCATCGGATCCCCACACCACGCGGTCGGCGCCGAGGCCTTTGATGAGCTGTCCCATCATCGCCG
This sequence comes from uncultured Burkholderiales bacterium, assembly GCA_963924885.1. GTDB lineage: Bacteria > Pseudomonadota > Gammaproteobacteria > Burkholderiales > SG8-41 > UBA5216. The sequence goes on along the minus strand of CAWUUY010000162.1, from coordinate 13,201 downwards.
CGCACAGACGCGGCTCGGCGATGGTGCTTTGCGCGAAAATCTGCCCCAGATCGCCATAGATGTTTTTCACGCCATGCTTCGCCGGAATATCGGCGAGATCGGTCACCCAGTCGATGCGTCCGGTTTTCTCGAACTGCTCCCAGCCCACGGGCCACGCGCCGCCGGTGTAACGGAAGCCGGAGTGATAAATCACGAAGTTCAGTTGCGGAAAATCTTTCGCCGCCTTGGCCACGTCGTTGACGTTGGCGTAATTCAGCAAGTCCGGAAACTGTTTGGTGGTCGAGGGCGGGAACAAGCCTTTATGCACACACACGTTGGCGAGGCTCGGCGTGGTCTTGCTCCACTTCACCAGCCGCTCGTAGAACGGATACAGCAGTTTTTCGTCGTCGAGATGCCACGGGTGCTTGGACAAATGTTTGTTGGTGTTGTCACCCACGGTGTAACCCTTGAACGAATCGGGTTTGAGTGTTTCGTAATCCTTGTCCACTTTGTCGAGCCAGCCCGGCGTGCCCGGCATGAAGATGGCGTGCGAGAACATGCGCTTGGAGCCGGCTTTTTTGTTCACCTCCGCACGCGACTGCGCCTTCATTTCGTTGGTGAGAAACCAGTCGCGCGCATCTTCGGAACCGGAGCCGGAAATCAGCGCCACCTTGGTGTCGCTGTCCATGTAAATTTCCTTGAAGTAGTTGGCGAACTTCAAGTCGTCGAGCGTCTGCGGCTTACCCACCAGCGCCGGGTTCCACGAGGCCTTGCCCACCGCTTCGCGTGACCTCACAAAATTTTCCAGCCGTGTGTCGTCACGCAGAAAATGCGTGTGCATATCCATGATGAACTGGCCCTTTAACGCGTTGGCACGCTCGTTGGCCATCTCGGGCGTGGCGGCCTCGGCGCGGCTCGCTTCGTAGAACGGCCCAAAGGTCTCGTTCATCGCGACAAAGGCAGCGGCCATGCCGGCGGCGCCCTGAAAAAACGTGCGGCGCGACACGCCTTGTTTTTTTGCCAGCTCGGAGCCAATTTGTTTCACGCGCGCTTCAAACTCTCGCTGCTTCGGCGATTGCGGGCCCGGCACGAACTCATCGCTGGATACCGGCTGCGTGGGTATCGGCGAACGAAAGGTCGCGCTTTCCGCCGGCATCAATCTCGCAATTTCATCGGGTGACATCATGGTGGGGGTGTCCTGTAGTGTGGGATCGGGGCAGTCGCAACACACAAAAAAATGGCGCCACGGCTGAGTGGCGCCATTCTACAACTACCTTTTGACCGCGTGTTACGCCGTCGGCTTTTGCATATAGCCGTAGCGCAGGTTGGTACGGCCTTCGCCGAACTGCTCGTAGTTGGTTTTCGCCACCGCCACCACGTCGTTGTCGAGCGCTGCGCGCTGCTGCGCCGTGAACCTGTAGAGCCGCGCGGAGTTTTCGCCGAAAATAGCCTTTTTAACCGGGCCATCCGCCGCGCCCAGCGGTTTGAAGTCGTATTTTTTTTGCATTTCCTCGGGGATTTCGAGGCGACGCAAGGCTTCGATCTGCCATTGCGGCGCGCCGGTCCACACCGCATCGCTGCCCCACACCACGTGGTCAGCGCCCAGACCCTTGACGAGCTGGCCCATCATCGCCGCGCACAACCGCGGTTCGGCGATGGTGCTTTGCGCGAAGATTTGTCCCAGATCGCCATAGACGTTTTTCACGCCGTAGGTGGCGGGAATTTCCGCTAGATCGGTCACCCAATCAATGCGCCCGGTTTTCTCGAACTGCTCCCAGCCCACCGGCCACGAACCGCCGACGTAACGGAACGCCGAGTGATAAATGACGAAATTCAGTTGCGGCCAATCCTTCGCCGCCTTCGCCACGTCGCGCACGTCCGCGTAGTTCATCAAATACGGAAACTCTTTCGCGGTCGCGGGCGGATACAGACCTTTGTGGATACACACGTTGGCGAGGCTCGGCGTGGTCTTGCTCCACTTCACCAGTTTTTCGTAAAACGGATACATCAGTTTTTCGTCGTCGAGATGCCACGGGTGCTTGGCCAGATGTTTGTTGGTGTTGTCGCCGACGGTGTAGCCCTTGAACGCATCGGGCTTCAATGTTTCGTAATCTTTGTCCACCTTGTCCATCCAGCCCGGCATGCCCGGCATCACGATCGCGTGCGAGAACATGCGTTTGGCGCCGGCTTTTTTATTCACTTCGGCGCGCGTCTGCGCCTTCATTTCATTGGTGAGGAACCAGTCGCGCGCATCTTCGGAACCGGAACCAGAAATCAGCGCCACCTTGGTGTCGCTGTCCATGTAAATCTCTTTGAAGTAATTGGCGAACTTCAAATCCTCGATGGTCTGCGGCTTGCCGGCGAGCGCCGGGTTCCAGCCCGCCTTGCCGACTGCCTCGCGCTGGCGGATGAAGCCCTGGATGCGGGTGTCATCGCGCAGATAGTGCGTGTGCATGTCCATGATGAACTGGCCCTTGAGCGACTTCGCGCGCTCGTTGGCCATTTCGGGCGTCGCCGCTTCGGCGCGGCTCACGTCGTACATCGGCCCGAAGGTGTCGTTCATCGCCACGAAGGCGGCGGCCATGCCGGCCGCGCCCTGGAAAAACGTACGGCGCGTTACGCCCTGCTTCTTGGCCAACTCGGAACCGATTTGTTTGACGCGTGTTTCAAACTCGCGCTGCTTTGCGGACTGCGGGCCGGGCGTAAATTCGTCGCTCGACACCGGTTGCGTGGGAATCGGCGAGCGGAATTTGGCAGTTTCCGCCGGAACCAGTTTCGCTATCTCATCGGGTGACATCATGATCGCTCTCCTTTGGTGGTCAATATTTGAACCCATTTCATCGTGCGAAAAACGCCGCCGACTGCGCGTTGTTATTCTTGAATTCGATGACGTGGCTGTATTCTAGGCCAAGCACGCCAAACTGCACACAACATAAGTAAGTAATTGTTTGTATTATATTTTTTAATAAATACTCAGTCCACCTTTGCGCCGGAATCGCGCACCACTTTGGTCCACTTGGGAATCTCCGCGCGCAGGAACGCCGCAAATTCTTCCGCCTTGCCGCCGCGCGCTTCAACGCCCTGCGTGGCGAGCCGGTCTTTTAGTTCACTGCTCGCGAGCGCGGCATTCATCTCGGCATTGATGCGTGCGATCACCGGCGCGGGGGTTGCGGCGGGAACCACCAGGCCGTGCCACGTCAGTGCTTCAAACCCGGCGATGCCCGCCTCGGCCACCGTCGGCAATTCCGGCACGGCGGGCGAGCGCTGTGCGGATGTCACCGCCAGCGCGCGCAATCGCGCGGTACGTGTGTGCGGGATCACCGATGCCGCAGTGGCAAACATGAACTGCACCTGACCGCTCAGCACATCGATCACCGCCGGCCCGCCGCCTTTGTATGGGATGTGCTGATAACTAACACCCGTAAGTCCTTTGAACAATTCGCCCGCGAGATGCCCGGCGGTGCCGGTGCCCGATGACGCATAGTTCAACTGGCCGGGACGCGCCTTGGCGAGTGCGACCAGATCCTTGACGGTTTTCACCGGCAGCGATGGATGCGTCACCAGCACGCTGGGTTGGGTGGCGATCAGCACCACGGCGGCAAAATCGCGCACGGAATCAAACGGCATCTTCGCGTAGAGCGCCTGATTGGTGGCAAGGATGCCATTGTTGCCTAGAAACCAAGTGTGGCCGTCGGGCGCCGAACGCGCGACAATCTCACCGGCGATATTGCCGCCGGCGCCGGGGCGGTTATCGATGACGATTTGCTGTCCGAGCCGCGCGGTCATCGGCCCCACCAAGAGGCGCGCCACCGCGTCGCTCGCGCCGCCCGGCGGATAGCCGAGGATGAAGCGTATCGGCTTGCTGGGGTAAGTTTGGGGTGCATCGGCGGCATGCGCGCCGGCGTTCGCCAACAGCAGCAGTGCCGCGCATGACATACCAAAAATTCGTGATCCCGACATGGCAACCTCCGAGGTGAGGTCTACAGACAATGGGCTATTTTACGCAACGGGCTATTTTACGATTTGCAACTTCGGGCGCGGCGGAGTCGTTGGCGGCGTGGTTTCCGGATCCGTCTTGTCCGGCGGCACGGCGGCGACCGTCGTAGCGTCCCCGGCGGTTTCAGGCGCGAAAAACAAGCCTTGCCCGTTCTCGCGCGCAAAAACACCCGCTACCGCGTATATCGGAACCGAACACTCAAGCGACACGCCGCCAAAACGCGCCGAAAACTGCACCAGGTCATTGCCGATGGTGAGCCTGTGAGTGGCGTCGTAGGCAATGTTCAATACGATTTCGCCGTCCTTGACGAACTCCATCGGCACGCGCGTGTTTTCGTCCGCCCTGACCGACAGGTACGGCGTATAGCCGCTATCGCTACACCACTCGTGGATGGCGCGAATCAAATACGGTTTGGTGGAGCGTTCGGGCATATTAGGATTGAGGATCAAGGATCGAGGATTGAGTAAATCGTAGCATGCTGCCTTCCCTTCTCAATCCTAAATCCTCAATCCTGAAAACTATTTACGCATCACTTTTTCCGACGCGGTGAGCGCATCGATGTACGCCGGACGGCTGAACAGGCGCTCGGCGTATTTCATCAGCGGCGCGGCCTGCTTCGGCAACTGGACATCGTAATGATCCAAGCGCCACAGCAGCGGCGCTATCGCCACGTCGAGCATGGAAAATTCGTCGCCCAGCATGAATTTTTGCTTGGCGAACACCGGCGCGATCTGCGTCAATGCGTCGCGGATCACCTGGCGGCCTTTTTCCGCCTGCTTTTGCGTGCCCTTTTCGATGGAATGAATGTGATTGAACATTTCATTCTCGAAGCGATACAAAAACAGCCGCGCGCGCGCGCGCATCACCGGATCGGCGGGCATCAATTGCGGATGCGGAAAGCGGTCGTCGATGTATTCGTTGATGATGTTCGACTCATACAGAATCAGATCGCGTTCCACCAGCACCGGCACCTGGTTGTACGGATTCATCACCGCGAGGTCTTCGGGCTTGTTGAACAGATCGACATCGACAATCTGGAAATCCATGCCCTTTTCGTAGAGCACGATGCGGCAGCGTTGGCTGAATGGGCACGTGGTGCCCGAGTATAAAGTCATCATATGAAATACCTGCCTGATAGGGCGGTTAATAGTAAACAGTTAACGGCGAACCACGGATGACTTTCCAATCACCGTTTGCGGTTCACTGATTACCGCCGTTTAGTGAACATCCTTCCAGAACTCTTTTTTCAGCGCGTAAATGAGCGGGATCAGCAGAAACAGAAACCCCAGCACGATCAAGCCGAGGGTCTTGCGGCTGCGTGCCGCAGGCTCGCCCATGTACACCATGTAGTTCACCAGATCGGCCACCGCGCGGTCGTATTCCAGCGCGGACAGTTTGCCGGGCTTCGCCAGCACGGGCTTTTCCACCGTGGCCATGTAGCCGTCGGCGCGCACCTTCTCGGCCTTTAACTCCCGCTCGCCCTGCAACTCCCACAGCACATGCGGCATGCCGACGTTGGGAAAGGTGGTGTTGTTCCAACCGGTCGGACGCGCTGGATCGCGGTAGAACGTGCGCAGATAGGTGTACAGCCAGTCCGCGCCCGAACCGTCACCGGAAGCGCGCGAACGCGCGATCACGGTGAGATCAGGCGGCGGCGCGCCGAACCACACCTTGGCGTCGTTGGTGTCCATGGCGATTTTCATCAGGTCGCCGACCTTGCCGCCGGTGACGCCCGCCACGAAGTTGTCGAGAATTTCCTTCTCGTTCAAACCAATATCGGTCAAGCGGTTGTAGCGCATGTAATTCGCGCTGTGGCAATTAAGGCAATAGTTGACGAACAGCGCCGCGCCGCGTTGCAATGACGCGTTGTCGTTGGGGTTGATCGGCGCGCGATCCAGTTTAACGTGACCGCCGGCGGCCCATGCTAATGCCGGCGCCAGCAACAAAACCAGGAGAATTTTTTTTATCATCGCGGTGGTCCTCACATCGTCACCCGGCTCGGCACCGGATGCGTCTGCTCCATCTGCGTGTACCACGGCATCAGCAGGAAGAACGAGAAATAAATCAGCGAGCCCACCTGTGAAATCAGCGTGCCCGCCACCGTGACCGGCTGCGTGCCGTAGAAGCCCAGCACCAGGAAAGTGACGACAAATATCGTCAGCGCCCAGCGTGACAACGTGCCTTTATAGCGGATCGATTTCACCGGGCTCTTGTCCAGCCACGGCAACAAAAAGAAAATCATCGACGCCACGCCCATCAGCACCACGCCCCACACCTTGGCTTCGATCACGCCCATGGCGAGCAGCACCACCGGCGCGATGACTACCGCCATCAGCTTCGACAGGCAGCCGCGCGAGGTGAACAGTATCAGCAGCATGTAGACCACCACGCCGGCGCGCAACGCCCACATGAAGTCTTCCGTCACCGCGCGCAAAATCGAATAATACGGCGTGAAGTACCACACCGGGGCGATATGTGGCGGTGTTTTCAGCGGATCGGCCGGAATGAAGTTGTTGTACTCAAGGAAGTAACCACCCATTTCCGGCGCGAAGAACATGATGAGGCAGAACACCGCCGCGAATACCGACAAGCCGAGAGCGTCTTTCACCGTGTAATACGGGTGAAACGGAATGCCGTCCAGCGGGATACCCCTCTCGTTCTTCTGCTCCTTGATCTCTATGCCGTCGGGGTTATTGGAACCCACTTCGTGCAGCGCCGTGATGTGCGCGGCCACCAGTCCCAGTATCGCCAGCGGAAGCGCGATCACGTGAAACGCGAAGAAGCGGTTCAGCGTGGCATCCGACACCACGAAGTCGCCGCGTATCCAGGTCGACAGATCCGGCCCGATGATCGGGAGCGCGTCGAACAGATTGATAATCACCTGCGCGCCCCAGAACGACATCTGGCCCCACGGCAGCAGGTAGCCGAAAAACGCCTCGGCCATCAGCGCCAGATAAATCATCATGCCGAAGATCCAGATCAGTTCGCGCGGCGCGCGATACGAGCCGTACAGCAGTCCGCGGAACATGTGCAGGTAAATCACTACGAAAAACGCCGACGCGCCGGTGGAATGCATGTAGCGGATCAGCCAGCCGCCCGGCACGTCGCGCATGATGTATTCGACAGAGGCGAACGCTTCCGTGGCCGACGGTTTGTAATGCATCACCAGGAAAATGCCGGTGACGATTTGCAGCATCAGTACCACCATCGCCAGCGCGCCGAAGAAATACCAGAAATTGAAATTCTTCGGCGCATAGTACTCGGCCAGATGATCCTTCCACAGCGACATCATCGGGAAGCGCTGATCCACCCACGTCAGCAGCCCGCCGATCGGCGCATTGAGCGGGCCTGCGCCGTTGATTACCACGGGTTCTTTTTTGGTAGCGGCCATGTTTACGCGGCTCCTTTGTCGCTGGCGCCGGCGTCTTCGCCGATGAGTATCCTGCCTTCAGCGAGAAACTTGTGCGGCGGCACAATCAGGTTGTCGGGGGCAGGCACGTTTTTGTAGACGCGGCCCGCGAGATCAAACAGCGAGCCGTGGCACGGGCAGTAAAAACCGCCTTTCCAGTCGGAGGCGAATGCCTCGGCTTGCGCGCGGAATTTTCCACCGGCGAACAACCCAGATGCGTGCAGATGCCGACCAACACCAGATACTCCGGCTTGATCGAGCGCATTTCGTTGGTGGCGTACTTGGGCTGCATCACCTTCTTCGACGCCGGATCGGACACCTTGTCGGCATTCTTTTTGACGCTATCGAGCATTTCCGGCGTGCGGCGCACGATCCACACCGGCTTGCCGCGCCACTCGACGGTCATGCGTTCGCCGGGCGCGAGCTGGCTGATATCGGCTTCGACGGGCGCGCCGGCCGCTTTGGCACGCTCGGAAGGTAACATGCTCGCCACAAACGGGACGCCTGCGGCTGCCGCTGCCACACCACCGGCCACCGTGCTCGCGGCCACGAGCATGCAGCGCCGGCCTTTGTCGGGTTCTTGTTCAGCCATTCTGGGAAATTCCTGAAAAGAGAGGTTGATAATGCCAAGCGCTACCTAAAAACCATAGGCAACCACAGCAATGCAAGTTGCGAATAGCAGACATTTTACACGAACTTGCCTATAAAAGTGAAATAAATCATGAAAAATTCTATTAAAAACATATAGTTACACTAAACAACCCTTCGTCGAACATCGCGCCAACATGGCTTTGGCCGGGCGATTTGCTTAGAATAATCAAAGGCATCCCACTTCTCCCTCACTTCAACTTCCGCAACCTCATCGCGATGCACCAACGATTTCATGCTGCATAAATTCTGGCTGTATTTCGCGCAAGCCGTCACCGTCTGTATCGCGGCGCTGTTTGTCATCACCACGCTGCGGCCCGATCTGCTGTCGTGGAACGCGCGTCCTGCGGAGACGGTCGCCAAGGTCGCCGCAACGGCGGCGCCTGCGGCTTCGCCCTCCAGCAAGTTCGCGTCGCTCAGCGATGCCGCGCGGCGCGCAATGCCGGCGGTGGTGAACATTTACACCAGCAAGGAAATCAAGGCGCAGCGCGCGCCGTTCACGGACGACCCGGTGTTCCGCTACTTTTTCGGTGGTGAAGGCGAAGGCCCGGCGCAAAAAAGCAACAACCTCGGCTCCGGCGTGATCGTCAGCGACAAGGGTTACATCCTCACCAACGCGCACGTGGTCGAGGCCGCGGATGAAATCGAAGTCCTGCTCGCCGACAACCGCCGCGCCAAAGCCAAAGTCATCGGCACCGATCCGGAAACCGATCTGGCGGTGATTAAAATCGATCTGCCCAAACTGCCGGTGATTACCTTCGGCCAATCCGATCAGGCGCAGGTCGGCGATCTGGTGCTGGCCATCGGCAATCCGTTCGGCGTAGGCCAAACGGTGACTTTCGGCATCGTCAGCGCGCTGTCGCGCAGCCATCTGGGTATCAACACGTTCGAGAATTTCATCCAGACCGATGCCGCAATCAATCCCGGCAATTCCGGCGGCGCGCTGGTGGATATCAACGGCAACATGATCGGCATCAATACCGCGATTTATTCGCGCACGCCGGGCGGCGCGTCGCTCGGCATCGGCTTTGCCATACCGGCCATCACCGCGAAGCAGGTGCTCGATCAACTGGTGCAAACCGGCACGGTCACGCGCGGCTGGATCGGCGTCGCGGTGCAGGATATCAACAGCGAACTGGCCGAATCACTCAAGTTGGCCGAAGCGCGCGGCACGCTGATTACCGAAGTGTTCGGCGGCACGCCCGCCGATCAGGGCGGCATGCGGGCAGGCGACGTGCTGATTGCGGTGGATGGCAAGCCGGTGACCGATTCGGCCAACATGCTGGCGCTGATATCGGCCATTGCGCCGGGCAGTGGCGCCGCGCTGAAAGTGATCCGCGCGCAAAAAGAACTCGAACTAAAAGTCACCGTGGGCAAGCGGCCCAAGGTGGCGCGTAAAAAATAACTTTTAAAAACAAATACTTAAAATAAATCAGCGTCCACCGCTGTTTTGTTCTTTTTCGATCTGCGCGAATTCTTTCGCAACCGGGTCACTAATCGCCGCGTCGGCGTTCTCCGGCGGCGCTTTTACTTTGCCCATCAGACTGGCGGCAATGATGCCGGCCTCGTAGAGCAAGCACATCGGAATCAGCAGCGCCAGCATCGACACCACGTCGGGCGGCGTCACGATCGCGGCGGCGATCGACGCGCACACCGCGAAGTAGCCGCGAAAATCGCGCAGTTGCTGGATAGTCACCAGGCCCATGCGCACCAGCACGATGATCGCCACCGGCACCTCGAAGGCCACGCCGAACGCCAGAAACATGGTCAGCACGAACGACAAGTACTGTTCGATATCCGGCGCGGGCGTAATGCTCGCCGGCGCGAACCCCGCGATGAATTTGAACAACTGGCCGAACACAAAGTAGTAGCAGAAGGCCACGCCGATAAAAAACAGCATCGTGCTGCTCACCACCAGCGGCAACACCAGTTTTTTCTCATGCGAATAAAGGCCCGGCGCCACAAACGCCCATGCCTGGTACAGCACGTAGGGCAACACCAGCATGAACGCGGCCATCAACCCGACTTTGAGCGGAATCAGGAACGGCGTAATCACGCCGGTGGCGATCATTTTAGAGCCTGCGGGCAGCGTCTGAATCAGCGGTAGCGCGAGAAAATCGTAGATCACGCCATACGTCGGCCAGAACCCGATCAGAGCAAAGGCGACCGCAATGGCGATCAGCGTGCGCATCAGGCGGTCGCGCAATTCGACCAGGTGCGAGACGAAGGTATCTTCGGTCAGTGCCATGGGCTAGGCCTTTGCCGCAGAGGGGGTTGCGGTTTGCGGCGAACTTACGAGCACCGCCGGCGGCGGTGCATTGGCCAACGGCGCGGCGTCCAGCCCTAACTCAAGCTGCGGCGATAGCTGACTGACGACGGCGGGCGCAGGATCCATCGGCGGCTCGCGCAACGGCTCCAGTTGGGCAATCACAGATGATGTGGCGGGCTGCACCGGCGGCGGATCGGCAAACGCATCGGCGATGGGATCGACCACAGGATCGCTGAAAGGTGACGACAGCGCTTGCTGCGTGCTGTCGCCAATCTGCTTCAAGCTGGCTTCCACCGCATTGATTTCGCCTTTTACCGTCTGCTCGATGGAACTGGCGGCGCTCTGCATTTCTTTTTGCAGCTTGCGCAACTCGTCGAGTTCGATCTCGCGGTTGATATCGGCTTTGACATCGTTGACGTAACGCTGCATGCGCCCGAGCAGATGCCCCGCCATGCGCGCGACGCGCGGCAGTTTTTGCGGACCAAGCACAATGAGCGCGATGATCGCAACCACGATCATCTCGGAAAAGCCGATATCAAACATGGGAGATTCGTGAATCGTGAACAGTCATCGGTAAACAGAACCCCGCCAAGGTGCGGCTATGGCTCACCGTTCACCGTTTACTCAATCACGATTTAGACGTTTCCTTCTTCACTTCGGCATCATACGTCTGGCCGGTGGAAGGCGGAATTTCGCCTTTGCCTACGGCGGCTTTCGCGGCATCCGAGGCGTCCGTGGCTTTGTCGCCTTCGGACTTCATGCCGTCCTTGAAACCCTTGACCGCGCCGCCCAGGTCACCGCCGAGGTTGCGCAGTTTCTTGGTGCCGAAAATCAGCACGATGATCGCCAGAACAATCAACCAGTGCCAGATGCTGAATGAACCCATGATGTTCTCCTGTATTCTGTTTGCGTCGGGCTTACGACTTACGTGACTTTTTTTCGTCCACGCCTGAAATGCCTTCGCGCCGGTGCAACTCCGCCAGCACATCGTCGGGCGTCAGACCATGCCACGCCAGCAGCACTATGCTGTGAAACCACAAGTCGGCGACTTCGCGTACCAAGTGCAGTTTATCACCCTCCTTGGACGCCAGCAGCGTTTCCGCGGCTTCCTCGATGACTTTGCGCAAAATCGCATCCTCGCCCTTGGCCAGCAGACCGGCGACGTAAGAACTCGACGGATCGGCCCCTTTACGCGCCGCCAGCGTCTCGCCCAGCCGTTGCAATACCTTGGCATCGATCATTTTTTGTAGATTTCCTTCGGGTCTTTGAGCACCGAATCCACCGCCACCCACTTTCCGGCGTCCAGTTGATTGAAAAAACAACTCTCACGCCCGGTATGACAGGCAATGCCACCCACTTGTTCCACCGACAGCAGCACCACGTCCTCGTCGCAATCCAGACGGATCGACTTGACCTTTTGCACGTGCCCCGATTCCTCGCCCTTGTGCCACAGGTTCTTGCGCGAGCGCGACCAGTAGTGAGCTTCGCCGGTGTCGGCGGTCAGCTTCAGCGCCTCGCGATTCATCCACGCGACCGTCAGCACGCGACCGCTGGCCGCGTCCTGTGTTACTGCGGGCACCAGGCCGTCTTGCGCCCAATTCACCTTGTTCAGCCAACTGTCGCTCATCATTTACAACTTGACTTCTATTCCCTTCGTTGCCATATGTTCCTTCGCCTGCCGCACAGTGTATTCGCCGTAATGAAAAATACTCGCCGCCAGCACCGCGTCCGCGCGGCCCTGCAAAACGCCGTCGGCAAGGTGTTCCAGATTGCCCACGCCGCCGCTGGCGATCACCGGGATTTCCAGCATATCCGAAAACGCCCGTGTGAGTTCAATATCAAAGCCGACCCGCGTGCCGTCACGGTCCATGCTGGTGAGTAAAATCTCGCCTGCGCCCAGTGCCTGCATTTTGCGGCCCCATTCGAGTGCGTCGATACCGGTCGCCTTGCGCCCGCCATGGGTGTAGACCTCCCAGCGCAGGGTATCCGCACCCACCACCCGCTTTGCATCAATCGCCACCACGATGCACTGCGCGCCGTAACGCCCGGAGGCATCCGCCACCAGTTGCGGATTTTGCACCGCCGAGGTGTTGATACTCACTTTGTCCGCGCCCGCATTCAGCAGCCGCCGCACGTCGTCCACCACGCGCACGCCGCCGCCCACGGTAAACGGAATGAACACCTGCGCCGCGACACTTTCGATAATACTCAGAATTAAATCGCGGTTGTCGCTGCTCGCCGTGATATCCAGAAACGTCAGCTCGTCCGCGCCCTGATCGTCGTAGCGGCGCGCGATCTCCACCGGATCACCGGCATCGCGCAATCCGACAAAATTTACGCCCTTGACCACGCGCCCGGCGGTAACGTCGAGGCAGGGGATGATGCGTTTGGCTAGACCCATTGAGGATTGAGGATTGAGGATTGAGGATTAAGTGAACGACCCGTGGGGTTGCTCAATCCTCAATCGTCGATCCTAGCGCCTGCTCAGTTCATCCGCCAGCTTCTGCGCCACCGCGAAATCCAGCGTGCCCTGATACACCGCGCGCCCGGTGATCGCGCCCAGGATACCTTCGCTCTGCACCGCGCACAGCGCTTTCACGTCGTCGAGATTGGTGATACCGCCGCTGGCAATTACCGGCACGGTGAGTTCTTTCGCGAGTTTGACGGTGGCTTCGATGTTCACGCCGCTTAACATGCCATCGCGACCGATGTCGGTGTAGATCACGGCTTCGGCGCCGTAATCCTCGAATTTTTTCGCTAGATCAATCACGTCATGGCCGGTCATTTTTGACCAGCCGTCCACCGCGACTTTGCCTTCCTTGGCGTCCAGCCCCACCATCACATGACCGGCGAACGAGGTACAGGCGTCATGCAAAAAGCCCGGTGTTTTCACCGCTGC
>CAWUUY010000161.1:0-10134 GCA_963924885.1 uncultured Burkholderiales bacterium | reverse complement strand
GCCGCGAGTTCGACACCGATGCTGTCGGCCTCGCGCTCAAACTCACGCGAGTTGGGCAAGCCGTAGGTGACCTGCGCCACCATGTTCGCCAGACCCGCGCCGCCCTCGCCCACACCCAGCACCGCCGCGCCGACGCCGATCACCGCGTTCTGCGCCCTTTGCTGTGACGCTTTCTCGCGTCCGTGCTCGCGCAGCGCGTGCGCGATTTCGTGCCCCATCACCGCCGCGAGTTCGGCGTCGGTTAATTGCAGCGTGTCCATCAAGCCGGTGTATACCGCGATCTTGCCGCCGGGCATGCACCACGCGTTGATCTCCTGCGACGAAATCACGTTGACCTCCCAGCGCCAGCCCGGCGCGTCCTGCCGAAACACCGCCGTCGCGGGGATCAGCCGGCTGGCGATGGCGCGCACACGGTTGACCTGATTCCCATCGCGATTCAACACGCCCTTGGCCTGCGCTTCCTGCATGGTATGCGCGTACGATTGCTCCGCCGCCGCGTTGATTTGCGCGGCCGACACCATCATGCGCTGCTGGCGTTCCACGCCCACCGCTCCGCTGCTGGTGGTCTGCACCGTCTGGCAACCGGTAAGCGCGAGCAACGCCAACAGCCCCGCCGCCATCATTCGATGAATCATCTATGTTCTCCTCGTGAGATTCGATCAGTAAACCGGTGAAGGCGTATTGTCGCTCATCAACTCATACGCCCGCCACTCCCCGCCCGCCGTCTCGCGGCACATGCCGTAGCGAAACGGCCACGTCGCGCGACCTGGCGTAAAAAAACGCAGATCATCAAACCATACGCAGGTGTGCGGGTTGCCGCTATCGACACGATACAGCGCCGGATACGCCGCGAACCAATTGAAAAATGCAAACCGCGGATGCGCCAACACTTCTTTCACGCTTGACACCTGATCCGGCGTGCCATGACGCGCCGCCTGTAACCACGCCGCGCGATCCAGCGGCAAATACAGCGCGCCCATGCGCGTCAAAAATCTCGCATCGGGTGCAAGCGGTGGCGGCGGCTCACGCCGCGACAGACTGATCAGGCTGTAGTGATAACGCTCGCCGTCATCCACCATCACCATCCAGTTAAATGGCGACACCGGACGCGGCAGCCCGGTAACGCGCGCATTCTTGATGCCGGCGACTGCGGCATATTGCTCGCCGAAATCTATCGCGCGCTGCTGCAGCATGAATTGAAACCCCGCATACGCGCACAACACCCCCATGCCCGCCACCGCTGGCCAGCGTGCGTGGCGTGAATGGCGCCACAGCCAGCTCGCCAGCAAACCCGCGATAATGATACCGCTGAACCACAAATCGATAATGAGGGTGGTGGACAGCGCCGCGCGCCAATCCGACAGCGGCGCGAACACCAGGGTGCCGAGTGACGTAATCCAATCGCCCGCGATATGCACACCGATGCCCCACGCGATCACGCCCGCGTAAGCGCACCAGCCCGGCCCCTCGTTTCCCACCTTAGGCCATACTTTCGTACACAACCAAGCCAGCAGCAGCGCCCACACCGCCAGCATCACCAGCGAATGCGTCACGCCGCGATGCTGATAAAGATACGACAGCGGCGACAGCCACGACGCCACGACATCGATATCCGGGAACGCGGCGGCCAGCGCGCCGATGGCGATGCGGCGCTTTAAGGGCAGCGCGCCGACTGACGGATTGGGTACGGTGGCACGGGCCAGTAATGCTCAGGAGAGGGCGTGGGTTAGGGTGTCCACGGCAGATTTAGGATCGAGGATTTAGGATTGAGCCATTTCTCGGCAATACGACCGCTCTGTTCTTCCTCAATCCTAAATCCTCAATTCTAATTCCTGAACTTCAAACCGCCACCACTTCCATATCCGGCTCAATCTGGCGCACCAGGTTTTCAATGCCGGTCAGCGTGCCGGACAGCGAGCTGGGGCAACTGCCGCACGCGCCCTGATAATGTACGCTCAATTTGTTGCCTTCGAGGCCCACCACATGCAGGTCGCCGCCATCGTTTTGCAGGTACGGGCGGATTTGCTCGTCGAGAATTTCGTTGATCTTGTCCAGACGCGCGACATCTTCAGCGCTCATTTTTGACGGATCGAAATTGGCCGAGGCATCCTGCATCATCTTCTCGGATTGGGCATCGGCCGCCGGCGCATCACGTATCGGCACTGCCAGCCTGCGTTTCAATTCATTCCAGTCCGCGTGCCCGTTTTGCGTGACGGTAATCCAGTGATCGACATAAAACACGCTGGTCACATGGTCGATGTCGAACAGCGCCGCCGCCAGCATGTCGTTTTTGGCTTGCTCGGCGCTGTCGTACGAGCGCGTGATGCCCCAAGTCAGCGGCTCCTTGAGGATGAACTTCATCGCGTTGGGATTCGGCGTGGGTTCGATTTCGGCAATCTTGGGCATAATATTTTAAGTATTTGTTTTAAAACGATTTTTATTAGCGCTACGTGCCGTTTATCGGCGCATGCAAGGGGTCTGCGTCAGCCTCCGTGGAGGTGCTCGTCTGTGCATTCAGCGCCGCGTGCAAGGTGTGCCACGGCAAAATCGCGCATTTCACCCGCGTCGGCAGATCGCGCACGCCGGCAAACACCGTGAGCCGTCCCAAGTGATGCGGCTCTTTGGCGGTATCCAGCTTGCCGGTGGCCATATCGCGGAACTCGTTCACCATCTGCTCGGCGTCCTGCCGCGATTTTCCTTTGACAATCGTCGTCATCATCGACGCCGACGCCTTGCAGATCGCGCACGATTCGCCCTCGAACTGCACCGCGTCGATGTTCGCGCCGCTTACCTTGATCGACAAAAAGATATGATCGCCGCACAACGGGTTCAGCCCCTCGGATTTGTGCGTGGCATCCGCCAGCGCGCCCCAATTGCGCGGCTTCTTGTTGTGATCGAGGATCACTTCCTGATAGAGATTTCTGCTGTCGGTCATGATGCTAACCAAAGACTTTCTGCACACGCTGTATCGACGCCACCAGCGCATCGACTTCAGCCATGGTGTTGTAAAACGCGAACGACGCGCGGCACGTCGCAGGCACTTTGAAGCGCTGCATCACCGGTTGCGCGCAGTGGTGGCCGGTACGGATTGCCACGCCGTCTTCGTTGAGCAGCGTGCCGACATCGTGCGGATGCACGCCCTGTATTGCGAACGACAGCACCGCCGCTTTTTTCTCCGCCGTGCCGATGATGTGCAAACCCGGCAGGCGCGAGACTTCGCGGGTGGCGTAATCAAGCAAGTCGGTTTCGTGCGAGGTGATGCGCGCCATGCCGATTTCACTCAGATAATCCACCGCCGCACCCAGCGTAATCGCCGCGGCAATCGGCGGCGTGCCCGCTTCAAACTTGGCAGGGATCGGCGCGTAGGTGGTTTTCTCGAACGTCACCGACAAAATCATGTCGCCGCCGCCCTTGAACGGCTGCATCGCCTCCAGCAGCGCGGCCTTGCCATACAGCACGCCGATGCCCGTCGGCCCGCACAGCTTGTGTCCGGAAAACGCATAAAAATCGCAATCCAGCGCCTGCACATCTACGCTCAAATGTGGCGCGGCCTGCGCGCCGTCCACCAGCGTCACCACGCCGTGTTTGCGGGCTATGGCGATCATCTCCTTCACCGGATTGATCGTGCCCAGCGCATTCGACACATGGGTGAAGCAGGCAATTTTGGTGCGCCTGTTGAACAGCTTTTCGTAGGCGGCGATGTCAAGTTCGCCGTTATCGAAGATCGGCACCACGCGGATTTTTGCGCCCTTTTCTTCGGCCACCATCTGCCACGGCACGATATTCGAGTGATGTTCCAGCGTGGTGAGAATGATTTCGTCGCCCACGTTCAAGAACTTGCGGCCCCAGCCGTGCGCCACCAGATTGATGCTCTCGGTGGTGCCGCTGGTAAAGACCACTTCGCGTTCTTCGCGGGCATTGACAAACGCCTGCAACTTGCGGCGCGCGGCCTCATACTCGGCCGTCGCGGTTTCGGAGAGGTAATGCACCGCGCGATGGATGTTCGCGTGCTGGCTCGATTGATAACGCACCCAGCGATCCATCAATTGCTGCGGCATCTGGCTCGACGCAGCATTGTCCAGAAACACCAGCGGCTTGCCATGCACCTGGATGTCCAGGATCGGAAAATCCTGGCGGATGGCGGCTACGTCGAGCGCGATTTTTTCAGAGGGAGCATTCATCTCAGGCGCCCTGTGTCTGCGCCATGACGGCGCTCTCTAACCGCGCCACCAGCGACTTCACCGGAATGCGATGCACGATCTCCGCGCCAAAAGCGAAGGTCAACAGATTGCGCGCCTGCGTGTCGGGGATGCCGCGACTTTTCAGATAGAACAATTGATCCGCATCCAGTTGACCGACCGTCGCGCCGTGCGCACACTTTACGTCGTCGGCAAAAATTTCCAGCTGTGGCTTGGTGTCCACGCGCGCGTTTGGCGACAGTAGCAGATTGCGGCTTTGCTGCGCGGAGTTCGTCAATTGCGCGTCCTTGAGTACCAGCACCTTGCCGTTGAACACCGCGTGCGCCGCACCGCCGACAATGGTTTTGTGCAACTGCGTACAGCGGCCATTGGGCTTAACGTGATCCATGGTGGTGTGGGTGTCGGCGCATTGCTGGCCGGAGATCAGCGCGAGGCCATCGATCACCGCTTCTGCGCCTTCGCCCTGATGCAGCACATCGAGGTTGTAGCGCGACAACCGCGCACCGAACGCAATCGACTGCGACACATACGACGCATCTTTCGCCAGCGATACCGCGCACGAGGCGATATGCACCGCCGCCGCACTCTCGCGCTGCAAACGCACGTGGTGCAGACGCGCATTGGGCGCGATGACGATTTCGGTCACGGCGTTGGTGAAATAGGCTTCGTCCGTGGCTGCAACATAATCCTCGATCACTGTGCCTTGCCCGCCCGACTCCGCCACGATCAAACAACGCGGGCAACTCGCCGCGTCTTTTTGCGTGGCTATAAATAGCAAATGCAGGGGCGCTTCGAGCACAGCATTTTTCGCCAAATGCACCACCGCGCCATCGCGCAGCCAGGCGGTGTTGAGCGCCGTGAACAAGGTTTTGTCGAAGCCCGCGTGCGATGCCAGATGCGGCTCGATCAAGGAGGCATGCGTTTTCAAAGCCTCCGCCAGCGTGCAAACCGTAACACCTGCGCCCAACGCACTTTTGCTGGACAGCGCCGGCGCATACACACCATCCACAAACGTCATCCGCAGCGCAGCTTCGGGCACCACAAACGGCGCGACATCAACCGACGCACCCGCAGCCGCCGGCGCAACCCGCAAGCGGTTCAACGGCGCCAGATCGGTAAAACGCCATTCCTCGTCTCGCTTGGTGGGCACGGTGAGCGCATTGGCGCGCTCCAGTGCCGAGGCGCGGCGCGTGTTCAGCCACGAGGCCGCGCTCGCGGGCAAGGCGCGCCCGCCCGCGACCAAGGCCTCCACAAAGGGATGGATAACCGCTGCGCTCATGCCGCGACCTTGCTGTCTAAGAGCCAGTCGTAACCGCGCGCCTCAAGCTCCAGCGCCAGCGCCTTGTCGCCTGTCTTGATGATGCGGCCCGACTCCATCACATGCACATAGTCCGGCGTGATGTAGTTGAGCAGACGCTGATAGTGCGTCACCAGCACGCAGGCGTTGTCGGCGGTGAGCAACTTGTTCACGCCCCCGGCGACGATGCGCAGCGCGTCGATATCCAAGCCCGAATCGGTTTCATCAAGGATGGAAACGCGAGGCTCTAAAATCGCCATTTGCAAAATTTCGTTGCGTTTTTTCTCACCGCCAGAAAAACCGTCGTTGACGCTGCGATCGAGAAACTCTGGACTCATTTCCAGCAGCTTCATTTTCTCGCGCACGTAATCGTCGAATTCCAGCGGGTCAAGTTCATCCTTGCCGCGTCCGCCCTGCACCGTGTTCAAGGCTAGCCGCAGAAACGAGCTGTTCGACACGCCGGGAATTTCCACCGGATACTGAAAGCCCAAAAACAATCCGGCCCGCGCGCGCTCTTCGGCGGCCAGCGCGAACAAATCCTTGCCCTCGAACTGCACCGTGCCGCCGGTGACTTCATACGCCGGATGCCCCGCCAGCACCTTCGCCAGCGTACTTTTGCCCGAGCCGTTCGGCCCCATGATGGCATGCACTTCGCCCGCGCGCACCGTGAGGTCGATGCCCTTCAAAATCGTCACGCCCGCGACCGTGGCGGTGAGGCCACGTATGTCGAGCAGAGTTTTTGCGTTGCTGTTAATCATCCTACGCTGCCTTCGAGTTTAAGCCCGAGAAGTTTGGTCGCTTCGACCGCGAACTCCATCGGCAATTGCTGAAACACTTCCTTGCAGAAGCCGTTAATAATCATCGACACCGCTTCTTCGGCGCCGATACCGCGCTGCTGAAAATAAAACAACTGGTCTTCGCCGATTTTCGAGGTGGTGGCTTCGTGCTCCACCTTGCCCGACGGATTGCGCACGTCGATATACGGAAACGTGTTCGCGCCGCACTTCGATCCGATCAGCATCGAGTCGCATTGCGAATAATTGCGCGCACCGGCGGCGGTGGGCGCGATGCGCACCAGTCCGCGATAGCTGTTGTTAGACTGCCCCGCCGAAATGCCTTTGCTGATAATCGTACTGCGCGTGTTTTTGCCGATGTGGATCATCTTGGTGCCAGTGTCGGCCTGCTGATGGTGATTAGTCAGCGCCACCGAATAAAACTCACCCACCGAGTTGTCGCCGCGCAGCACACACGAGGGATACTTCCAGGTAATCGCCGAGCCGGTTTCGACTTGCGTCCACGAAATGCGCGAGTTCACACCCTTGCACAAGCCGCGCTTGGTAACAAAGTTATAGATACCGCCCACGCCTTTTTCGTCACCAGCGTACCAGTTCTGCACGGTCGAATATTTGATGTCGGCGTTGTCCATCGCCACCAGCTCCACCACCGCCGCGTGCAACTGGTTGGTATCGAACTTGGGCGCGGTGCATCCTTCGAGATACGACACCGATGCGCCATCTTCCGCCACGATCAGCGTGCGCTCGAATTGCCCGGAATCCTGCGTGTTGATCCTGAAATACGTGGACAACTCCATCGGGCACTTCACGCCCTTGGGGATGTAGCAAAACGAGCCGTCGGTGAACACCGCGGAATTCAGCGCAGCGTAATAATTGTCGCCCACGGGGATCACGCTGCCCATGTATTTACGCACCAGATCGGGATGATCGCGCACCGCTTCGGAAATCGAGCCGAAGATGATGCCCACATCGGCGAGCTTTTGTTTATACGTGGTCGCCACCGACACCGAATCAAAAATTACATCCACTGCCACGCCAGCGAGTGCGGCGCGCTCGTTCATCGGCACGCCGAGTTTTTCAAACGTGCGCAGCAATTCGGGATCGACTTCATCCATGCTCGCGAGTTTTTTCTTCGACTTGGGCGCGGAGTAGTAGCTGATGTTCTGGAAATCGATTTCCGGATAATGCACGTTGGGCCACGCCGGCGGCGTCATGGTCAGCCAATGACGATACGCTTTGAGACGAAATTCCAGCAGCCATTCCGGCTCGCTCTTCTTTGCCGAAATAAACCGGATGGTATCTTCGCTCAAGCCTTTCGCCGCCGTATCGGATTCAATATCGGTGACGAAGCCGTGCTTATAAGGCTGATTGACTAATTGCTCGATGGCAGCAGTACTCATAGCATTAAACCTAAGTATATGTTTTTATTGTATTTTTTCTTTAACGGAAAAACTCTCACCACAACCGCACATCGCATCGACGTTCGGGTTATCGAATTTGTAAATTTGTTTCAAACCCTCTTTGACGAAATCCAGTTTCGCGCCATCGATAAACGCCAGGCTTTTTTCATCCACCACGAGCTTGGAATCGAACGCTTCGAACACCTGATCGTCAGGCTTCACGTCGTCGGCGAAATCATAGGTATACGTCCAGCCGGAGCAGCCGACTTTTTTGATGCCCACGCGCAGGCCCAAGCCTTTGCCGCGCTTCACGAGCTGCGTTTTGATTTGTTTGGCTGCGTTTTCTGTGAGTTGTATTGTCATATCGTTACACCGCCATCGCTGTAAGGTTTTTCAGTCGCGCCACCACTTGCTTCAATGCTTTCAAAAACGCATCCACCTCGTTCGCCGTATTCGCCGCCCCCAGCGAAAAGCGCACCGCGCCGCGCGCGATTTCCGGCGCGACACCCATCGCCAGCAAGGTAGCGGACGGCTCCGGATTCGCGCTGGAACACGCCGCCCCCGCCGCCACGCCGAAACCCAGCTTGTCGAGTTCGATAATCAGCGTTTCGCCGTCAATGCCTTTGAATGCGAAGTAGCTGGTGTTGGGTATACGCGGGGACTGATTGCCAAAGATCACCGCCCCCATGTGTGTTAATCCTTGCTCCACCCGCGTGCGCAACTTTTCCAGGCGCGGCGCAAGCTCCGACAAACGGCTGGCAGCCAATTCGGCGGCCGCGCCAAACCCGACAATCGCCGGCACGTTCTCGGTGCCCGAACGCAGGCCATGCTCGTGCCCGCCGCCCGCAATCAAGGGCGCGAGTTCAATGCGTTTATCCACGATCAACGCGCCTGCGCCTTTCGGCCCATAAATCTTGTGCGCGGAGAGCGTCATCGCATGCACGTTCAGGGCCTCGAAATCGACGGCGATTTTGCCCAGTGCCTGCACCGCGTCGGTGTGCATCCAAGCTTTGGCGGCGCGCGCGCATTCGGCGACTTCCGTCACGGGCTGAATCACGCCGGTTTCGTTGTTGGCGAGCATCACCGACACGATGCCCGCCGGCGTTTGCGAAGCGGCATCCACGTCATGCAGATCCACCACGCCGTCTCGCGTCACCGCCAGCTTGCGCACGTTCCAGCCTTTGCGCGCCAGCGCCGCAGCCGGCTTGGCCACGCACGGATGCTCAATCGCGCTGATCGCAATCTGCGATGGCCGCAGAATCTCCGCCGCGCCCTTGATGAATAAATTGTTCGCCTCGGTGCCGCCTGAGGTAAACACCACCTGCGGCGGACGCACATTCACCAGCGCCGACACCTGCTCGCGCGCGGTGTCGATGGCGCGGCGCGCGGTGATGCCCAGATCGTGCCGGCTCGATGCGTTGCCATACTGCTCGCGCATAAACGGCAACATCGCGTCCAGTACACGCTCGTCGAGCGGCGTGGTGGCGTTATGGTCGAAGTAAACGAATGCCATCGCGCGAGACAAATATTCAGGCCGTGACGGCGGCGCGCTTGGCCACGCTGGGCCGCATGTCGTGCATCGTCACCACGCCGGATTCCTTGGCGCGCTGGTTATCCACCAACTGCTGCAAGGTCATCGACCCGAGATATTCAAAAATACGCTGATTGAGCGAGGCCCACAGATCGTGCGTGATGCACTTTTGGTCGTCGTGGCAGTTTTCCTTGCCGCCGCATTGCGTGGCGTCGAGCGGCTCGTCCACCGCGAGGATGATTTCAGCGACGGACACTTCGCGCATGTCGCGGCCCAACAGGTAGCCGCCGCCGGGCCCGCGCACGCTTTCCACAATCTGCTTGCGGCGCAATTTGCCGAACAGTTGCTCGAGGTACGACAACGAAATTTTCTGCCGCGCGCTGATCTCGGCCAACGTCACCGGGCCACCGCCGTGACGCAGCCCCAGATCGACCATCGCCGTTACCGCAAACCGTCCTTTGGTTGTGAGCCGCATAGGGTCACCTATAAAATATCGTTTAAAAACATATACTTATTAAAATACGCATTGCCGACTAATCTACTCAACTATACCGATCCCGAGTAATTTAGTCAACTATGGCTTAGGCGAGTTCCGCACGCCCGCAATCACACCCAATTGCTCGCGCAGTTGATCAAACTCCGCGACCAGCGCGTCGATGCGTTTATCGGTCTCGCCGCTATGGCTGATCAGCTCATTGATCGCGCCGGTCAGCGGGTCGTTTTCATCACGACCCACGGCGTAAGCGGCAAAGCGGCCGTTCGACTCTTGCGCTTCCACCACACGCGCCGGGATGCCCACCGCCGTCGCGCCCGGCGGCACGGCTTTCACCACCACGGCGTTGGAACCGATCTTCGCGTGATCGCCGATGAGAATAGGCCCCAGCACTTTCGCGCCCGCGCCGATCACCACGCC
>CAWUUY010000160.1:0-5976 GCA_963924885.1 uncultured Burkholderiales bacterium | reverse complement strand
GTGAAGGCGCGGGAAAAGGGATTTCGTGAGGCCGGCTTCAAGGTGGTGGGCGACATCATGACCCCTGCGTTTGAAGACCTTGCGTTCCACGGCTACGGGCGGGCGGACGGCACCGCGTTTGTCTGGTTCCGGGTTTCCTATCCAGACGAAATTGCCTTTGAAGTTATTTCGCTCTTCAGCAATGGCGCGGTGCTCATAACCTCACAGGACCCCAACACGCGCGACGATGTGGCCGCCAATGTTTACCGGCAGGGTTACGCCCGGCAATCCTCCGCCGAGTTGATTGCGCAACATAATCGCAGCTTGGCCGAACTTGCCGCCAAGATCGGCCCGCCGCAGGTGATTGCCGCCAGCCAGTTGGGGTTCGCCAACGCAATCGAGCAATTTTTGCTTAAGTCATAGCCTTTGACGCTTCGTCCTAAGCCGGACGAGCCGGAAACCCATGATCTGGGTGGGCGCCGGGTTTGTGCCCACGCGGATGGCCTGGTGCTTTGCGTGGGAACGCTTCGCTTTTCCCACCCTACACGGTCGCCAATATGCTTCGCCAAAATCGTCACCTTGTAAGTGATAAGAGACTAAGTTACGGGGGCTACGCACCAAACGCTAGGTCACCATCGCACCGGCAAGGCTCGATTGCCGGCGAACCGGAATCTGGCGGCGTTTAATGTCTCGCCGCCGCAAACCTACGTAACTATCTGTTTTATTTACTTATTTTTACAAAGGCGTCGCCCATGTCCGGAAAAATGCAACGTGTTTTCGCGCTCGTGGTTTTATTGCTGCTGGCGCCCGCCCTGCCCGCGCAGAACGCGCCGCCGTCAGCACCCGCAGCCCTGCTCGCCCATGTCGCGCGCGACAATATCGATCCCGTGCCGTATCTCGTCAGCGAAAAATACGACGGCGTGCGCGGGCTGTGGGATGGCCAGACGCTGCTCACGCGCTCGGGCAATGTGATCGCGGCGCCCGCGTGGTTTACGGCGAAGCTGCCCAAACAGCCGCTGGACGGCGAGCTGTGGATGGGGCGCGGCCAGTTTGAAAAAGTATCCGGCGCGGTGCGCAAAACCACGCCGGTGGACGACGAATGGCGGCAGATCAAATACATGGTGTTTGAACTGCCCGATGCGACGGGCGCCTTCGCCGAGCGTTACGCGGCGATTCAACGCATCACCGCGCAAGCCAACTTTGCGCAACTTATCGCGGTGGAACAGTTTCGCCTGAAGGACAACGCCGCACTCAAAAAGAAGCTCGCGGATATCGTGCGCGCGGGTGGCGAAGGCTTGATGCTGCATCGCGCCGACGCGTTATATGTCACGGGCCGTAACGATGCGTTGCTCAAGCTAAAACCGCTCGACGACGCCGAAGCCACGGTGATCAGTCATATACCTGGCAAGGGCAAATTCGCCGGCAAAATGGGCGCGCTGCAAGTCGAAACCGCCGACGGCAAACGCTTTCAGATCGGCACTGGGTTTAGCGATGCCGTACGCGCGAATCCGCCCGCCGTTGGCGCGCAGGTGACCTACACCTATAACGGTCTCACCAAAAACGGCTTGCCGCGTTTTGCAAGTTACCTGCGCGTGCGCGATACCTATTGAGAAAAACCATGACACCAACACACCAAAGACTAACGGCAATTTTTCTGGCGGCTGCATCTTGTGCATTGGCAAGCGCGGCGTCTGCGCTTACCCCGGCGGAACAAACCGGCATGGTCGCCGCGCACAACCAATGGCGGCGCGAAGCTGGCGTGCCCGACGTGCAGTGGTCGGCCAGTCTCGCGGCCTCCGCGCAAACTGGGCCGACTATCTGCGGCAAATCAAAGCCTGCAATATGCGCCACAGCAGCGACCGGAAATTCGGCGAAAACCTCTATTGGGCCAGCCCGATTCGTTATTCCACCGGCGCGACCAAACCCCAGGCTGTCACGTCCACGCAAGTCACCGATAGTTGGGGCAACGAAAAACGCGATTACGATTACGCCAGCAACACCTGCGCCAGCGGCAAAGTCTGCGGCCATTACACGCAAGTGGTGTGGAAAACCACCACCGACATCGGCTGCGCCAAAGCGATGTGCAGCGACCAATCGCAAGTGTGGGTGTGCCAATACAGCCCGCCGAGGAATTGGCGCGGGCAGAAGCCTTATTGAGCAGCGCGGGGATCGCGAGTGAACCCATCGCCACTTGCCGTAGCCTGAAAAGCGTCGTATCCTATACACACTCAATACACATAGGAGCCGACATGCGAACCAATATTGTTCTCGACGACAAGCTGGTAACCCGCGCGATGAAACTGGCTGGCGTAAAAACCAAGCGTGAGATTATTCATTCCGCGCTGCGCGAATTTGTAGAAAATCGCTCGCGCCCGGATGTAAGAGAACTATTTGGTATCGGCGGACTTGACCCGGAATACAACCACAAGAAACTCCGCGCGGACAAATAGTGCTGCTCGTTGATACCTCGGTCTGGATTGATTTCCTCGCGGGCCAAAAGACGAAAGCCGTCGATTGTTTCAACGACCGACTGGCGGCGCGGGAGCCATTTGCGTTGACGGCGCTGATCTACCTGGAAGTGTTGCAAGGGGTGCGCGAGCCGGATAAGGCTAAAAAGATCGCCGCTTACCTCCGGGAACAGCGATTGCTGACCCCGCCAGACGAACTGCAAACCTGCGACGCGGCGGCGAATCTATACCGGCGATGCCGCGCGGCAGGTGTCACCGTCAGAAGCACGATCGACTGTTTGATTGCGCAAATAGCTATTGAGCACGGCGCCGTGCTACTGCACGACGATCGCGACTATACCCACATTGCGCGGGTGGAACCCAAGTTGACGTTGGTACCCTGATTCGACCGCCAGGCTCCAAAAATCGCGTATTTTCTGGCGGCGATCATGTAAGGAATATCCACGACAGGTTCCGCGATATTCTCCTCCCTGATGTAAATATAAGTACATGTTTTTATTACCTATTTTACAATAATGCGGCGCGGAACTTTCCCTCTGTTTGGCACTCTCATGTCAAGAGTGCTAACATTACAGCCGTAAACAGCAGTAGAAGCACCGGCTGCGGTTTTGACTGCCGTTTTGACGGTCGTTTTGATACTAGGAGGCAATATGTCTGCTTTGGCATTTCCGGCGTTACCTTCGTTGTCGATTCCCTCGGCGGGGGGCAATCTGGATACTTATATCCAGTCGGTCAGCCGCTTTCCGTTCCTCACGCAGGAGCAGGAAACGAGCTACGCGCGCCGCTTTCGTGACGCGGCCGATCTGGACGCCGCGCGGGAATTGGTGGTGTCGCACCTGCGGGTGGTAGTGTCAATCGCGCGCGGCTACATGGGTTATGGCCTGCCGCAATCCGATCTGATTCAGGAAGGCAATATCGGCCTGATGAAGGCGGTGAAGCGCTTTGATCCGGAGCGCGGCGTGAGGCTGGTGTCGTTCGCGGTGCATTGGATTCGCGCCGAGATGCACGAATACATTCTGCGCAACTGGCGCATCGTGAAAATCGCCACCACCAAGGCGCAGCGCAAATTGTTTTTCAACTTGCGCAACATGAAGCCGGGACTGAACACGCTGGGCAGCAACGACGTGAAACTCATCGCCAAACAATTGGGTGTGAAACCCGAAGAAGTGGTGGAAATGGAAACGCGCCTCGGCGGGCAGGATGTCGCGCTCGAACCCAGCGGCGCGGATGACGACGACAATGCCTACGGCCCGATTACCTATCTGGCCGCCGAAGACGCGGAACCCGGCGTGGTGATCGAGCAGGAACAAAACGCGCGTCTGCGCGGCGAGGGTCTCGAAAAAGCGCTGGGCAATCTGGATGCGCGCAGCCGCCGCATTATCGAGGCGCGCTGGCTCGCCGAGAAAGACCCGTCGACGCTGCATGAACTGGCGGACGAATTCGGCGTGTCGGCCGAGCGCATACGGCAGATTGAAAGCAAGGCGATGGAAAAGATGAAAGGGGCGATGGTCGCGCTGAATGCTTAACGACGCGATTCACGCCCGTAAAAAACCCCGGCGCAAGCCGGGTTTTTTATTGGGGAAAAAATTCCTACGATGCCTGCTTGAGTAATTGCCGGATATCGCCCAGCAACACATTTGCGCCCGCGCCGTACTGCGCAAACAGCCGCAGCCGCCCTTGTTGATCCAGAATAAACGTGCCCGCCGAGTGATCGACGGAATAGCCGCCGCCCTTGGTCGGCTGTTTTTGCACGTAAACCTTGAATTCCTTGGCGGTGCGCGCGGTGGCTTCGGCGTCGCCCACCAAGCCGATAAACGAGGGATGAAACGCGGTGACGTACTGCTTCAGCAACTCGCGGGTATCGCGCTCCGGATCCACCGAAACGAACAACACCTGCACCTTGCCGCCGTCGGCGCCCAACTCTTTGACCACTTTCGCCATTTCACCGAGCGTGGTCGGGCACACGTCCGGGCACTGCGTGAAGCCGAAAAAGACCACCACCACCTTGCCCTTGAAATCGTCGAGCGTGCGCGGCTTGCCAGTGTGATCGGTCAGCGCGAAGGTTTTGCCGAAGCTCGCGCCGGTGACATCGGTTAACTGGAATTTCGGCGCGGCGGGTTGGCCGCACGCGGCGAGCACACAAGCGAGGACGATCAACGCTATGCGTGCTCTCATATCGCTACAACAGAATGCGAAAGTAGTGATCGATCAGCAGCGCGGCGAACAGTGCGGTGAGATACGTGATGGAATAGCGAAACGTCTTGCGCGCCAATACATCGCTGTAGTTGCGGTAGATTTTCACCGCGTAAATCATGAAGCCCGCGCCGAGCGCCAGCGCGCTCACCAGATAAATCAGCCCCGACAGCTTCACCGTGAACGGCAGCAGCGAACAGGCCACGAGAATGATGGTGTAGAGCAGTACGTTGAGGCGCGTGAATTTTTCGCCGTGGGTGACCGGCAGCATTGGCACGCCGGCCTTGGCGTATTCTTCGCGGCGATACAGCGCCAGCGCCCAGAAATGCGGCGGCGTCCACGCGAAGATAATCAAAAACAGCGTCAGCGCCTCGGCGGTAACTTCGCCAGTCATCGCGGCCCAGCCCAGCACTGGCGGCATCGCGCCCGATGCGCCGCCGATAACGATGTTCTGCGGCGTCATCGGTTTCAGAATCACGGTGTAAATCACGGCGTAGCCGACAAAAGTGGCCAGCGTCAGCCACATGGTCAGCGCGTTGACCCAGAGATACAGAATCGCCAAGCCGATGCCGCCCACGATACTGGCGAAGATCAGAGTTTGTGTTGAGTTCAATTGCCCGCGCGGCAACGGGCGCGCGCGGGTACGCGCCATGATGGCGTCGATTTTTTGTTCGACCAGACAGTTCATCGCGGCGGCTGCACCGGCCACCAGCGCGATGCCGACCATTCCCGCCAAAAACGGCTGCAACGCCACCATGCCGGGCACGGCAAGCAGCATGCCAATAATGGCGGTGAATACGATCAGCGACACCACGCGCGGTTTGGTGAGCTGGTAAAACTGGTAAATGCGGGAGCCGGTGGGCTGCCCGGCGGCGGCGCTAGACATCAGAATGGGGGCCTTAGAAACGTCGGGGCTTCCGAGAAAGCGCGAAGTTTAGCACCACCAGCGCCACTAGTAACAGCGCCGCGCCGCCGTTGTGCGCCACGGCCACGGCGAGTTTCAGGCCGGTCAGGATGTTGGCGACGCCCAGCGACACCTGCACCGCGAGCAGCACGCTGATAACGACGGCAAGGGTGCGTAAGCCGCTGGCCGCTACCCGCCAAGCCAGCCACGCCAGATACAGCGTCACCACCACCGCGCCCACGCGGTGCGTCCAGTGGATTGCGGTCAGCGCGTCGTAGCTCAATTTGTCACCCGCCGCGGTGTGACCGAGTTCGCGCAGCAATTGAAATCCATGCTGAAAATCCATTTTGGGCACCCACTCGCCGTGGCAGGTGGGCAGATCAATGCACGCCAGCGCGGCGTAGTTGGTGCTGACCCAGCCGCCGAGCGCAA
>CAWUUY010000159.1:0-11240 GCA_963924885.1 uncultured Burkholderiales bacterium | reverse complement strand
AACACGCCGCTGGTGCCGCAAGGCGGCAATACCGGCATGTGCGGTGCCACGGTGCCGGATGCGAAAGTCAATCCGATTGTGATTGCGCTGGGGCGCATGAACCGCATCCGCACGGTCGATGCGCTCAACAACACGATGACGGTAGAAGCTGGTTGCGTGCTTGCCAACATACAGCAGGCTGCGATGGACGCTGACCGGCTGTTCCCCTTATCACTGGGCGCAGAAGGGAGCTGCCAGATCGGCGGCAACCTTTCCACCAATGCCGGCGGTGTCAATGTGCTGCGCTATGGCAACACGCGCGACCTGGTGCTCGGGATCGAAGCGGTATTGCCGGACGGGCGCATCTGGAACGGCCTGCGCTCGCTGCGCAAAGACAACACCGGCTACGATTTAAAGCATTTGTTTATCGGTGCCGAAGGCACGCTCGGCGTGATCACCGCTGCGGTATTGAAACTTTTTCCCAAACCCAGCGCCACCGCGACCGCGTGGATGGCCGTGCCCTCCCCCGAGGCCGCGCTGCAACTGTTCTCGCTGTTGCGCCAGCAGTTTGGCGACCGCATCAGCGCGTTTGAATTGATATCGAACGCCTGCGTAGATTTGGTAGTGAAGCACATTCCCGGCACACGCAACCCGCTTGCCACACCGCACGGCTGGTACGTGTTGACCGAGCTGGGCGACGGCTCACCGGGCGATGCGCTACGCGGTGAACTGGAAACCACCCTCGAAAAAGCCATGGCAACTGCGCTGGTGATCGATGCCAGCCTGGCGGAAAACCACGGCCAATCCAAAGCGATGTGGCGCATACGCGAATCGATTCCCGAAGCGGCGCGCGGCGAAGCTGGCATGCTGTACCGTCATGATATTGCCGTGGCGGTGGGGGAGATTCCGGCGTTTATTCGCGATGGACAAGCGGCGCTTGAAAAACACTTCAAGGGCACCCATATTATTAGTTTCGGGCACCTCGGCGACGGCAATCTGCACTACAACACCTATGTCGAAGGCCGTTTGCGCAGCGACCCCGCCGCGTGCGCCGCCAACGACGTAACCACGGTGATTTACGATATCGTGAAGCAATACAAAGGCAGCTTCAGCGCCGAACACGGCATCGGCATCGCCAAGGTTACAGAGCTGGTGCGCTACAAAGACCCGGTGGAGATTGACCTGATGCGCACGGTCAAGCGTGCGCTCGATCCGCTGGGGATTATGAATCCGGGCAAGGTGCTGTAAGGCGGTTACCCCATTTTCGACTCAACGTGTGCAACATCAACACGGAGATCACCATGACTGACAAGATCAAAAAGACCGACGCCGAATGGAAAAAAACGCTCACCCCAGAGCAATTCGAGGTCGCGCGCAAAAAAGGCACCGAGCGCGCGTTTAGCGGCGCGTATTGGGATAACCATGAACAAGGCGTATATCGCTGCATCTGCTGTGATGCCGAGTTGTTCAAAGCGGAGCACAAGTTCGAGTCCGGCACCGGCTGGCCCAGCTTCTGGCAGCCCGCGGCCACCGAAAACGTAGCTACCGAAGAAGACAACGGCTTTTTCATGCACCGCACCGAGGCGCTGTGCAGCCAGTGCGACGCGCATCTGGGCCATGTGTTTGAAGACGGCCCGCAGCCGACCGGGCTGCGTTATTGCATCAATTCCGCTTCGCTCAAGTTTGAAAAGAAGTAATTCAACAAAGGTTCTCCGCCATGAAGTTTCTGTTCGACATGTTTCCTGTGATACTGTTTTTCGTGGTGTTCAAGCTCTACGGCATTTACGAAGCCACCGCGGTTGCCATTGCCGCCACGTTTCTACAGATCGGCTGGGTATGGTTCAAACACCGCAAGGTCGAGCCCATGCTGTGGGTAAGTCTAGGCGTCATTGCCGTGTTCGGCGGCGCGACGCTGTGGCTGCAAAACGAAACCTTTATCAAGTGGAAACCCACCGTGCTGTACTGGCTGTTTGCCGGTGCGCTGGGAATCGCCGCGCTCGTGTTCAAGAAAAACCTGATCCGCGCCATGATGGAAAAACAGGTCACCCTGCTCGACCCGGTGTGGAAAAATCTGCTCATAAGCTGGATCGGATTCTTCGGCGTCATGGGCGTGCTGAATCTGTATGTCGCATTCAATTACTCCACCGATGCCTGGGTCAATTTCAAACTCTTCGGCGGCATGGGACTGATGCTGTTGTTCGTCATCGGGCAAGCGGTCATGCTGTCCAAGCATATTCAGGAAACGCCGGAAAAAAAATCGGATTAGCCATCCGATCCCACGCGGCCCAAGAACTTTTCGCCTCGCACGGAGTCCGTCTCACGGTTGGCATATGAATACCATCGAAAACATCAAACAACGCCTCGCCACTCTGCAACCCGAATCCATCGACATACGAGACGATTCCGGCCAGCACATCGGCCACGAAGGCGCCAAGGGCGGCGGCGGGCACTATCAATTGTTGCTGGTGTCGGCACAATTTCACGGTTTGGCTTTGCCCGCCAGGCATCGTATGGTTTACGATGCGCTTGGTTCCATGATGCAAAAAGAAATACACGCAATATCGATCAAGGCCTACGCGCCGGATGAAATTTAACCACCAAGGATAATTGTTATGCACGCCCATTCATTTCGCGTCACCACACTCCTCGCCGCGTTGCTGCTGCCCACTTTTGCATTTGCACAGGCCCCGGTCGCGCGCGTGAACGGCGTGGTCATCCCGCAGGCCAAGCTCGACACCATCCTCAAGGCGCGCGCGGCGGGCAAACAGCCCGATACGCCGGAGATTCGCGCGGCCATCCGCGACACGCTGATCAATCAGGAAGTCGTGGCGCAAGAGGCCGTTAGAAAAGGCATCGACAAAAACCCGGAAGTCGCTTCGCAGCTTGATTTGCAGCGCCAGGAAACCCTGGTCAATGCCTTCGTGCAGGATTACATGAAGACCAATCCGGTGACCGACGACCTCATGCGCAAGGAATATGACCGCATCAAGCCGACCATACCCGCCAAGGAATACAAGGCGCGTCACATCCTCGTTGATAAAGAAGACGAAGCCAAAGACGTCCTTGCGCAAATCAAAAAAGGTGGCAGCTTCGAGAAAATCGCAGCAGAGAAATCCAAAGACACCGGCTCCAAAGGCAAGGGAGGCGACCTCGATTGGGGTCCGGCTGGCCGTTACGTCAAACCTTTCGGTGACGCGCTGGCGAAACTGAAAAAAGGACAAACCACCGACGCGGCGGTGCAAACAGAATTTGGCTGGCACATCATTCGACTCGACGACGAGCGCGCCACCAAGGTGCCGACGTTTGAAGAAGCCAAACCGCAAATTCAGCAAATGATGCAGGGCCAGATGGTGCAGAAGATGCTGGCTGATCTGCGCGCCAAGGCGAAAGTAGAGTAAGTATTTGTTTTTAAATTAAAAAACGGCGGACAACTTGTAAAGTAAGTCCGCCATTTTTTTATGGTTCGTGTAGGGCGAGAGTCACCCCGCCTTCGGTGGTCACTACGAAAGGCGGGATAGCTCCCGCCCTACATTCCTCTTAGCCGACCCACTTCCGCGCATTACGGAACATGCGCAACCACGGCCCATCCTCGCCCCAGCCATCCGGGTGCCACGAGTTCTGCACGGTTCTGAACACGCGTTCGGGATGCGGCATCAAAATCGTAAAGCGCCCATCGGGCGTGGTGAGTCCGGTGATGCCTTGAGGTGAGCCATTCGGGTTGAGCGGATAACGATCGGTCACCTGCCCCGCGTTATCCACGAAGCGCAGCGCCACCAACGGCTGCGCTTTTTTGATGGCGGCTTCGTTTTCAAATTCCGCAAAACCTTCGCCGTGCGCCACCGCCACCGGCAGGCGGCTGCCCGCCATGCCCTCGAAAAACAACGACGGCGACGGCTGGATTTCGAGCATCGCCACGCGCGCCTCGAACTGCTCGGATTTATTTTTGACAAAATGCGGCCAGGCGTCCGCGCCCGGTATCAGCGCGTGCAGATTGCTCATCATCTGGCAGCCGTTGCACACGCCCAGCGCGAAGGTATCGCCTCGTTTGTAGAACGCTTCGAACTGATCGCGCGCGCGCGCATTGAACAAAATCGACTTCGCCCAGCCCTCGCCCGCGCCCAGCACGTCGCCGTACGAAAACCCGCCGCAGGCGGCAAAGCCTTTGAAATCGGCCAGACTCACGCGACCGGCGATGATGTCGCTCATATGCACATCCACCGACGCGAAACCCGCGCGGTCAAACGCCGCCGCCATTTCGATCTGCCCGTTCACACCCTGCTCGCGCAGGATGGCGATGCGCGGACGCTTGCCCGTGGCGATGAACGGCGCGCTGATGTTTTGCGCGGGATCAAACGTCAGATACGGCGTGATGCCGGGGTCACGCACATCGAGAATACGGTCGTATTCCGCTTGCGCGCATAGCGGGTTGTCGCGCAGTTGCTGCATGCGCCAGGTGGTTTTAGACCACACGCGGTGCAGGTCCGTGCGTTTTTCGCACAATACTTCCTTGCCATTCGCGCGAACCACACGCAACACGGCGTCCGCGTTCAATGCGCCGATGCGCATACACGGCACGCCGGCGCTTTCAAACGCCTGCAACACGGGCACCTCATCGGCTGCGCGCACTTGCAGCACCACGCCGAGTTCTTCGTTAAACAGCGTGTCGATCACCGGTGTTTTTCCGGCCAGCGTCAGCGTGACGCCCACGCGCCCGGCGAACATCATTTCGCACACCGTGGCGAACAGGCCGCCGTCGGAACGGTCGTGATAAGCGAGTATCTGGCCTGAATTCGTAAGTATTTGTTTTAATTGAATAAATTTAATAATACTGGCGGGCGACTCCAGGTCGGGCGACTCCGCCCCGGTGGCATTCCACGCCTGCGCCAGCGCCGATCCGCCCATGCGGGTTTTGCCGTCAGCCAAGTCGATCAGCAGCAAAACGGTGTCGTCACAGTCGGTGCGCAGTTGCGGCGTTAGCGTCTGCCGCGCGTCCGCCACCGGCGCGAACGCCGTGACGATCAGCGACAAGGGCGCCACCACTTCTTTTTTCACCGCGCCGTCGGACCACGTCGTTTTCATCGACAGCGAATCCTTGCCCACCGGAATGCTGATGCCCAGCGCCGGGCACAGCTTCATGGCCACCGCGCGCACGGTATCAAACAGCGCCGCGTCCTCACCGCCGTGCCCAGCCGCCGCCATCCAGTTGGCGGAGAGTTTGATGTCGCCGATCTGCGCAATCGGCGCTGCTGCGATATTGGTAATCGCCTCGCCCACCGCCATGCGCCCCGAGGCGGCGGCGTTAATTACCGCCAGCGGCGTGCGCTCGCCCATGGCGAAGGCTTCGCCGCGATGCGTGTTAAAGCCCATCAGCGTCACCGCCACGTCCGCTACCGGCACCTGCCACGGACCAACCATCTGATCGCGCGCGGTCATGCCGCCGACGCTCCGGTCGCCGATGCTGATTAAGAAGGTTTTGTCCGCCACCGACGGCATGCGCAGCACGCGATACGCTGCGTCGCGCAAATCAATTTTTGATGTATCGAACTCGGGCAATGCACGAGTGACATGAGACACCCGCCGCGTCATCTTCGGCGGCTTGCCGAGCAGCACGTCGAGCGCCATGTCCACTGGGTTGTTGTTGAACACGGGGTCATGCACTGTCAGATGGCCATCTTTAGTAGCTTCGCCCACTACTGCGTACGGGCAACGCTCGCGCGCGCAAATCGCCTCGAACGCATGCAGCGATGCCGGCGCAATCGCCAGCACATAACGCTCCTGCGCCTCGTTGCACCAGATTTGCATCGGCGACATGCCCGGCTCTTCGCTCGGCACTTTGCGCAAATCAAACCGCGCGCCCAAGCCAGCCTGATGCGCCATCTCCGGCAACGCGTTGGAGATGCCCCCCGCGCCGACATCGTGTATCGACAAAATCGGGTTGGCATCCGCCAGCGCACAGCAGCGGTCGATCACTTCTTGCGCGCGGCGCTGCAACTCCGGGTTGCCACGCTGCACCGAATCAAAATCGAGGTCTTCCTGATTCGCACCGGTGTCCATGCTCGACGCGGCGCCGCCGCCCAGTCCGATCAACATGCCGGGGCCGCCCAGTTGGATCAGCAGCGCGCCCGCATCCGGTTCTTCTTTGAACGCATGACGCGCGGCGATATTGCCCACGCCACCCGCGATCATGATCGGCTTGTGATAACCGCGCATCTCGCCCGCGACATTTTGTTCGTAGGTGCGAAAGTAGCCTGCCAGATTCGGCCGGCCGAATTCGTTGTTAAACGCCGCGCCACCGATTGGGCCTTCGATCATGATCTGCAATGCCGACGCGATGCGGCCTGGCTTGCCGTAGGATTGAGGATTGCGGATTGAGGATTGAGCAACACCGGCTTCGGCGCCCTCCCACGGTTGCACGAATCCGGGAATGTTGAGATTCGATACTGAAAACCCGGTCAACCCTGCCTTTGGCTTGGAACCGCGCCCGGTGGCGCCTTCGTCACGTATTTCGCCGCCTGAACCGGTGGCCGCGCCCGGGAACGGCGCAATCGCCGTCGGGTGGTTGTGCGTTTCCACCTTCATCAAAATGTGCGTGTCGTCTTCGATAAAACGGTATTCACCATTGGCCGACGGATAAAATCGCTCGACGCGCGCGCCCTCAATGATCGACGAGTTATCAGAATACGCCACCACCGTTCCTTGCGGATGCTTCTCGTGCGTGGTGCGAATCATGCCGAACAGCGAAATGTCTTGGGTCTCGCCGTCGATCACCCAATCGGCGTTGAAAATCTTGTGGCGACAATGTTCCGAGTTCGCCTGCGCGAACATCATCAGTTCGACATCCGACGGGTTACGCCCCATGCGGGTGAAGTTCTCGACCAGATAGGTGATTTCGTCTTGGGAGAGCGCAAGGCCCAGTTCGCGATTCGCCGCAGCCAGCGCCGCGGCACCACCGCCCAGAATATCCACCATTTTGAGCGGCTTGGGCTCAAAGTGCTGAAACAACTTGTCAGCATCTTCCAGCGAGGTGAACACAGCATCGGTCATGCGGTCGTGGATCATCGGCGCCAGCACCGTGCGTGCCTGTTCAGCGCTAATGCCACCCGCCCGGAACACCGTGCCACGCTCAATGCGGCGCACTGCTTCCAGCCCGCAATGGCGCGCAATGTCGGTGGCTTTGGACGACCACGGCGAAATCGTGCCTGGCCGCGGCGTAACTAACAAAAGCTCGCCTTGCGCTGCATCAACCTTGGATGCCGGCCCGTAAGTCAGTATGCGTTCCAGCCGCACGGTTTCCGGCGCGGTCAGCGCGCGCGTGGTCTCCACGAAATGCCAGAATTCAGCATGCAGCGCGAGCGACGGAAGCGACGCAAAAGAATCGGGAAGCGATTGCCGGAGTTTGGCGAGGCGAAAATCAGAGAGGGCGCGGCGGCCCTGCAGGCGCAGGATCATCGGGAGTCAGACGCTGTAAATCCGTATTTTACAATGCTTTTCCGTTAAACTATTTCGCATGCAGAGCAACATCACCCACGGCACCCCGCTTTACCTCACGGCTGACATCCGCCGCATCGAAGCACGGCATGCACAGTTGCCGCTGATGGAGCGCGCCGGATTGGCTGCCGCGCAACTCGCCCGCGCGCTGGCCGCCGACACCGGCAAACCGATTCTGATCTTTGCCGGCCCCGGCAACAATGGCGGCGACGCGTTTATCGTGGCGCGTTATTTGAAACAATGGTTCTTTCCGGTAACCTTGGTATTCGGTGGTGACGCCGCGAAACTCCCGCGTGACGCCGCTGCGGCCTATAAGCAATGGCTGGCCGCAGGCGGCTCAACCATCGACACACCGCCCGCAACAGGAAGCTTCAGCCTCGCTATCGACGGCCTGTTCGGCATCGGCGTGACACGCGACATCGAAGGCCGCTACGCCGATTGGATCGCCCGCATCAACGCAAGCGAGGCGCCCGTGCTGGCGATTGATATCCCCAGCGGCCTCGACGCCGACACCGGACAACTACACGGATGCTGCGTGCGCGCCACGCACACCATCACCTTCATCGGCGCCAAGCCCGGTTTGCTGACCCTCGACGGGCCCGATCACTGCGGTGACATACACGTGGATGATCTCGAACTGGATCGCGGCAACGACACCGCGCCCGGCAGCGTGCTGGGTGCAGCTACGCACGCCCTCGCACCGCGCCCGCGCAACACCCACAAGGGCAGCCACGGCAGCGTCGGCATCATCGGTGGCGACACCGGCATGGTCGGTGCGGCATTGCTGGCAGGACGCGCCGCGCTAAAACTCGGCGCGGGACGCGTTTACGTGGGCTTAATCGCGCGCGATGCACCGCTGGTGGATGCCATGCAACCCGAACTGATGCTGCGCTCCCCCGATGCCGTGTTGAAAATCGATCACCTGAGTTGCCTTGCCATAGGCCCCGGACTGGGGCAATCGCCCGACGCTGCTTTTTATTTGCAGTGGGCGCTGGAAGCCCAACTGCCGCTGGTCATCGACGCCGACGCGCTCAATAGCATCGCCGCCAATGAAAAGTTAAAAACATTTTTAAAAGAAATAGTTGCAGAAAAAGTACTAACCCCGCACCCTGCCGAAGCAGCGCGCCTGCTCGGAGGCAGCACACGCGACGTGCAAGCCAACCGAGTTGCAGCAGCCACGTCGTTAGTGAATCAATTCAACGCTTATGTTGTGTTGAAAGGAGCCGGCACCGTGTGCGCCTCGCCCGGTCTACCGTGGCGCATCAACACCAGCGGCAATCCCGGCATGGCCAGCGCAGGTATGGGCGACGTGCTGACCGGCATCATCGCAGCTCTGATCGCTCAAGGCGCAGCGCTGCAGCGCGCGATGGATGCCGCCGTGTGGCTGCATGGCGCGTCAGCAGATACCTTTATAGCGAATGGTCTGGGGCCAGTGGGATTAACAGCGAGCGACACTATCGATGCTGCGCGACGGCTGGTGAATGCCGGTGTTACGTGATTGCCCCGGACTCGGCTACGGAAAAAACTGCGTGCGGCTTTTCATTCCAAATTTAACCGTATTGGAGGTAGAAGAAATTTTTCTATCTTATTGATTTTTTTTGGATATACTTAACTTTTAGTCGAAACATTATCCGGCGCGCCGGGATGTCAACAGGCGTTTTCGATGATTAAAACTAGTTGGGCGACATGACCAGTTCGACTCTTGTATCCGCGGGCAGATCGATAACGGAACAGCCCGTCAAGTATGGTGCCTGCTTCGATTTCGGGGAGGTTCAGCAAGCGCAGATTACGTTCGCTCAGCCACGATAGGTGGGCGAGGACTATGCGAAGTTCGACCCGCGCATCGCCATCGTCATGCTAAACCCTGGTGGCGGAGCGTTCTAGTCGGACTCTGCCGACGCAAAGATGTTGGACCTCTTGCGACAGTTTTCTGAGAAGGGTGGTTCGGTACGGGCCATATTCGCGCATCAGGCTTCAGATATGCCCAACTGGGGTGCGGGTCGTTTCACTGCTTTCTATCTTGATGGCCTCCACTTGCCTCTCGGATCGGTGGCATTCGCAAATATTGCTTGGTGCGCGACCAAAGGAAACAAGTATCCTGCCACCAAGCCGCAAAGGTGCTTCAACCTTCATACGTTGCCTCTCCTCAAGGCCCTTGAGCCAACCATCGTTCTGCTATCGGGCTCCTCAGCTCACGGCTTTGCGCCAGAGCTCCAACGGGCGCTCTCGCAGACCTTGGTCATCCCAATGCTTCACTACGCGCATAGAGAAGGTGAAGCAAGGCAGGCGGCTGAGCTTATGCGCGTGCGCGGCTTGATCGGCCGTGTCGCCCAATCATGCATCGCAGCGGACGCACATGAAGCCACGCGCCGCTGAAAGTAGACGTTAAACTTCTGCTCCCGTTTTTACTCATCCGCTAACCGCATCGCTCGCAACCCCAGCGTCGCCGACACCATCCCCGTCATCGGCACTACGCAGCAGATCGCGTCCAGCACTTGCCGCCGCGTCATGCCGTAATCGTAGGCGCGGCGCATGTGGTGCGCGGCCATGTCCACTTCTCCGCGCGCGCATAACGCCGCAATCACGATCAGCTCGCGCGGGCCGGGGCCAAGAATCGCATCGGCTTCGCCGTCGCGGTTCCAGCAGTGATCGACGAACGCCGCCGCGCGGCTGGCGAGTTCGGCGTCGATGGTGGCGGCGTAGCGCCATTCTTCGGTGTCCGTCAGGCTTTCGCCCGCAATGCCCGCGCGCGTGCGTCCCATCTGCATTTCGGGAAAGGGCTTGAGTGTCTTCGGTTCGCCGCCGGGCGGCAGTTTGCCAAACGGGTAATCCGCGCTGTTGGCCTGCTCTATCGCCAACGACACATACGTCAGGCTCGCCCAGCCCACGACCGAGGCAAAAGCCGCTGCGCCCTCGAACAACGCCTTGTTGGTCAACCCTTCACGGTACATGCGACGGATGTGATTGGGCGCGTGACGCAGATCGCCCTTGCTGCACAGCGCCGGTATGGCGATCAGCTCGCGCATCGGCACCGACAGTTGCCCGCTGGCTGCTTGCTGGCCGTGATACTGGTGCAGATAACTCACCGTCTGGTTAATCAGGTGATAGGTTTTGGGCGAGGCATACACCAGCGTTTTCCACTCGGGAAAAATATCGCCGCGCGCGGCGGTGGCGCGCGCGAGCACGGCTTCGGGCGATAAATCCAGTTTGTCAAACTCAGCCACGTGAACTCCTTGTATTCATGGATGATTCCCGAATTATTGCATTCATTGCCTTGCGTGACTCGGTGCGCCGGTATAATCCTCGCTTTTTTGCCGCACCCACCCTCTCAAAATTATGTGGTTCAAAAATCTTCTGGTTTATCGGCTTTCCAAGATCGAGGGCGATGCCGATGCGCTCGACGCCAAGCTCAAGGATCACGCGCTGCAGCCCTGCGGCAGCTTTGAAATGGAGTCGCGCGGCTGGGTGCCGCCGCGCGACGATGATCGCTTTGTGCATAGCCTGCAACGCCAGTGGCTGATGCATTTTGGCGTGAACCAAAAGCTGCTGCCTGGCTCGATCATTACGCAAACCGCGAAGGAGCGCGCGGCCAAGCTCGCTGAAAAGCAGGGACATCCCGTGGGCCGCAAGCAGATGCGCGACATCCGCGAGCGCGTGCTCGAAGAACTTATGCCCAAAGCGCTAAGCCGCCGCCGCACGCTGGGCGCGTGGATTGATCCCGTCAACAACTGGCTGGTGCTCGACACCGCCGCCGACAAAAAAGCGGATGAGCT
>CAWUUY010000158.1:0-3222 GCA_963924885.1 uncultured Burkholderiales bacterium | reverse complement strand
GCCGTCGTTGAGGAAGACCTCGGCGCGCACCATGTGGCGGAACTTCGAACCCTTGGCGGTGATGGCGTCGTCATGCTGCACTTCGACCTTCTCGGCGTGCTTCATGCGCTCAGGGTCGGCGACCATGTCTTCGGTGAACTGATCGACGAAGCAATCGCCTTCGAGTAACCAGGTCGCCACGCAGTAGGGCAGGTTCAACTGCGCCGAGGTCAGGCCCTGCGGCACGTATTTCCAGCCGACGTGATCCATGGTGACCTGCGAGCCATGCACGGAGATTTTTTTCACATCCTTGGCGCCGAAGGGTTTCTCGGCCTGCATTTCGCGGATGGCGTCGAGTGTGGTGTGGTTGCTGCCGACACAGGCGTAGAACTTGAGCGCCACGCCCATGGTCTGCCACACGCTGCCGAAGCCGGCGGTGAGTTCCTTCAGGTCAAACCGGTCGTTCGAGCGCGAGAAGGTGGTGCAGAAACCGCCGTATTCGCTTTCGAGCACGTTGACGATGCCGGTGAAGCCCGATTCCGCGATCAGCGCGCCATACAAGCCCGATTGCGACGCGCGGCCCGCGTGCATGCGTTTGACCATCGCGCCGTACTGCGCGGCCATCAGGCCGGCCGATTGCGTGCCGGCGATGCCGAGCGCGTGTACGGTTTTATCCACATTCAGTTTCAGTGCGCGCGCCGAACCTGAGGCCGACGAAAACACGCCGAGTGTCGCGCCCGAATGCCAGCCCTGCGCGATGTGATCGGGGCGCATGCACAGACCCACGCGCGGGCCGATTTCATAACCGGCGACGGCGGAGGTCAGGAACTCCTTGCCGCTCATGCCCGGATTCATTTCGGTGATGGAGATCAGTGACGGCAGCACCACCGCGCCCACGTGCAGCACGCCGGCGCGATGCACGTCGTCGAGTTCAAAGCCCTGTACCTGCGTGCCGTTAACGAGTGCCGCATGGGGTGCCGAGAGTTTGAGGTGGGTGCCCCACACGTTGCACATGCGCGTGCTGTCCACACGTGTCAGCGTTTTTTGCAGCATCTGGCTCCACTCGAGATCGGCGCCGTAGAGCGCGCAGCCGAGTGAATCGAGCATCAGCAGCTTGATGCGCGTTTTGACTTCGGCGGGGATCGCGTCGTAAGTCAGGCCCGACACAAATTGCGCAATGCCGCGGGTGTAAGGGTTGCCGTTCGAGGCTTCGTGGCTCATTTCACTGTTCCAAAAATAATGTTTAAAAATAAATAGTTATGTGTATTAGCCCTTGGCTGCCTTGGCCGCGCCCGCGCCCGCGATGCGCCCGAAGATCGCGCCGGACACCAGCCCGGTGCCGCTCGGGTAGTTAAAGAAGAACAGCCCGCCGACCATCTCGCCCGCCGTGTACAGACCGGGAATCGGTTTCAGATGAACATCCATCACCTGCCCGGTTTCCTTGATGATGCGCAGGCCGCCGAAGGTGAAGGTGATGCCGCAGGTGGTTTGATAGGCGTCATACGGCGGCGCATCCAGCGGCTGCGCCCAGTTGGATTTTTGCGGCTCGATGCCGACAGTGCATTTTCCGTCTTTAATCGTGTGGTCGAACTGCACGTCTTTTTTGATCGAGGCGTTGTACTCGCGCACGGTTTTCAAAAAACCATCGGGGTTCACGCCTTCGAGCTTGGTGGCGAGTTCTTCGAGCGTATTCGCCGACACCTTGGTCATCATCTTGATGCGGTATTCGGAGCGCAGCAGCTTGGTGACTTTGGAATCGAACACCTGCCAGGCGAATTGCGCGGGCTGCTTCAACACCTCGCCGCCGTATTTGGCGTAGGTGAACGAGTGGAAATCCCAGCCTTCATCGACAAAGCGTTTGCCGTCGGCGTTGACCATGATGCCGAAAATGTAGCTGTGCTTCTGGAACTGATCGCCCACGCTGACATCGCCGAACTCCGGTGCGTTGCGGTCCCAGCCCACCGCGTGGCTGCCCGACCAGTTGCCGTAAGGCGCCGCACCTATGTCGAGCGCCATTTTCAAGCCATCGCCCTGGTTGAAGCGCGTGCCGCGTACCTTCACCAGCTCCCAGCCGGGGCCGAGGTAGCGCGTGCGCATTTCGGGGTTGGCCTCGAATCCGCCGCAGG
Organism: uncultured Burkholderiales bacterium; assembly: GCA_963924885.1. Classification (GTDB taxonomy): domain Bacteria; phylum Pseudomonadota; class Gammaproteobacteria; order Burkholderiales; family SG8-41; genus UBA5216. The sequence goes on along the minus strand of CAWUUY010000158.1, from coordinate 1,117 downwards.
CCAGCACCACGGACTTCGCGCAGATTTCGGTCATCTTGCCGTTCATCTGCGCGCGCACGCCGGAGACTTTTTCGCCGTCGTATATCAATGACACGGCGCGTGTGTTGTAAAAAATCTGGATGCCCTTGGCCTTGACGGACTTGTCGAGATAATCGACCAGCCCCGCGCCGCCGCCGTGCGCTTCTATTGGCATACGGCCGAAAAACTTGCGCTTGCCGTTGACCAGCCCCGACTGGCGGCCGAAGTTCAGCAGAAACTTCACGCCCTTGGTGCGCAGCCACGCCATCACGTCCTGACTTTGCGTGATGAGTATTTCCGACAGATCGGGGTCGGAGCGATACGCGGTGAGGCGATACAGGTCGTCGTAATACTCGTCGGTGGTGTTGGTGCCGAAATCGCTGGTGGCGACTTCGTCGTCGGTGACATCGGTGATGCGTTTCAAGTCTTCGATCTTGTCGTAGGCAAAGCGCATTACGCCGCCGGCAAAGCGGCTGTTGCCGCCGTGTTCGTCCTCGGAGGCGGCTTCGATCATGGCGATTTTGACGCCGTGCTCGTGAGCGGACAGCGCGGAACAGAGAGCGGCATTACCTTTGCCGACAACCAAAACGTCGAATTCGTGCATGGCGGGTACCTTGGTGGAGAGTTAGGAGTAAAAAGTGAGAGGCGAGGTGTTGAGCGTGAACACGATGCGGCCGCGGATGCGTGCCCTTCGGGTCAAGCAAGGGCATCGGGGCGGGCGCTGATACAGTGGAATCGCCGATTTTATCAGTCACGCCACACCCGCTCAACCCGCGATTGAGTTCCGGCAGAGGATGTTTCACAATCAGAACTCTTTATTCTTTTGAGAAAATCACCATGACGTTACCCGTGAAAGGGCTGGCCGCGCTGGCCCTGCTGCTGCCCGCGCTGGCGTGCGCGCAAAGCTATCCCTCCAAACAACTGCGCATCGTCGTCGCTTTCCCGCCGGGCGGGCCGATCGATATCGTGGCGCGCATGATCACGCCCAAGTTGGCCGAGGCGATGGGCCAATCGGTCATCGTCGATAACCGCGGCGGCGCGGGCGGTATTGTCGGCACCGAGCTTGCTGCGCGCGCCGTGCCCGACGGCTACACGCTGG
>CAWUUY010000157.1:0-5917 GCA_963924885.1 uncultured Burkholderiales bacterium | reverse complement strand
GTGGCGAAATCGGGCTGCCCGGTCTTGGGACAAAGACAGGTAAATTCAGGCACTTCCATGTGAATCCGGTAGTTACGTCGCGGCGCCGGATTGGGAAATGTTTCGAGTGCGGTGGAGGGCTGCGCGAGCTTGCTTGGCATTATCGGCGAGAAGTAAATCAGTTAGAATGACGAGCGAAGTTTTAGCTTCGAACCACCTTGATTATAACCTCTGTCAAAGTAACAAATTGCGCCTTACTCATATCAATCTTGCGGGATTCAAGTCTTTTGTCGAACCGACGCCGATACCGGTGCCCGGGCAACTGGTGGGGATCGTCGGCCCCAACGGGTGCGGCAAATCAAACATCATTGATGCCGTACGCTGGGTGCTCGGCGAATCGTCGGCCAAGCACTTGCGCGGCGAAACCATGCAGGATGTGTTGTTCAACGGCTCCGGCGACCGCAAGCCCGTCAATCGCGCCAGCGTTGAGCTAATTTTCGATAACAGTCTCGGCAAGGCGGCGGGCCAGTGGTCGTCCTACGGTGAAATTTCCGTCAAACGCCTGCTTGAGCGCGATGGCGACTCGACGTATTACATCAACAACCTGCCGGTGCGGCGTCGTGACGTCACCGATATTTTTCTCGGTACCGGTCTCGGCGCGCGCGCCTACGCGATTATCGAGCAAGGCATGATTTCGCGCATCATCGAAGCCAAGCCCGAAGACCTGCGGGTGTTCCTCGAAGAAGCCGCCGGCGTTTCCAAGTACCGTGAGCGCCGCCGCGAAACCGAACTGCGTCTGCGCGACACGCGCGAAAACCTGCTGCGCGTCGATGACATCCGCCATGAGCTGACCAAACAATTGGAGCATTTGCAGGGGCAAGCAGAGGTCGCGCTGAAATACCATGAGTTGCAGGCCGAGCTGAGCACCTTGCAAGGGCTGTTGTGGTTTACGCGCCGCAAGGAGGCTGCGTCCGCCCGCGCCCGCCACGCGCGCGAGATCGAGCGCGTCGGCATTGAGCTCGAAGCGGAAACCGCCAAACTGCGCGAAGCCGAAAGTCGGCTGGAAACCCTGCGTGCCGATCATTACAAATCGGGCGACGCCTTGCACGCCTGTCAGGGCGTGCTCTACGAAGCCAACGCCGAGGTGGCGCGTCTGGAACAACAGATCGCGCATGTGCGCGAAAACCGCGCTCGTATCGAGCATCACATTACGACGTTGCGCTCGCAGATGGACGGCAACCAGTCGCAATTGCTCGACGCCCAGCGCGCGCTAGACGAAGCGCGCATGGAGCGCGGGCGCGCCGACGAGCGCGTAGTGACGGCGGAAGCCGAAGTCAACGCGCAGGCGCAAAAGCTGCCGTTGGCCGAAGAAGCGCATCGCGAGAGCGACGCCAAGCGCGAGGAATTGCAGCGTTCACTGGCCGGCACGCAGCAGCAGTTGCAGGTCGAACAAACGCGGATGGAGCACGCCGCGCGTTTGCTGGATCAATTTGGCCAGCGCGAGACACGGTTGACCGAGGAACGCAACCTGCTGCCAGCTCCCGACGAGGCCGCGCTGGCGCAACTGGGCGCACGCGTGCAGGAGATCGAAGCGCAACTTGTCGAACACCGCGCGCAATTGCAGGACAAAGAAACCCGGCTGCCGCTGCTGGAGCAGGCCGCTCGGGAACGCCAGATCGAACTCGACGCGGCAACGCAAAAACTCGCCGCCATTGAAGCACGCATCCACGTGCTGTCGCAGTTGCAGGCCAAGCTGTCGCGGGGCGACATGGAAGGCTGGCAAGCCAGCCGCAACCTCGATAAAGCGTCGCGCCTGTGGCAGGGCATCGAAATCGCGGCGGGTTGGGAAGATGCACTTGAGGCGGTACTGCGCGAGCGCCTGAACGGCATTGCGCTCGATGGCATCGACAGCGCGGCCGATTGGCTGACGCAGGCACCGCCCGGCAAATTGACCATGATAGACCGGAAAAATGGCGCCGTGCTTTCGCAAGGGCAGCCACAGATGCAGGGTGGCTTCGCGGGACTGGAGCCGCTGACGCGGCAGGTCACTTGCCGCGATTCGCGCTTGGCGCCGGTGATTAACGAATGGCTGCACGACGTCTATACCGTGCCTGATACCGCCACCGGCATGGCGCGACGCATGGAACTCGCGCCGGGGGCCGTGCTGGTATCGGCCGGTGGTTACGTGTTTACTCGGCATAGCGTGAGTTTTCACGCGCCCGACAGCGAGTTGCATGGGGTGTTGTCACGTCAGCGTGAAATCGAAAAGCTTGAAAGCGATTTCCAACAAGAACAAACCACGCTGGATCGCATTAAATCCGCCGTGGTGGATGCCGATCAGGCGATAGAGCGTTGCCGCGGCGAGGCCGCTGAACTGCGTGATGGCGCAGGCTCTTTGCAGCAGCAACTGCATGGCGCGCAAATGGATTCCATGCGCTTGTCGGATCAGGCGCAACGCGCGACGCAACGCGGCGAGCAAATTGCCGCCGAGATCGCCGAGATCGTCGCGCAGGCCGCCGCGGAATCCGCGACACGTGCCTCCGCCGACGCATCGTTCCAGCACTTGCAGGCGCAGCGCGACGAGGTCACGTCGCAGGTCGAATACTCGGTGGAAGCGTATCGCGCCGCCGAATCCGCGCTGAACGCCCAGCGTCAGGCGCTGGAGCGGGCGCGCCAGGCACATCAGGAAGCCTTGTATGGGCAAAAGACAATAGTCAATAAAATCAATGAGGTAAATTCATCCCTGCAACGCCTGACGGCTTCCATTTCGTCGGTTGAAAGCAGCATCAGTGAAGCCGAAACGGATCTTTCCGGATTTGATGAAACGCCGTGGCAGACGCAATTGCAGGCCATGCTCGAAACGCGCGTGGCGCGCGAACAGACGCTGGCGGTGGCGCGCGATGCGCTGGAGGGTATGGAAACAAACTTGCGCGCGGTGGAGCAGGAACGGCTGACATCCGAACAGAAACTCGCCCCGCTGCGTGAGCGCATCGCCGAAGTGCGGCTGAAGGAACAAGAGGCGCGACTCACCGAAGAACAATACGCGCAGCAGTTGCTCGAGGCCGGCGCCAACGAAGAAGAACTAGCGGCCTTGCTGGAAAAAGGCACGCGCTCCAATGCGCTGCAATCGGAAATCAATCGTCTGGGCGAGGAAGTGCGCGCACTCGGCGCGGTGAATCTGGCGGCACTGGAGGAACTGAAGGTTGCCCAGGAGCGGCGGGATTACCTTGACGCACAATCGCGCGATCTGACCGAAGCGATGACCACGCTGGAAGACGCCATCAAGCGTATCGACCGCGAAACGCGCGACCGGCTGCAAAGCACGTTTGACGAGGTGAATCGGCATTTCAGCGAAATGTTTCCGGCGCTGTTCGGCGGCGGGCAGGCCAAGCTCACGCTGACCGGCGAGGAAATTCTCGATTGCGGCGTGCATGTCATGGCACAGCCGCCGGGCAAGAAAAACAGCACCATACATCTGCTTTCGGGCGGCGAAAAAGCGCTGACGGCGTTGTCATTGGTGTTCGCCATATTCCAGTTGAACCCCGCGCCGTTTTGTCTGCTGGACGAGGTGGACGCGCCGCTTGACGATCACAATACTGAACGTTTTTGCGAACTGGTTAAAAAAATGTCGGTGGGTTCACAGTTTCTGTTCATCAGCCACAACAAGATCACCATGGAGATCGCCAACCAGTTGCTCGGTATCACCATGCAGGAGGCGGGCGTGTCGCGGGTGGTGGCGGTGGATATGGAGGAAGCCATGAAGTTGTCCGAAGCGGCCTAGTACCGGTATGAGCGAACTGCAACTCAGCCTGCTGGTGATTGGCGTCGTGGTGATCGGCGGCGTGCTGGCATACAACTGGTATCAGGAACGACAGTTGCGGCTTCGACTGGGCGAGGCCTTCAGCGAAACCCATCAGGACGTGCTGCTGGGCGAAACGTCCGCGACTGATATGGGACCTGCACAGCGCGTCGAACCGCAGTTGGATACGGGCAAGGTGACTGATATTCCCACGCCCTCCGGCGCCCGGCAGGTTCCCGAGGCACCGCTGGCCATGGCGGGCATCGACGAGGCGATTGATTGCGTGGCTACGCTGTCCAGTGACACGCCGCTCACCGCCGCGCAGGTGTCGGAGTTGTTGTCGGGCGTGGCGGCCTGTGGGCGTGCCTGGCGCGCCGCCGGTTTTAACGCGGGCAGCGGCAAGTGGGAAGAAGTGAATCGCGCGGTCAACGCGCAGTATTCACGACTGCGGCTGGCGTTGCAAATGGCCAGCCGCAGCGGCGCCCTCGGCGCGGTACAACTCAGCGCGTTTTGTGATGCCGTGAATGCGGCGGCGGCGAGAACGTCCGCCGTGGCGCAATGCCCGGACATCGAAGAAGTCCTGCGCAAGGCGCGCGATCTTGATTTATTTTGCGGCGACGTTGATGTAGCCATCGGTGTCAACGTGATTGCGGCGGACGGCGAGACGTTTAGTGGCGCGCTCATACGCGCACTCGCGGAAGGCGAAGGATTTACGCTGGAGCCGGACGGGGTATTTCACCTGGAGGATGAGCAGGCGCAGCCGCTGCTCACGTTAAACAACCAAGAGCCGGCGCCGTTTTTGCCCGAGCAAGTTCAGGGAATAATCACGCACGGGTTGACCTTGCTGCTGGACGTGCCGCGGGTGGCCGCCGCGGAGCGCGCGTTGCAACGCATGTTTGAACTTGGCAAGTCGCTTTCGGTGACGCTCAAAGGCAGGCTGGTGGATGACAATCGAGCGACGCTGACCGCGGCCAGCATGGATCAGATTCGCCAGCAGTTGAAAGACATCCACTTTGCGATGAACGAGCGCGGCATCGCGCCGGGAAGTTTGCGCGCTCTGCGCCTGTTTTCCTGATGGCTTCGGCGCCGGCGGTCTCGCGCGCGCAGGCGTTGCGCGACGAGATCGAGCATCACAATCACCAATACTACGTGCTGGACGCGCCCGAAGTCCCCGACGCCGAGTACGATCGTTTGTTTCGCGAGTTGCAGACGCTGGAGGCGGACTATCCGGAATTGTTGAGCACGGATTCGCCAACGCAGCGCGTGGGTGGGCGCGTGCTGGATGAATTGATGCCGGTGAAACACCGCGTGCCGATGCTGTCGATACGCACTGAAACGGACATCGAGGACAGCGGCGCGATCAAGTTTGACACCTATGTGCGCAGCGAGCTGGGTTTGGAGGACACCGCGCCGCCCGTTGAATACACCGCGGAACTGAAATTTGATGGGCTAGCGATCAGCCTGCGGTATGAGCACGGCGTGCTGGCGCAGGCAGCGACGCGCGGCGACGGCGAAACCGGTGAAGACGTGACCGTCAATGTGCGCACCATCCGCGCCATTCCGTTGCGCCTGCAAGGGCATGCGCGGGACGTGCCCGATGTAATGGAAGTGCGCGGCGAGATTTACATCAATCGCGCCGACTTCGACGCCTTGAACGAATCACAGCGCGCGGCAGGCGACAAACTTTTTGTCAATCCGCGCAACGCCGCTGCAGGCTGCATACGCCAGCTCGATTCAAAAATCACCGCGCGCCGTCCGTTGTCGTTTTTTGCCTATGGCGCGGGCGAAATCATCGGCTGGACGATGCCGGCAACACATGGCGAGGTGCTGGACGCATTCGCGGCATGGGGATTTCCCGTCAACACGGATCGCGCGGTGGTATCGGGCGCCGAGGGACTGATCGCCTATCACCGGGGCATCGGCGAGACGCGCAATACACTGACGTTTGACATCGATGGCGTGGTGTACAAGGTGAATAGCCTGGCGTTGCAGCGGCAACTGGGATTTCGCAGCCGTGAACCGCGCTGGGCGGTGGCGCACAAGTACCCCGCGCAGGAAGAATTGACCGAAGTCCTCGACATCGAGGTGCAGGTGGGCCGCACGGGAGCGATCACCCCGGTGGCGCGGTTGAAACCGGTG
>CAWUUY010000156.1:0-9237 GCA_963924885.1 uncultured Burkholderiales bacterium | reverse complement strand
ACAGGGGTTTTATCCGTTCACGCGGTCAAAACGACCGCGGCATGCCCAGCACCTGCACCCCGATATACGACAAAATCAAATTCGTCGAAATCGGCGCGATCTGAAACAGCCGCGTCTCGCGGAATTTGCGCTCGACATCGTATTCCGCCGCGAAGCCGTAGCCGCCGTGGGTTTGGATGCAGGTGTTCGCCGCCGCCCATGACGCCTCGGCGCCCAGCATCAGGGCCATGTTGGCCTCGGCGCCGCAGGCTTTGTGTTCGTCGAACAGGCCCGCGGCTTTGTAGCGCATGAGGTTCGCGGCTTCGATGCCGGCGTAGGCGCGCGCAATCGGAAATTGAATGCCCTGATTCTGGCCGATGGGCCGATCAAACACCACGCGTTCGTTTGCGTATTTCGTGGCGCGGTCGATGAACCAGTAGCCGTCGCCGATGCATTCGGCGGCGATCAAAATGCGCTCGGCGTTGAGGCCATCGAGGATGTGCTTGAAGCCCTTGCCCTCTTCGCCCAGCAGATTTTCGGCGGGGATTTCGAGGTTGTCGAAAAACAGTTGGTTGGTGTCCTGGTTCACCATGTTGCGGATCGGCGTGATGGTGAGGCCGTTGCCGAGCGCCTTGCGCACGTCAACGATGAATATCGACATGCCTTCGGATTTGCTTTTGACCTCGTTGATCGGCGTAGTGCGCGCGAGCAATATCATGAGGTCGGTGTGGTTCATGCGCGAGATCCAAACCTTCTGCCCATTCACCACATAGCGATCGCCTTTTTTGACCGCCATGGTTTTGAGTTTGGTGGTGTCGGTGCCGGTGGTGGGCTCGGTCACGCCCATCGATTGCAGGCGCAGTTCGCCGCTGGCGATGCCGGGCAGGTACTTTTTCTTTTGCGCCTCGGAGCCGTGGCGCAGCAGCGTGCCCATGTTGTACATCTGCCCGTGGCAAAAGCCCGCGCTGCCGCCGCTGCGGTTGATTTCTTCCATGATGACGGTGGCCGCGGTCAGCGGCAGACCCGAGCCGCCGTATTGCTCCGGGATCAGCGCGGACAGCCACCCTGCCTTGGTCAGCGCGTTGACGAATTCATCGGGATACTCGCGCGCATGATCGATTTTCTGGAAATACGCGTTGCCAAATTGCGCGCACAGGGCGCGCACGCCTTCGCGGATATCCGCATGGGCGTCGTGGTCGGAAATACCTTTGAGCATGGGGTGGGCCGGGTAAGTATGGAGGGGTACAAATTATAACAAGCGAGGGGGCCTAATCAGGTTGTGCAACAATCACGCCCTTGAATTTGTGATCCTGCGGACCGGTTTACGCACTGGATTCTGGCTTTCGCCAGAATGATGAAGGGGAGAGTCATGAGTGCTTTGCTTCGCATTACGTTTGCGGCCATCTGCACCGCGCTGGTGACGCCCGCCCACGCACAACCCGCCACCTACCCCACGCGCCCGGTGCGGCTGGTCGTGCCGTTTGCCGCCGGCGGCACCAATGATATTTTGGGCCGCATCGTCGCCGATAAATTCGCCGAGCGTCTGGGCCAGCCCTTCGTCGCCGACAATCGCGGCGGCGCCAACACCATGGTCGGTTCCGAGATCGTCGCACGTGCGACACCCGATGGCCACACGCTGCTCATTGTGTCAGCCAGCATCGCGGTCAACCCCAGTCTGGTGCGGAAGCTCCCGTACGACACCGAGCGTGATTTCGCGCCGGTGGGTTTGGTGGCGGGCGGGCCTTACCTGATGGTGGTTCACCCGGCGGTGCCGGCCAAATCGGTGAGTGAATTCATTGCGTGGGCCAAGGCGCAACAGGGCCGCGTGAACTACGCTTCCAGCGGCACCGGCAGCCCGCCGCATCTGGCGGCGGAGTTGCTCAAGATCACCGCCGGCATCGACATGCAGCACGTTCCGTACAAAGGCGGTGGCGCGGTGCTGCCGGATCTGATCGCGGGCCGCGTGTCGATGTTCTTCGGCTCCATCGCCACTTTAAAGCCGCACGTCGATAGCGGACGCTTGCGCGCGGTGGGCATGAGTACCGCGCAGCGCTCCGCCGCCATGCCGGACGTGCCGACGTTTATCGAATCGGGCCTCGCGGGTTATGAAGTCAACGGCTGGTACGGCCTGCTCACCACCGCCAAAACCCCGCGCCCCATCGTCGAACGCCTGAGCAGCACACTGCGGCAGATACTCACCGACGCCGACACACGCGCGCAGTTTCTCAAAAACGGCCTCGACCCCACACCCGCCAGCGCGGATGAATTCAGCGAACTACTGCGCACTGAAATCATCAAGTGGGCGGGCGTATTAAAGGCCGCCAACATCAAACCTGAGTAATCATCCACGCATGAAATTTATAATTATTGTTTAAAAACAAATAGTTACTGATTGCGCAACAATATCTCCTGTTATTCCACAAAACACGGCCTGCGGAAAGTCCCTACAGCCGCTGCCGTATCGCCAGCACCGCCTGATTGCGCAGCGCCTTGAGTAGCGCGAGTTCTTTTTCAGCAATGGCAATGTCGCCGGCGTTGGGACTGTCCGCGTAGAACAGGCCGACGGGTTTGCCTTTCACCAGCACCGGCAGAATGACAAAGGTGCGCGCGGTCACGTGTTGCCGGTACCAGCCCGGTATGCGCGTGGCGATCTTGGGATCATCGATGTCGGTGATCAGAATATCCGCGTTGTTTTTCAGCGCAACGTGAAACACATCGAGCCTGTCCAGCAACGGGAAGTGAAACGCCCTAACTAACTCCTCAACCCCGTCGCCGAATCCAATTTTCCCGCATAGGGTGTTGTGGCGCGTATCCCGCAGGCAGAACAACACGTGGCCGAAGCCCATACCGGTGTACACCACCTCCAGAATCATGCGCACGACGTCGTCCGGCGTTGACTTGTCGTCCACCAGCGCGTTGCCGATATCGTGCAGGCCCGCGGTCAGGATGGACTGTATTTCCTCCGGCGATCTGTGCGCGCTCTGCTCGAGCCTGTCTGGTTGCAGCGCCACCGCCGGCGGCGGTTCACGCAGCACGCTTTGTGCGAGCGCGTTTCCGTCGTCGCCGGTCGCAGTTTCCGCAGTGGTCGCACCGTCGCTATCCGCCCAGCTCGATGCGTGCCGCGCGAATGCACTCTGCTGGAGGTTGACGCCCACCACCGAGGCGAATTGCGTGATGTCACATAGCGATTTTTCGATCTGCGCCGCGAGCCGCCGCTCGCTCACCGGCAGGCTGTCGCCAAAACGGCCGCCAAGTTGCGCCAGCGCCTTGCCCCGATCCTTCTCCGGCGTATGGGTGATGATCTCGCACAATTCGTTTGAGTAGCCCGCCAGCAGACGCATCCTGTCGGTGTTGCCCGCGCCCTTGCTGATTTTTCCGGGTGGCAGTTTGTCCATGCTGTCCACGATCGCACTGGGAAATCCCCAGTTCTCCGCAACACCGATGCCCAGCGCCTCGAACGACAATCCCAGCACCTGCACCGCGGCTTTTGATTCCGCATAACCTTGGGACTGCATCAGGCGAGCAACCTCTTCCATCTCCTTCGGGAAATAAAACATCGCCAGCGTGCGACCCAGATTATGGAACATGGCACAAATAAAAGCCTCTTCCGCGTCCTTCACGTGCGCGGTCGCCGCCAGGTCGCGCGCGAGCATGCCCGCAAACAGCGATTTAACGAACTCTTCCTTGAGCTGCCGGGCGTGCGCGCGATTTTCCATGCTGTCGAACAATAACAGGCTCAGGGCGATGGAACGCACGGTGTCGAAGCCGAGCATGACTACCGCACGCGAAACCGTGGTGATCGATCCACCACCCACGCGACTGTAAAAAGCAGTGTTGGCCAGCTTGAGCAGCTTATTGGTCAACGAGAAGTCCTTGAGAATGCTGTTGGACAACTTGTTGACGCTTTCCTTGTCCGACGCCGCGATCTGGTTGATCGTCGCAATGGCTTCCGACAACGCCGGAAAGTCGCCGGCCTGCCGCATGCGCTGCAGCAACAGATCCAGTGCGTCTTGTCTGGAAGCGACAGGTGAAGTGTGGGCCAGCATTGATTAAGATACGCTCCGTTATCCGCCCAACGCGACGGCCATCTGCGCCCTTTGGGCTGGTTACCGTGTTAACGTAACAATTAAAGGAAAACTTGAGTATGCCTACATTGTCCCTTGCCGCATCCTGCGGTGTACTGCTCGCCTGCCTGCCGGTTCTGGCGCTCGCCCAACCCAAAACCGATTACCCCAACCGCCCCGTGCGCATAGTCGTGCCCGGCTCGGCGGGCAGCGCGAATGACTTCACCGCGCGCGCAATCGCGCAGCGTTTTACCGATGCGTGGGGCCAGCAGATGGTGCTCGACAACCGCTCCGGCGCGGGCGGCATCATCGCGCATGAGATCGTGGCCAAGGCCACCCCGGATGGCTACACGCTGATATTTTCGACCTCCGCCGGGCTGGTAATTAACCCGCTGCTGTTCAAAACGCCTTACGATTCGTTTCGTGATCTGACGCCGATTTCATTGGGGTCGATCAATCCGCAAATGCTGTTTGCCCACCCCGGCGTGGCGGCGAAGAACGTGTCGGAGTTAATCGCGCTGGCCAAGGCCAAGCCGGGCCAGTTGAACTGCGCCTCTGCCGGCACGGGCACGCCGAATCATTTGGGCTGCGAGTTGCTCAAATCGCTGGGCGGCATCAGCTTTGTGCATGTGCCGTACAAAGGCTCCGGGCCGGGCGTGACGGATGTCGTCGGCGGGCAGGCGCAGTTCATGTTCAACAGCATTCCGGCGGTGCTGCAACTCACCAAAACCGGCAAGCTGCGCGCGCTGGGCGTAGGCGGACCAAAGCGCTCACCCGTCGCGCCCGATGTGCCCGCCATTGCCGAAACCCTGCCGGGCTTTGAGTGCGTGAACTGGTACGCCATGCTCGCCCCCACCGGCACGCCTGCGGCCATCGTCAGCAAAATCAACGCCGAAATGGTGAAAATGATCGCCGATCCACCCTTCGCGCAGCGGCTCATGGAACTGGGCTCCGAACCACTGTCGAGCACGCCGGCGGGCTTGAGCGAACACATGCGCCGCGAGTCGGATCGCTGGGCCAAGGTGATTAAGGCGGCGGGTATCAAGATTGAACGCTGAGATACCTCTCATTCTCGCCCCACTGTTGATACTGCGCGGGCTACGCCGGCGAATTATCAATCACATAACGAATAAACCCGCTATGCGGCGTGTATTTATCGTATAGCCCGCGCGCGCGGTAGTTGTTCTCCTTGGTGTTCCAATACAGCCGCGACCAGCCCTGGGTTTTCATTTCCGCCAGCAGCCAGTCGATCAACTGTTTGCCCACCCCCGCCGCGCGACAAGCTGGGTCTACAAACAAATCTTCCAGGTAACACACGGGTGTGAGCGTCCAGGTGTTTTCGTGCAGCACGTAATTGCAGATGCCGATCACGTGGCCGCGCTCATCCGTCGCGACGATGGCGTTCACCGGCGAGGCAAAATCCATAATCCGTTGCCAGGTGTGCGCGGTGATCGGCTCGGACACCTCGCGCTCGTAAAAGCGGCAGTAGCCGTCCCACAGCACGCGCCAGCGCGCTTCATCGCGGGCTTCTATTTTGCGGATGATAGTGGTGGTGGTCATGGTTTTCCTCGTATGACTTCTGCACAAAACTTTACACCGTTCGGGCTGAGCCTGTCGAAGCCCTTGCACGCCACCACGCCCTTCGACAAGCTCAGGGCGAACGGATCAGATTTATCACGAATGATGAAAAGCGCTACAGCATCATCGCCGATTCGCCGGCGCGTCCGCGCGCCACAGATGCTCGCGCCAGCGCCAGCCGATGGTGATCGTGAACAGAATACCCGAACCGCAGTAAATCGCCGCCATGCCGCGATAACCCACGTGTGTAATCAACGGACCCGCGAGCATCAGCCCCACCGGCAGACTGTAAATCATCAGCATGCGTAGGCCCATCACCCGGCTGCGCAAGTGCCCGCTGGTGGCGCGCAGCAACATCGCCGACATCGACACCATGCCCAGACTCTGCGCGCCGCCGGCCAGCATGAGCGCCATGCAGCCCCAGAACGCGGTGGGCGTCAAACTGAAGAGCACCAGCGCCACGTACCAAGCGACGCAAAACACCACCATGAAACGCGCGGCGGGCACGCGCTGGCTGACGCGGCTCAGGATGAGTGACCCCACGAGAGCGCCCGCCGAATAACTCGCCGCCAGATAACCCAGCACGGTTTGACTCGTTTGATAAATTTCCCGCGTCACGTAAGGCAGCAGGCCGTGTGTCATCGGAAACGCCGTCAGGTTCACCAAGAGCGCCAGCCACATCGCGGCCAGAATCTGCGGCGTGCTCCAGGTGAACGCCGCGCCCTCGCGCAAATCCGCCCACGCGGAGGATTGCGCCACGTCGCTGCTCGCGCGGCGCACGCCATCGACACGCGTGGTGAGCAAGAAGCTCATGCCGTAGAGGCCGGCGATAACCATATACACCGGCGCCATGCCGAACATCGCCACCAGTCCCGCGCCGCTCAACGCGCCCATCACGCGCGCCGAATCCTGCGTGGTGCGCGACACGCTGGCGGCCAACAGCAGATGCGAGGCCGGCATGGTCTCGCCAATCAGCGCGTAACGCATCACCAGATCCGATGGCCGCACAAGGCCGAGCAAGCCGGAAATAATGAGCACATACAACGGCGTCAGCTCCCCCGCCAGCACCAGCGTAAGCATGATGACCGAAAGCGCGGTGTAGGTGGCGCGCATGCCGCACAAGAGGCGCTTGTTGCCGATGCGGTTGCCCATCACGCCGTAGAGCGGCGAGAACAACGTGCCGATGTATTGCAGCGAGGCGAACAAGGTCAGCAGCAGCACCGATTGCGTCTCGACCAGGATGTACCAGCCGAGCACGATGGTTTCCATCTCGTAGGCCCACGAGGTCGCGAGATCCGCCGGCCACTGAAAACGGAAGCTGCGCACCTTGAAGGGGGCAAGTGCCGAGGTGTCCGAGGTGTTGCTCAAAATAGTTTCCGAAAAAGGTTCAACGACTTAAACACGCCGCCTCCAGATACATTCACAAGCCCAGAAGTAGCGCAGCGTATTCCGGGGGCAGGTGCTGCGAAGCACGATGCAGCATCTGGCGCCGCGTGTGTTCCCCGGAATTCGCTGCGCTACTTCCGGGCTACGAACTGCGAACGCTATGTCACCACCTCGTGCAATAGCGTATGCTTCTTCAACGCCGCTTCATCCACCGTGATGCCCAACCCTGGCCCGGTGGGAACATTGACATGGCCATCCTTCACCACAAAATCCGTCACCGGCACAATCGGGTCGGGGCCGATGGTATTCAACCCAAACACAAACTCCGCCGCTCCCATCATGTGCCGTGCGGGCGTGCTGGCGTAAAAATGCGCGCCAGCGGCGGCCTCCAGTTGGCATTGCACGGCCAGGCCGCCGCAATTCAACTGGATGTTCGCGGCCTCGGCCACGGCGGCGATTTTTTTCGCGGGCGTGAAGCCGCCAATTTTGTAGAGCTTGATGCAATAGGCGTCCACCGCTTGTGCCTCAGCCAGTGCATACGCATCCTGAACCGTGAACAGGGCCTCGTCGGCCATCACCGGGATGCCTGCAGCCTGTCGGCGGATTTCCGCGAGGCCTTTCAAATCGCGCCGCGCTATAGGCTGCTCGATATAACCCAGGTCAAACTCGCGCATGGCGTGGATCGCCGAGAGCGCATCCGCCACCGACCAACCGGTATTGGGATCGGTGCCGATCACCACGTCGTCACCCACGGCGCGGCGCACGGCTTCAAAGTGTTTGACATCCTGCCGCCAGCCGCGCCGATCCGCCGCCTTGATGCACAGCACCTTGATGCCAAATTCATCGACCGCGCGCTTGGCCTCGTTGATGATGGTTTGCACATCGTTGGCGAGGCTCACCGACCACTCCAGCGGGATGCGCGGCTGGCACACGCCGCCGATGAGTTTGTGCACCGGCACGTTCAGCGCCTTGCCCATCGCGTCGTGCAACGCAATGTCGAGCGCCGCGCGCGCGCACGGGTTGCCCGCGAGGCGCAGGTCAAACATTTCGTTGGCGGAGGCGATATCAAAGATGGATTTACCGATGAGATTTTTGCCGTAAATCTCCTTGATCGCCGCCACCATGCCCTGCGTGGTGTCCGCCAAGAAATGCCCCGGCGTGATCGGGCGTATCTGCCCGAAGCCGACCACGCCCTCGGCGAAAATTTTTACCAGCACCGGCTTGCCCAGAATTTGATTCGCCGGCCCGGTGTCGTACGAGCCGCTGGAAAAAATTCGCCGCACCCGCACCGGCAGTTCCGTGACAAAAATCTCTATGCGCTCTATTTTCATAAGTATATGTTTTTAAGAGAGTATTTAAACATCCACATTCGTCGCCTATTTCAAACCAAATCTACCCTGTCGTTCTCGCGCAGGCGGGAGCTCATAACACAGTGCCACTTGAGACGGCTTATAGATTCCCGCCTTCGCGGGAATGACGGGTTGGGATGTTCACTATCCTATTCACGATTCCATCTTTTTCGTCACTGGCTTCACATACCCGCCCCACAGCACCATCAGCCGGTTGCGGTCCGGGTCGCCGCACACCACGATGTTAATCACGTCCGCGCTCGGCAGCACGCGCACCGGCTCATCCGGCTCCACCAGATATTCTTTCGGCAGCAAGCCGCGCGCCACCATGTCCTCGAACTTGAACGCTTCGGAGTGCCCATACTCGATCAGGAACTCCAGCTCGCGGCGCGGCACGCGTGCGTGCTCATATACATAGTCACGAATTTTTTGCTTGGTAAAACCCGCCTCAGCCAGCGCCTTGGCCACCGGCGGCGCGATCAAAAATGTGATCATGTTTTGAAAACCGTGCGCACCGCGTTCCACCAGCCGCGCGAGGCAGGGTTTTTTGGTCACCTCGATGCTCAAAAACTCCAGCGCAGCCTGCGCGGCGGATTTTTCTGCGGTGCCGTAAATCGCCGGCGCCCAGCCCCAGGTCACCGTGCCGCAGGCCGTCACCGTGCTGTCGGTTTTGTTAAAACCATGCTCGACGTGAAAAGGCTCCCACGGATTGAGTTCCTCATTCTCGGCCACCACAAAACTCATCGGATAACCAAACGTGCCCATGTAATTGCGGCTCAGTTTGTAGCCCGCGATGTTTTTGATGATCAGGCCCAGCGCGCGGCCGAGCGCGGGGTTCGCGCCCTTGTTGACCAACTGCGCGCCGTTTTCGATGCCGAGTT
>CAWUUY010000155.1:0-2689 GCA_963924885.1 uncultured Burkholderiales bacterium | reverse complement strand
CAAAAGCATTGAACTCATGCGCATCGTAGACATCCGTGAAATCGCCGTCCCGCTGAAGTCAACCCTGCGTAACGCAGTGTTCGACTTCAGTGAAATGACCACCTCGGTGGTCGCCGTCATTACCGACGTGATCCGCGACGGCACGCCCGTTGTGGGCTACGCCTTTAACTCCACCGGTCGGTATGCCTGCGGCGCGCAGATGCGCGACCGTTTTATTCCGCGCATCCTCAAGGCCAAGCCCGAATCGCTGCTCGACGCCACGGGCAACAACCTCGATCCCGAAAAAATTCTCGCTGCGATGATGCAGCGTGAAAAACCCGGCGGCCATACCGAACGTTCGGTGGCCATCGGCACCATCGAAGTCGCCTGCTGGGACGCCGTGGCGAAAATAGAAGGCAAGCCGCTGCACCGCGTGCTGGCCGAGCGTTACAGCGGCGGCAAGGTGATGGATAAAGTGCCGTGTTACGTCGGCGGCGGCTGGTATGAGCCGGGCAAGGGCATCCCCGAATTGCTGGATGAAATCCGCGACAAGCTCGACCATGGCTACACCGTGATGAAGATCAAGGTCGGCGGCGCGAGTGTCACCGACGACGTGGCGCGCGTGGAAGCCTCGCTGAAACTGATGCAATCCAGTCAGCATCTGGCGGTGGACGCGAACGCAGGCTTTAACCGCGAGCGCGCGCTGGCGTATGCGAAGGCGCTGGCGCCCTTTAAGTTGAAATGGTTTGAAGAGCCTACCGATCCGGCGGGCTTTGAGTTATTGAACGAATTCATTGCGCTCTACGGCTCGGCGGTGGGCACCGGCGAGAACTTATTCTCCACGCAGGACGTGGAAAACTTAGTTGCCTTCGGCGGCATGCGCGCAGGCGTGGATTTCATTCAGACGGATGTGCCGCAGTCCTACGGCATCGTGAAGTTTACGCGCACGTTGGACATGCTGCAAAAGCGCGGCTGGTCACGGCAGAGCGTGTTCCCGCACGGTGGTAATCAAATGACGCTGCATCTGGTCGGCGGCTTCGGCCTCGGCGGCTGCGAAGCGTATCCGGGCGTGTTCGGCATCTTTGCTGGCTTTGCCGACGATGCCAAAGTCGAGAATGGTTTTCTCAAACTGCCCGATAGACCGGGGATTGGGTTCGAGGCGCAGAATCAGTTGTACTCGGCAATGAAGGCGCTGGTTGCGTGAGTGCGGGTAAAAGCAACTTGCTGCAGGTCGTGCTGGCTCATCTGGATAAAGGCGACTGGGATTCCGCGCACAAAATCGTGCAAAGCGATGAATCAGTCACGGGATGCTGGATACACGGCATCGTGCATGTGATGGAAGGCGACCTCGACAACGCGCGTTATTGGTATGGGCGGGCTGGGCGGGCGTTTTCGGATGACGTGGCGAAGGAAATCGCGGCGGTGAAAAACAAGGCTGTGAAGGGCGGGAGCTATCCTGCCTTGCGCATGGCCCGCAAAAACCGCGAAAGGCGGGACGGCTCCCGCCCTACAGAATCTTTTTCTCGCGCAGCACCGCGATCTCCATATCGCTTTTCCCCAGCACTCCGCGCAGCACCTCCTCCACATGTTCACCTACCAGCGGCGGCGGTACGTCGTAAACAATCGGTGTGCGTGAAAATTTTATCGGATTGGCCACTAGTGGCACGCTGCCGGCTTTCGGATGCGGCACGTCGATCTTTATGCCGCGATATCGCACCTGCGGGTCGGCGTATACCTGATCCAGCCGGTTGATCGGGCCGCAGGGTACGCCCACGGTTTCGAGTAGGGCGACCCATTCGGCGGTGGTTTTCTTTTTCAGTTCGGCGGCGATGGATGCGGTGCAGGTGTCACGGTTAGCGATGCGCAATGCGTTGCTGGCGTAGCGCGGGTCGTTACCTACGGCGGGTATCCCCGCCGCTTCGCACAATCGTTGAAACTGGCCGTCGTTGCCGGTGGCGATGATGATGTCGCCGTCTTGGGTGTGAAACGTTTGATAAGGCATCACGTTCGGATGCGCGTTGCCCATGCGCGTGGGCACTTCGCCGCCGATCAGATAATTTGCATTCTGATTGGCGAGCCACGCCACGGTGGAGTCGAGCAGCGCCATATCGATATGCTGGCCTTTGCCGCTGGCGTGCCGTTCGTGCAGCGCGGAGACGATGCCGACGGTGGAATACATGCCGGTCATCAGGTCGGCGATGGCCACGCCGACTTTTTGCGGGCCGCCGCCAGGCAGGTTGTCGCGCTCGCCTGTGATGCTCATCACGCCGGCCATGCCCTGAATCATGAAGTCGTAGCCGGCGCGGTCACGGTAAGGGCCAGTCTGGCCGAAGCCGGTGATTGAGCAATAGACGAGGCGCGGGTTCAGTGCGGACAGCGTGTCGTAATCCAGACCGTAACGCTTGAGATCGCCGACTTTGTAGTTCTCGATCAGTACGTCGGATTGTTGCGCGAGTTCGCAGATGATCTGCTGGCCTTCGGGCTTGGCGATGTCGAGGGTGAGCGATTTTTTCCCGCGATTGGCGCACATGAAATACGCCGCGTCGCTGGTGTCTTTGCCGTCTTTGTCCTTGACGAACGGCGGTCCCCAGGCGCGCGTGTCGTCGCCGTTGCCGGGGCGCTCGATTTTGATGACTTCGGCGCCGAGGTCGGCCAGCAGTTGGCCGACCCACGGACCGGCGAGGATGCGGCTCATGTCGAGGACGCGGAT
>CAWUUY010000154.1:0-8908 GCA_963924885.1 uncultured Burkholderiales bacterium | reverse complement strand
CCACCGGTGACAAGCGCGAGGAAGGTCGCCGCGACCGTTCGCGTCAAGGCCCGCGCCGTGATCGTGAAGAGCACCGGGGCGGCGGCCGCAATCGCCATCGTGGCGAACGTGATGGCGCTGATCGTGGTGAGCGTAGCGAGCGTCCGCCGCGCGATAGCAATGATCGTGGCGAGCGCAACCAGCAACGCGGGCCGCAAGCGCCACGTCGTGACAATGAATCGGAAGTAGCGGCGGCGCCGGCACTGGCTGCCTTCGACGGCGCTATTTCCGCATCGCCACAGGAATCTAACGGCCAAGGCGGCAATGGTGAAGGCCGCGGACGCCGCCGTCGCGGTCGTGGCCGCGGAGATCGCGCCGAAGGACAACGCAATGACAACAACGACGCGCAGTCAGCGGCGCCATCCGGCGGCAGCGCCGAGGCTGCTCGCGAGCCGCGCGAAGCGCGAGAACCGCGGGAGCCGAGAGAACCCAGGGGCGAGCGTAAATACCGTTACCCGCGCACGCCGTTCGTGCCACGTCCGCGTATCGGCATGGAAGGCGAGATCGAGGGTGACGCAGTAGCCGCCACCGATAGTCAGGCGCCCTTCGTGCCCATGCCGGTCATGCCAGTAGCCGCATCCCTTGCCCCGGCAATAGTTGCAATGGCAGCAGTTCCCGCAATGCCGGAGGTGCCCACGCCAGTGGCGGCAGCGATGCCGACATTGCCGCCGGAACCGCCCATGGTGGTGGAAACCCCGGCCCTGGTTCCCTTGGCCGCACCTGCACCTGCGGTCGCCGTGGCACCCGTTGCTCCCGCTCCCGCGGAAGCCATACCGGTGGTGATGCCCAAGCCGCTGGAACTCGATTGGTCCAGCGGACTCTCGCAAGTCGAGACCGACGTGTCCAAGACACGCGCAGCACAGGTGCAAACATCGGCTTTCGCCGATGCGCCGCGCCCGCGCCGCACGCGACCAGTGTTGCCGCCGGTAGCCGAGGAGCCGCTGATGCAGGTGGAAACGCAGCCTGGCGGGAATTCCGCCCCGCTATAAGCGGTGATGGGGGCGGATGTGGCGCAGCAAACTCTGCGCCGCATCCTCTGCTATATCCAGCACGAGTTCGAAGCCCTGCGCGCCGCCGTAATACGGATCGGGCACGGCAATCGCCTCGCCACTCATGCCATATCGCATCAACAACGCGAGCTTGGCGACATGTACCTGTGGACAATCGCGCACGAGCAGCGACAGATTGTTTTCATCCATCGCCAGCAGGTAGTCAAAGCGCGCGAAATCGGCGGGTGAGACCTGCCTCGCGCGTAACGCACCCAGGCTGTATCCGCGCTTGGCGGCATGGCGCTGCGCACGCGCATCCGGCGGGTCACCGATGTGGTAACCGTGCGTACCGGCGGAATCGATATGGGCTTGCCGCCCCAATCCGGCTTCCGTCACGCAATGCCGAAACACCGCCTCCGCCTTGGGTGAACGGCAGATATTACCCATGACCACAAACAATACACCTATTTTATTTTTTAAAAACAGCTACTTATAAATTAATCGATTTTACGCCACGTTGATGAATAGCCGCTCGCGCAGCACGCGCAACTCATCGCGTAATTTAGCCGCTTTTTCAAACTCCAGATTTTTCGCGGCATCCAGCATGGTTTTTTCGACCTGCTTGATTTCGCGCGTCATTTCTTTTTCGCCCATCGCCTCGTAACGCGCTTCGTTTTGCGCGGCCTTCAATTCCGTCCTGGCCTCATCGCGGTTGTACATGCCGTCGATAATATCCTTGATGCGCTTGGTCACGCCGGTGGGCGTAATGCCGTTCGCGGTGTTGAACGCCACTTGTTTGGCACGCCTGCGATCCGTTTCACCGATGGCCTTTTTCATCGACTCGGTCATGCGGTCCGCGTACAAAATCGCCATGCCGTTAATGTGACGCGCGGCGCGCCCGATGGTTTGAATCAGCGCGCGCTCGGAGCGCAGAAAACCTTCCTTGTCCGCGTCGAGGATCGCCACCAGCGATACTTCGGGTATATCCAACCCCTCGCGCAGCAGGTTGATGCCCACCAGCACATCAAACACGCCCAACCGCAGATCGCGAATGATTTCCACGCGCTCCACGGTATCGATATCCGAATGCAGGTAACGCACCTTGATGTGGTACTCGGAAAAATATTCGGTGAGGTCTTCCGACATGCGTTTGGTGAGCGTGGTCACCAGCACGCGCTCGCCGATTTTGACGCGCTGGTTGATTTCCGACATCAAATCGTCCACCTGCGTGGTGGCCGGACGCACATCGATGCGCGGATCAATCAGGCCGGTCGGGCGCACCAGTTGCTCCACCACCTGCGCCTGGTGCGCGCTTTCGTAGACCGAGGGCGTGGCAGACACAAACACCGTGCGCCGCATCAGCACCTCGAATTCATCAAAGCGCAGCGGACGATTGTCCAGCGCCGACGGCAGGCGGAAGCCGAAGTTCACCAGATTTTCCTTGCGCGCGCGGTCGCCCTTGTACATGCCGCCCACCTGCGGAATCGTGACGTGGCTTTCATCCAGAAACATGATCGCGTCGCGCGGCAGGTAGTCGATCAGCGTCGGCGGCGGATCGCCCGGTTTGCGGCCGGACAAATGCCGCGAGTAGTTCTCGATGCCCTTGCAAAAGCCCATTTCGTTGAGCATTTCCAGATCAAAGCGCGTGCGCTGCTCGATGCGCTGGCATTCGACCAGTTGATTGTTTTTTTGATAAAACTCGATGCGATCACGCAGTTCCACCTTGATCGCTTCGATGGCGCGCAAGGTGGTCGCGCGCGGCGTGACGTAGTGGCTCGACGGATACACCGTGAAGCGCCCGACTTTTTGCAGGATATGACCGGTCAGCGGGTCGAACACATGAATGCTCTCCACCTCGTCGTCGAACAGCGACACGCGCACCGCGTTCTCGGCGTTTTCCGACGGGAAAATATCCACCACGTCGCCGCGCACACGAAATACGCCGCGCTTGAACTCCACGTCGTTGCGGTCGTATTGCATCGCAATCAGCCGCTTGATCACGTCGCCCTGCGACAATTTTTCGTTTTCGCGCAGATGCAGAATCATGCCGTGATAATCCACCGGGTCGCCGATACCATAAATAGCCGACACGGTGGCGACGATAATCACGTCTTTGCGCTCCATCAACGATTTGGTCGCCGACAAGCGCATCTGTTCGATATGTTCATTGATGCTGGAATCCTTTTCGATGAACAAGTCCTTCGACGGCACATAGGCTTCCGGCTGGTAGTAATCGTAGTACGAAACGAAATACTCCATCGCGTTTTCCGGGAAAAACTCGCGCATTTCCGAATACAACTGCGCCGCCAGTGTTTTGTTCGGCGCCATAATCATCGCCGGTACGCCCATGCGCGCAATCACATGCGCCATGGTGTAGGTCTTGCCGGAGCCGGTGACACCCAGCAGCGTCTGAAACGCGAGGCCGTCACGCAACCCCTCGGTGAGCTTGTCGATGGCCTGAGGTTGATCGCCCGCCGGCGCAAACGTCTGGTGCAGCCGGAACGGGCTGTCGGGAAACGTCAGCACCTTGACCGGCTGGTGGCCGGCCAAAGGTACGATAGGAACGACATTGGAGAGTTGATCCGGGTTTTTCATGAGTGTTTCCATTGGCGAACCGGGCATTTTCTCACGATCAGCGCATCCGACGCGAATTGTCCCTAGCGCCGCGACCGCTTCCACGGGTAAAATATTGCACTGCAATCATTCACAATCAACCACTTATCACCGACATCACTGACATGACCGCTTCGCTGCTTGCCAACGTTGAAATGGCCCCCAAAGACCCGATTTTGGGCGTCACCGAAACCTTTAACGCCGATACCAACCCGAACAAAGTGAACCTCGGCGTCGGCGTGTATCTGGACGACAGCGGCAAGGTGCCGGTGCTGCACGCCGTGCGCACCGCGGAGCAAAAACTGGCCGAAACCGCCCTGCCGCGTAACTACCTGCCGATCGACGGACTCGCGGCGTACAACAAGGCGGTGCAGGCCGTCGTGTTCGGTGCCGATAACGACGCCGTCAAAAGTGGCCGTATCGTTACCGTGCAAACACTGGGCGGCACCGGCGGGCTGAAAATCGGCGCGGATTACTGGCGCCGCATGAACCCCAAGGCCGAAGCGTGGATCAGCGATCCGAGCTGGGAAAACCACCGCGCGCTGCTGGAGTTTGCCGGATTCAAAGTCAACCACTACACCTACTACGACGCCGCGACTCACGGTCTGCGCTTCGACGCCATGCTCGCCAGCCTCGCGCAGATACCCGAGGGTGATCTGGTGGTGCTGCACGCCTGCTGCCACAACCCCCCCGGCGTGGATCTCACGCCGGCGCAATGGGAAAAAGTCATCGACGTGGTGAAGTCACGCAACCTGCTGCCCTTTCTCGATCTGGCTTATCAGGGTTTCTCGGATGGCCTTGATGCCGACGCTGCGGCGGTGCGCGCCTTCACGAAGGCCTGTCCGGCGGTGTTTGTCGCGAGTTCGTTCTCCAAATCGCTCTCACTGTATGGCGAGCGCGTCGGCGCCTTCAGCGTGGTGACCGACAGCCCCGATCAGGCGGCAAAAGTGTTGAGTCAGGTCAAACGCGTGATCCGCACCAATTATTCCAATCCGTCCACGCACGGCGGACAAGCGGTGACCAGCGTACTCACCACGCCCGAACTGCGCAAGCAGTGGGAAACCGAGCTCGGCCAGATGCGCGACCGCATCAAGACCATGCGACGCGCGCTGGTGGACAAAATCCGCGCGCAACGCGCCGATTTTGATTTCAGCTACGTGGTCGATCAACGCGGCATGTTTTCGTATTCCAGACTGACCAAGGATCACGTGCGCCGGCTGCGTGAGGAATATTCGATCTACGCGCTGGATAGCGGGCGCATCTGCGTCGCGGCGCTGAATTCGAAAAACGTGGATTACGTGGCCAACGCTATCGCCAAAGTGCTGGTATAACGTAAGTATTTGTTTTAATTGTAATTTTTCAAGACTATTTCGCCTTATCCTTACGTCCAAACAGCCCCTCGGCCCAGTTGCCCACCTTGGCGCCGACGGAAGTTCCTGCGCCTGGCCCCAGAATGGCGGTGCCCACCGCCGCACCGGCCAATGACGCGCCCGTGGGCAACAAGATGGGCGTATCCAGCGTCCCGCTGACATTCAGCGGAATCGCTGCGGCTGTCACCGATCCCGCGTTGACTTGCGCATTCGCGCCCCGACAGCGACCTGTCCGCGCCGATAATGACATTGCCGTCTGCGGCCAACGAACCTGACGCCACCTTGAGATTGCTGAAGCGCTGCGCGCCGCGTTCCATCACCAGATGCCCCGACAACTGATCGAAGCGCGTTTCGCCACTCGAATCCCTGGTCAACATACTGGTGGTGGCCTTACGTAAATCCACGCCGTTCAGCACACCGTTGTGGATCTGAAACGGCGTTTCCACGCGCAGCGCAGCGCCGCGCCCAGTTGCGCAAACGAGTTGGTGTTGGCGCTGATCACCGGCTTGGCGGCAAGACGTCCGCTGATACGCGCGTTCGGCGAGAACAACGCCGCCAGCGCGGCCACATCCAGTTGATTAACATCGAAATTGCCGCGCAGTTGTACACCCTTGGCCCACGCCAGCGTGGTATTGCCGCTCACCGTGCCGCCATACAGACGCGCCGCCACGCTGGTGGTTTAAAAATCGGAGGCCGTCGCGATGCCCTTGATGGTCAGCTCGCCGAACAACACCGGCGGCCCCAACGGCAGCCGCCATCCCTTGGCAAGAATGTCGATCAGGTGACGCCCGCCGTCGGGCTTAATATTAGCGGTGAGTTTGCCGTCTTTGGTGTCGACCGCGATCTGCTCCGGCTCGCTGCGTTCATTCATCGTGATGGTAGCGTCGAACGGGCCAAACGCATTCTTGCCGAACAGCAGCGTGGCATCATCCACCTTCACGCGCCCCACCCGCACCGCCGCCGGACGCGGCGGCGCCTTGGGATCGGTTTTTCCCAATACGGCAAGCTTGTCCATGTCGCTTTGCGTGAGTTGCACGCCGCAAAGTTCCACGTAGCGAATCACCTTGGTCTCGCCCAGCAGCGACCACACATCCGGCGTAATCGCCAGCTTCGCGACTTTCACATCCCCCGTCTTGCCAATGGAGATACCATCGGCGGTCACGTGCGGCGTGGGCAATGCAAACGCGCGCAGCCGCGCGATGGTCACCGGCTCCTTCAACCGCGAGGAAATCTTCTGCTCGATGCGTGGCCGGTAATCATCGACCGAAATCACCCAAGGCAGCGCCGCCAGCACCGCCACCAACACTGCGACGCCTATCCCGATGCGCTTAACCCATTTCATGGCTACCCCTGAGTAACTATATGAGTAACATTGACCGAACCCGGCCAAATGACTAAAATGCGAGCTGTTTTCAGTAGTTTACTGAATATTCCCCGATAGCTCAGCTGGTAGAGCGCACGACTGTTAATCGTAAGGTCCCTGGTTCGAGCCCAGGTCGGGGAGCCACCTTTCGCAAAACTCCATTTCGCCGTGTTCTTTCGCCACACATAGCCCATTTGCCTCGGGCAGTGATTCCGGCTACCATTATCGTCCCGAGTCTTAGGCATCGACGCCACCAAGGGAGGGTAAAAATCATGGAAGAAGACACCAAAACCAAGGTCATCATTCTGACCCGCAGTTACCGCATCAAGGGAAATATCCACCTGCTGCCCGGTGCCCGCGTCACTGATTTTCTGGCTGATTCCAAGGACTTCCTCGCACTGACCGATGTGGAAGTGTGGGAAATTGGTGGTCGCCAAGTGCTCACCGCGCCGTTTGTGAACGTCAGCCGTAGCCAGATTGAGGTTGTGACGCCGCAGGGCAGTTAACTTTTACCTCTACGTCATAATACTTTACAAGCATGCAACTAACGTTGTTGCTCCAAAGTTGCATGCTTTTTTGAAAACTCCACTTATAGTCTTGTTTTTACTGGTTTTTAAAGTACACCCTCAGTAAACTTCCATTCCATAACTCTACGCAACGGAAGCCGTCCATGAATGCAGTATGCTGGAATTGCGCATTAGCGCCATACGTCGTGATGGCGCCGTTCTTATTTGCGCCAGCAGCTGCCCATGCGCAAACCCCCGGTACCGTCCTGCCCGGCCAAATCGAACGCTAATTCCAAAAGCCGCCCGAACCCCGCGCGCAACCGGAAGCCATCCGCATTCCCGAGGCTGGGCAAAAGCCGCCCGCCAATGCCGGGCAAATCAAATTTGAACTCAAACGCATCGACGTCAGCGGCACCAGCGTGTATACCGCCGACGCACTGCGCGGAACGTATGCCTCGCTGATCGGCAAGGAAGTCACCCTCGCCGACATCTACACCGTCGCGGGAAAACTCACCACCCGCTACCGCAACGACGGCTTCATCCTCTCGCAAGTGGTGGTGCCCGCGCAAACCTTCGATGGCGGCGTGGTGCGTCTTGAAGCCATCGAAGGCCACGTCGCTGGCGTGCGCTTCACGCAAACCATTCTCGAACACGCCAACAAGATCAAGGCCTCGCGCCCGCTCACCGCCGCCGTGCTCGAACGCTACCTGCTGCTCATCAACGACCTGCCCGTCGTATTCGCGCGCGGCGTGCTGGCCTCGTCAAAATCACAGCAAGGCGCATCGGATCTGGTAATTCAAGTCACGCCGCGTATCTTCAGCGCAGGATTGAGCATCGACAATCGCGGCACCCGCTCAATGGGGCCGCGGCGCGTACTCGCCGATGTGAGGTGTATTACCCGCTCGGGATGGGCGCGCGCACCGGACTGAAAGCGGTCACCACGGGTAATGGCGAACTGGCATTTGCAGTGTTGTCGCACAATCAGTGGATCGGCTTCGAAGGCGGCAAACTCGGCGTGAGCTACAGCGCGAGCCGCTCCAAACCCGAAGAAATGTCGATCATTCCGCTGAACCTGGAAACCACCTCCAACAGCCTGAACATTTCCTACAGTCACCCTATCAAACGAAGCCGCGAAGAAAACCTCTACCTGCGCGCCACGCTCGGCATCCACGACGGCGAAACCAAAATCTTCGGCGTGCGCGACACCGAAGACCACCTGCGCTCCATACGCCTGGGCCTGACCTACGACAAGGCCGACATACTGGCCGGCATCAACACCCTCGATATCGAATACAGCCACGGCCTCAAGGGCAACGGCGCATCAAAGAACAACGACCCATTTCTGTCGCGCGCGCAAGGCCGCGTGGATTACTCGAAGGCGACGATCTACGCCGCGCGCCTGCAATTGATCGGCAGCGGCTGGTCGGCATTGGCGGCGTTTAACGGGCAATACGCCTTCACCAACCTGCTGGCCTCCGAACTGTTTGGCTTTGGCGGCGAGCAATTCGGTCGCGGCTACGATCCTTCCGAACTGGTGGGCGACCACGGCGCGGCGCTCAAGTTTGAACTGCGCCACAGCGGCGCCATTGCCAACGCCACCTATACCGCCTACGGCTTCTACGACGTGGGCCAAGTGCGCCAGCGCAACCCCGGCGCGTCCGCCGAAGACACCACGCCGAAGATTTTTCTGCTTTCCGGACTGGTCGAACAAAAGAATTTCACCCGCGCACGGGAATTACTCGCCAGTCTCGGCGGCAAACCCGGCTATCAACCCGTGGTGGAGCACTTCACGCCCATCGTCAACGCCGGCGCGCCAAAGTAAC
Organism: uncultured Burkholderiales bacterium; assembly: GCA_963924885.1. GTDB lineage: Bacteria > Pseudomonadota > Gammaproteobacteria > Burkholderiales > SG8-41 > UBA5216. Next base: position 205 of record CAWUUY010000154.1, on the reverse strand, counting down.
GTTGCACCAGCACGCGATAGCAGCAAAGCCAAACGGCCATTCGTGCCGCAAGGGGTGAATGGCCGTTTTACCGCAACTACTTTTTTTTATTTAGTTTTTATGTAGTAACTGACGAAACAGCCGCCACCGACGCAATCGCCGAGAAAAGATTCGCCACGGTCTCCTGCTTAATGCCGCGCGTGATGAACACGATGCGCGTGTCGTG
>CAWUUY010000153.1:0-5655 GCA_963924885.1 uncultured Burkholderiales bacterium | reverse complement strand
CGACAGTGAAGCGGTATGCGTGGATTACGTGCTACGTAGCTTTTCTTCCCAATCCTTCGGCAACCGCACCTTCTTACCCGTGGGGAAACCCAGAAACCCATTGTGCGCGAACACATACATGTTGTTCCGCAGTGGGTCGCCTGACACGGCGATCATGAAGTCTTCGGGCTTCCATACAATCGGCACCAGCCGGTTTTCATCTTCCGATTCATAAAACACCTTCGGGATGCGGTCGTTGCGCACGTCGTCTTTTAAATCCCACACGCCGCGAATATTCCACACGCGCAACTGGCGCTCGAACTCCCATGCGGGCAGACGCGCGTGGTCGTAGAGATATTGCTTCACGTCGGCCTTGGTCCAGCCGGCCTTGGCGATGGTCTCGACGATGATCGGGCTTAGCACCACCAGTGGGCGCAGCATGCCGTTGCCGTGGCTGGTGGTAAACGTGATCTGCCACATGTGGTATTTCAAAACGGAATCGGCGACGTAAGGTAGCAATTCCTCCGGCGTACTGCCGGACACCGACGAAAATGAGCCGCCGCCGGTGTAGCGCGCGACTGTCACCACATTGTCGCCCGCCGCGTAACCCATCTCCTCGGCGGTGTTGGCCCAGCCGATTTGTTTCAGCACATCGTCGTTCTCGGCGAGCACCACGCGCCAGGTGTTGCCGTAGGTGGCTTTGTCGGTTTTGTGCGGCAAAAAGCCCGCGACGTTGCGCAGATACAAGCGCCAGAAGCGCCCGACGGTGGTGTTGGGCATGAAGCCATCGCGCAGCGCGCCCTGCGTGTAGTTAAAGCCGAGCTGTTTGATGATGGGGCCATTGAGAATGATCAGGTTCTCGCCGCCGGGCGTGTTGCCGCTGTGCTCCACGCCGTACTGCGGATCGCACATGCCTTCGACCGCGGCGATCAAAATCGGCATGTACTCCGGCTTACAGCCCGCCATGACGCCGTTGACCGCGATGCTCCAGATGGTCGCGGCGCGGCTGTCGGGAAGGATTACGCCCAGTACTTCGTTCGGGTCGCGGTCGGTGAATTTCAGAAACGCTTCGATGGCCGCAAGCGTCGGCGGTACGATGGGCAGACCGTCGGATAATTCGTGCTCGTAGAAATACTGGTTCACCGCGTTAAAGCCACCCTTGAACACAATGTCGCGCGCGCCGGGTTCACCGATTTTGCCCTTGACCGCCGGCTGCACGGTGAGATTGTCGATCACGTGTTGGGCAGTGGTGTCGATCACGTCTTGCTTTAACTGAGCGTCGTTCTTGGTGCCGACGTGTCCCGGCACCAGCGATAGCGGAATATTCGGCATGCCCAAACCGATGGAGGTCGCCGCCGCCTGGCGGAAAAATCCTTCACACGTCAGTGAGGAAGTCGGAAGCCCAAGCGCCTCACATGCTGCACTGGCCCGCAACACGGCGGGCGTGCAGGAGCCTCAACACGCCATGCCGCTGATGACGGCATCGACCCCCATGGCTTTGAATTTTTTCGCGAACTCCGCGAGCGCTTCTTTTTCCTCGCCGCCGTGTGAGCTGCCGAATTCGCGCCAGCTCACGAACTTCACGTCGGGGTATTGTTTTTTGATCGCGGTTTCCAGGTGCTCGAACACCGCATCGCCACGAAACAAAAAGTCCCACACCTGCGCGATGACTTTTCCATTCAAAGTATCAAGGCGTTTGGCAAGCGGCTTGATGCCGGTCTGGCGCGGCGTGCGCGGCCAGTAAACTTCGTAGTATCCGTCGTGGCTCATGGTATATAAGTATTTGTTTTAATTGATGAAATTTTAAAGTAATCAACCGACTGCATGTGACTCGCGCAGCTTCTGAATCTCGGCATTTGCGTAGCCGAGTGATTGCAGAACTTCATCGGTGTGCTGATCCAGGCGCGGCGGCTCGCGCCGGTTCACGGATAAAAAACTTGCCGCGAACAACGGCCCCGCGAGGGTGACCGATTTGTCGTCTTGCAGTTGCAGCTTGTCGAGCACGTGCGCGCGTTCAAGCGTGGCGTCGCTCATGAACTCCGCCACGTTGTTTACCGGCGCACAGGGTATGCCCGACGCGATCAGCGCGTCCAGCACATTCTGCCGTTTGCGGCTGCCGACTGTAGTGCTGACCAGTCCGTTCACCGCTTCGCGGTTCGCGATGCGCAACGCCAGCATCGGAAAAGGCATATTGCCGTCAGCATCGTAGAGCGCGAGCGCTTCGCACAGCTTCGCCCACAGCCGGTCGTTGCCTGCGGCAATCAGCACCGCGCCATCGGCGCAATGAAAGTTACCGTACGGCGCCAGTAACTGGTGCCCGCTGCCGTAACGTTCCGGTATCACGTTCGCCAGCGAGTAGCCGGCAATCTGGTAGTTGATAAAATTTGTCGCTGTGCGCAGCAACGCGGGTTCGACCAACTGGCCTTGCCCGGTGCGATCCCGCTCGCGCAGAGCCGACAACACGGCGATCACCGCCGCCAGTCCGGTGCCCAGATCGACTACGCTGACGCCGCAGCGCACCGGCTCGCCGTCATGCTCGCCGGTGAGGCTCATCATGCCGGTACGCGCCTGCATCGAGGCTTCGTAGCCGGGCAATTTTTCACCTGCCGTGCCCGCCGGAAACGCGCGTATCGCGCAATGCACCAAGCGCGGATTGATCCCGAGCAGCACCTCATGCCCGACGCCAAACCGCTCCAGCGTGCCGGGGCGAAAATTTTCAACCAGAACATCGGCGCTGGCGATGAGTTTTCTGAATACGTCCGCTCCCTCTGCGTTCGCGAGATCGATCACCACTCCGCGCTTGCTGTGATTCAACGCCGCGAACGCTGCTGACATGCCGTCCACCACCGGCGCCCACGTGCGCACTTCATCGCGCTGCGTGGGATGCTCAACACGGATCACGTCCGCGCCCAGATCGGCGAGGACCGACCCGCAGTACGGCCCCGCCAGCACGCGCGACGAATCTATGACACGGATGCCGGCGAGCGGACCGGGTTTGTTTTGTGGTTCAGACATGTGACGCACTCACGCCAGCAAGGTCATCAGCGGCGCAATTGTATCCAGCCGTTCCAGCCGCGTTACTGCATCGACAATCTGCATCGCCCGCGGCTTCGCTACCGGCGCCAACGCCGCCGACGCGCAGTCGACAAATTTATTGACGCGTTGTTCCAGCGACATCGCGTTATCGGGATGCCCAAGCGCGACATCGCAGCGCGCGCTGAAGCGCTGGCCGTTTTTCAGGGTGATGTCCACGCGGCTGGACTCGAAGGTGTGGCCATCAAGCGCGGCATCGTAGGCCCAGCGCACTTTGGGCATGGCATGGGTAATCACCTCGTCCGCGAGCTGTGTGTCGTGATACAGCGCCAGCGGAATGCCGCGATGGCGTATCGCCGCGGCCACGGCAAAATGCATATTGCCCGCGAGATCGATATGATTTTCGGGCACGCTGCCGAGCGCCACTGGACGGCAGCGGTCCACGTTGACGTGTCCTAGGAGGAGCATCACTTCCTGGATATCGTCGAAGGCCAGGCTGTTTTTTGTCATCAAATCCAGCACTGCCGTCAGCGCCGTGTGCAAATGGCGTATGCACGGCCAGGGTTTCAATGAGATGCGTTCGGTTTCATAACGCTGGCCGAGGCCATCGAGCAGCACGCCGCGATCATAGTCGCCGCGAAAAAATGCCTGATAAAAACCATACGGGCCGTCGAACACTTCGCCGTCGCCGCGGATGCCGTTCATCGCCAGCTCCGCCGCCAGCACGCCATTGCGATACGCCAACCCATCGCGTATCGAGCGCACGCTGGAGCCTTTGTGATGCAGACTCGCCCAGGTTCCGCTCACCTGGGGCAGCGTGAGGCCCAGCGCATGCACATGTTGTTGCGCGGTGGCGCCCATGACTTTGGCCGCGGCGGCGGTCGCGCCGAACAAGCCTATCACCGGTGCGCGAAACCACGGGTGATCCCACATGCGGCCGCTGGTGGCAAGGCCCACGCGGCTCGACAAATCATTCGCCAGCGCCACGGCAGTGATTATGGATTGGCCATTCACACCGCCCAGGCTCTCGGCAACCGCCAATGCGGGCATCAGACTCGCTGACGATGGATGCATCACGGCCTGATCGTGCGTATCGTCAAAATCAAATTGGTGAATGGCCGCGCCGTTGCCGAGCACCGCGCTGGCGGCGGGTAACTTTACGCCATTGCTGCCGATCAGGGTGCTGCTGGGCTGGCCGCCCCAGGCGGTGGCAATTTTGCGAATCGCGACGACATCATCGCAGGGCGTGCCCGCGAGCACGCAACCGAGGGTGTCGAGTACGGAAATCTTGGCGGCTTCCACCACGCTGGCGGGCAAATCCTCGAAGCGCGTGAGCGCCAGATGCGCGGCGATGGCCTCGGCGGCATCCGGCTCGCCCGGATTTTTGGCGTGATGAACATGGCTTTGATGCAAGTTGCTGCTGTTCATGATGGCTCCTGACCGGCTTTGATGCCGGCGTCCTTGATGACTTTTCCCCAGCGCGAGGTTTCCAGTTTGATGAATTGATCGAAGGTCGCCGGATTGCTGGCCACGATATCAACGCCTTCGGCGTTGAGCCGCCGTTCGATCTCGGGCTGCTTCAATATGGCCACGGTCTCGCGGTGCAAGCGCGACACGATCATCGGCGGCGTGCGGCTCGCGACGGACATGCCGTACCACGTGGTACCGTCAAAATCCGGGTAACCCGCTTCGGCAATGGCGGGCACATCGGGCGCAATGCGCGTGCGCGCCTTGCTGGTCACCGCCAGCGCGCGCAGCCGTCCCGATTTGACGTGCGGCCCCAGCGACGAATACGTGCCCAGCGTGAGATGCACGCGTCCGCCCATCACATCCACCATGGCGGGCGCCAGTCCTTTGTAGGGCACATGCACGATATCGATCTTGGCGGCGGATTTGAACATCTCCACCATCAATTGCCCGGCGACCGTTGCACCGTAGACGAACTGGCCAGGCTTGGCCTTGGCCAGCGCCATCAGTTCGGTGATAGATTTTGCCCCGAAATCCGGATGGCAGACGATAACAAACGGCACTGCGCCGATTTGTGTAATGCCCGCGAGATCGTGCGTCGCGTTAAAAGGAACCTTGGCGTACAGATGCGGATTGATCGCCAGCGGCGCCGACGACAGCAGCAGTGTGTAGCCATCCGCGGCGGATTTCGCCACCAGATCACTGCCGAGCAGGGTGCCCGCGCCGGGTCGGTTATCGACCACGACGCGCTGGCCCAGCCGCGTACCCAACTGCTCGCCGACCAGCCGCGCGAGCAGATCGTTCAGCGCGCCCGGCGTAAACGGCACGACAAAGCGTATGGGCTTGCTGGGGTAGGCCTGCGCTTGCGCCTTGCCGGCCATTGCACACAACGCCAGCGCGGCGGCGCCGGAGATCACTGTCCATCGCGGTGAACGGGTCATTCCGCGCGTGCTCCCGATACCTTGACCACGTTGGCCCACTTGGCGATTTCGCGCCGCACGAATTCCGCAAACTCATCCGCGCTCATCGTCATTGGGTACGCGCCCATTTCCGCCAGCGTCGGCGTGAGTTCGCGTATGGCTTGTGCGGTTTGCGTGTTCAGGCGCGCCACGATGTCGCGCGGCGTGCTCGTGGGCGCGAGCACACCGTTCCATACACTGGCTTCGTAGTTGGCGA
>CAWUUY010000152.1:0-2855 GCA_963924885.1 uncultured Burkholderiales bacterium | reverse complement strand
GCATTCGAACTGGGTCGGGGTGATGGCGCTGACATGGGCCGCGTTGGCCTGCAGTGGAAGTGGAACAAGCAGTGGTTCAAGGGCAATCAATGGCATGTTGGCGGCTTTTGGGATTTGTCGCTGGGTAATTGGCGCCGTGATGACACGCTGCCCGGCCAGAACGATAGCATCACCGAAATCGGACTGACCCCGACGCTGCGGTTGCAGCAAAATGACGGCAAAGGTCTGTACGCTGCGGCAGGGATAGGTTTTCACCTGTTGTCGAGCACGTCGCTGGGACCCAAGCGTTTCAGAACCGCTTTCCAGTTCGGCGATCATGTCGGCATCGGCTACCGCTTCGGCGAAAAGGGCGTGTTCGATCTCGGCCTGCGCTATCAGCACTTGTCCAATGCCAGCATCAAGCGACCCAACAACGGCATTAACTTTACCCAACTGCGCCTGCAATACTGGTTTTAGCCTGCCGCCTGCGGCGTTAGTACGCCGTTTGTCACGCGCGGTCGCTGCAATGCGGCGTAAAATACCGTTTTTGCAATGGATGCGCAGAGCCGCAGAATCTTAGGCCGTGACCCAGGTACTCGCCCGCAAGTGGCGCCCCAAATCATTCACTGAACTCGTCGGACAGGAGCATGTTGTCCGCGCGTTAAGCAATGCGCTCAAGCAGCAGCGTTTGCATCACGCTTATTTGTTCACCGGCACGCGTGGTGTCGGCAAGACGACGTTGGCGCGCATTATTGCCAAGGCGCTGAACTGCGAAACCGGAATCACCGACGCACCCTGTGGCAAATGCAGCGCCTGCACCGAGATCGACGCCGGTCGTTTTGTGGATCTGGTTGAGTTGGACGCGGCGTCGAACACGCAGGTCGATAACATGCGCGAGCTGCTGGAAAACGCGCTGTATGCGCCGTCGGGCGGGCGCTTCAAGGTCTACATCATCGACGAAGTGCATATGCTGTCGCGCAATGCCTTTAACGCGATGTTAAAGACGCTCGAAGAGCCGCCGGCGCATGTGAAATTCATCCTGGCGACCACCGATCCGCAAAAAATTCCGGTCACGGTGTTGTCGCGCTGCCTGCAATTCAACCTCAAGCAGATTCCCCAACAGCAGATTGCCGAGCGCTTGCGTTTTGTGCTGGAGGCGGAGCAAGTCAAATTCGAGCAGGCGGCGCTGGCATTGATCGCGCGTGCCGCACAGGGCAGTTTACGTGACTCGTTGTCGCTGCTCGATCAGGCGATTGCCCACGGTGGCGGGCAGGTGGACGAAGCGTCGGTGCGCGTCATGCTGGGTGCGGTGGATCAGCAACATTTGTATGCGATTCTCGATGCGCTGGCGCGCGGCGACGGCGCCGCGATGATGGCCAAGGCCGATGAGATGGCGTCGCGCAGCCTGTCGTTTGAGGCGGCCTTGCTGGATCTTGGAACGCTGCTGCATCGTCTGGCGCTGGCGCAACAACTGCCGGACACGGTAGCGCATGATGATCCGGATCGCGAAGTGCTGCTGGCATTGGCGCAGCGATTCGGCGCCGACGATGTGCAACTGTATTACCAGATCGCCTTGCAGGGACGCGGTGATATCGGTCTGGCGCCGGACGAATATGCCGGGTTCACTATGACGCTGCTACGCATGCTGGCGTTCACGCCAGGCGTGGAATCGTCTAGGATGGCAGCGGCGGCTGTGCTCGCACGCGCGCCGGTGACGGCACGGCAACCGGAGGCGCGGATGGAATCCGCCGCCACGTCGGCGCCGCCAGTGAAAGTCGCGGTGGACGTGAATGCGTCGTGGGACGTCATCGCCGGGGAGTTGGGCTTGATCGGCATGGCGGCGCAGCTCGCGCGCAATTGCGCCATGACCGCGTTGACGGACGATGAAATAGAGCTGAGCCTACCCAAGGGGCAGGAACGCCTGCTCGAGGGCGCGCATCAAAATCGGCTTAAGGCGGCATTGCAGCAGCGATTTGGCAACACGTTTCGCGTCACTTTCAAAGTGGTGTCGGGCGACGTGCAGACACCCGCCGCCGCGGAAGAACGCGCGCAAAATGAACGGCAGGCGCAGGCCGCCGCGGCCATCGCCAACGATCCGTTCGTAAAGGAATTAAAGGAATCGTTTGGTGGCAATGTGAAAAAAGACTCGATACAACCCTTACAGTAGAGGCGCACCATGATGAAAAGTCAACTCGCCGGGCTGATGAAACAAGCCCAGCAAATGCAGGACAACATGAAAAAAATGCAGGACCAGCTCGGCACTATCGAGGTGGAAGGGCAGGCCGGCGCGGGCATGGTCAAGGTGACGATGAACTGTAATCACGGCGTGCGCCGCGTGGCCATCGACGACAGCGTGCTCAAGGATGCGGCCAGCGATAAGGAAATGCTTGAAGACCTGATCGCCGCCGCCATGAATGACGCCGTGCGGCGCGCGGAAGCCACGCGCCAGGAAAAAATGTCCGGTATGACGGCGGGGCTACCGCTGCCGCCCGGCTTCAAGATGCCATTTTGAAAATTTAAATAAGTATCTGTTTTTAAACAATACTTTAGTTCATGCACGCATTATCCGCTCTCGAAGAACTGATTGCCGCGCTGCGCTGCCTGCCCGGCGTAGGGCCGAAATCCGCGCAACGCATGGCCTATCATTTGTTGCAGCGTGATCAGAGCGGCGCGGCGCGCTTGTCGCATGCCTTGCGCGGAGCACTGGATCGCATACAGCATTGCGAGCGCTGCAATAGCTTTTCCGAAGAGGTGCTCTGCGAGTTGTGCGCATCGCCGAGGCGCGACGGCACGTTGTTGTGCGTGGTCGAGTCGCCGGGAGACTTGCTGATGGTGGAGCAGACGCAGAGTTACCGCGGGTTGTATTTTGTATTGCT
>CAWUUY010000151.1:0-4054 GCA_963924885.1 uncultured Burkholderiales bacterium | reverse complement strand
TAATGAAAGACGGTGACTGGTTCTCGCTCTACCGCTTTGAACTTCTGCGCTATGGCGAGGCCGATTGCGAGCTCGGGCACTTTTTCTCCCACCGACACCCAGATGCCGTGTTCGTGAACAACCTGGTTGCGTCGAGGATCCTGGACGGTGAGGTGAGGTCGCTTCGCAACCGCGAATACCGGGTTCTTCGCCCTGAGGGAGATCAAGCGCGATCAATTGGGGACCCTGAGCAACTTCACGCTATCCTTTTGGAAGAATTCGACCTTACGGTGACTGAGGCAGAAAGCAATATCCTTTTTGAAAACCTGCCCTGAATCTGGCTCTGCAAGCGTCGGCTTAAGGCCGGGTGCGGAAGTACCTCCAGCGAGGGCCGCTGGCCGCAATACATTACATTGCCGCCATTGATTGGTCGCACGGCGGCTTCAGGCAGGTAAGCTGCCGTTCAGATTTCGCGGCTGGTCGGCGGCACTCGACCCTAAGCGGGCATAGCGCTCACTCCATTGCGGCCATTCGCATACGCTGCCCCTTCAGTGGGGCGGCTGGGGTTTGGTAGGGAGTATCAACTGGCCGCTGCCGCTACGCCGCCTTGCGCGCTCTCCCAGTCCGTCAACGCCTTAATGGGCCACCTCCCGCATTGAGTATCTCGGTGAGTTGCATGACCAAGTCGCGTCGGATAGTTTCTATTTTGCTGGCCTTATGATGTTGGCGTCAAAACCTCAGCATGCCAGAAATGGCCGCCCGCACCCCTCAATTTCACCTCCAGCCGCGAAATAAATCAGACTCACGGGTGGGGTTTTGCAAGAGGCTCGAAAATCCATGAAGCACAGTTTTTTAATCACCGCTACGGCGGTGACGCTGGCAGCGCCGGCGCTATGCGTTGCCTAAAATTATCCCGCGCGCCAGGTGCGCTTGATTGTGCCCTTCGTCGCAGGCGGGCCGGTGGACACGGTGGCGCGGCTGTTTGCGCCGCGGCTCACCGGCATCTGGGGACAACAGGTAGTGATCGACAATCGCGGCGGCGCCAACAGTATCATCGGCAGTGAGGCGGCTGCGCGTGCCGCGCCCGATGGTTATACGCTGCTCATCGTCTCGGCCGGATTTGCGATCAAAGTCAGTCTGCAGCCCAAGCTGCCCTACGACACGCTGCGCGATTTAACGCCGGTCGCCACAGTGGCGTTTGGCCCCGGTGTTCTGGTGACGCATCCGTCGCTGCCAGCGCGCAACCAGAAGGAACTGATCGCGCTGGCCAAGACGAAGCCTGGCGAGTTGACCAGTTGACCTATGGCTCGTCGGGCGCCGGGGCGCCGACCAGTCATCTGGGCATGGAACTCCTGAAGATCAGCGCCGGCATCAATATACTTCATGTGCCGTACAAAAGCGAGGCGCCGGCAGTGCCCGACATCCTCGGCGGACAGGTGCACATAGGCATGCCGCTCATCAACGTTTCGGTGCAGCATGTGCGTTCGGGACGCCTGCGCGCCATCGGTGTGAGTACGCTGGCACGTTCGCCGATACTGCCGGATGTGCCGCCGCTGGCTGAAGTAGCCCGGTTACGAAGCGAACAACTGGACGCTGGTGCTCGGCCCCCCAGGCCTGCTCGGTGCCATCGCCGAAAAAATTCACGCTGACGTGAGCAAAGTGATTCAGGCGCAAGATATCCGCGAGCGTTTTCAGGAGGCCGGGTTGGAGGCGCGCAGCCTGCCGTATGTGCAGGTGGCGCCGCACGTGCGCAGCGAAATCGCTAAGTGGGCGCAGGTGGTGAAAGCTTCGAGCGCCAAATCCAATTAGAAAAACACAATAAAGACTGATACTTACGAAATACTTCCGTTAAGCGATCTCAGCGCGATTGCGGGCGGCGAGTCGTAATTTAAGCCGCCGCTGGGAAATTTAGAAAATTTAGCTCGATTTCAGGATGCTTGCGGACGTAGCTTCATATTTCAAACATGCTATCCGCTACCTTCGGCATAGCACCCATATCGAGGAGACATCACGTTTTAATACATGCCCTGTTGACCTCGTCAGGCAGGTGAGGCTAGCGCAAAACCAGCTTGTGGTTGTCAGTGCGGCGCAACGCAATGGAGCCTTGGGCGCCGAGATCTAATGGCTGAAACAATTGCTTGAAGTGAGCAAGTTCCAGCGCGGCAAATACGACACCACGAAACGCCCCCTGCTCGTCTCGCAGTGCTCTGGCTGCAATCACTCTTTGACCGCCATCAAAGAACGAAGTGATCACGTCGGAAAATACCAGGCCGGATTGCGAAGTGTCGCGTAACTTGCGAAAGTAGTCGCGATCGGCAATTTGTACGCGCGCCGCTCCTCGAACCGCCCCTACACCCGATGTGTAGATCACTTGACCATTGGCATTGGCAATTCGTAGGCGGTCAGTTCGGCGAAATTGGTCATCTGCAAATTCAATCCGCTTTCCACCCCGCGAACGTAACGGGATGCCGCATCCGCGTTCAGTGCCATCACCGGAATAGTCTGCACTAGTTGCCACAAGGCAGCGACGGTACGGCGCAGTGTGGCATCTAGTCGCGTCTCGATGATCGAGGCGAAGTTGCGCATCTGGCTCTCGGCGGCGTGGATGCTCTCCCGGTAGCCTGACCAGATCAGGTAGCCCAAAAGCACCATCACGGACAGTGCGCTCGCGCCAAACGCGATAACCAGATTGCGACGATTATTCATTACTTCCCCTTGGTAGGCGGCCATTATGCCAAATCGCGCTAAGGGCAGCAGATTGGTGAGTTTATTTGGCAGGCGGACGCAAGGCGTCGATCAATCGTCAAATTGAAACGTAACAGCCACCGGCTGCAATTGGCCGTTATGCGACATTTGCGGTTTCAAGGTGCCTTCCCCAAAACTAAGCCCTCGACCAAAGCTGACACTGGCCGTCAGATCAAGTCACGATTTATACCCGTAAACTACGGCGCGGCGCTCGCCGCCTTCGCACCCACGGCGTGATTGGAAACCACCTCCAGCACCAGTTTGCGCCCGGCGTTAAACAACTCGGTACGCACCACCGCGATGTTGTGGCCGCTTTGCAGGATAGTTGAGCGCGCAGTCACCACCTTGCCCTGACCGGGGCTGATGTACCACGCCGCGGCGCCGGTGAGGATCGGGTGTTCGGGCACTGCCGCTTCGGCGGTGACCAGCGCGGTGTTGATCGACATGCCGCCCTGCACGTGGCCGACGCGGTTTCCCACGTGCATGCCCACCGGCAATTTGCCGACCGCGCCCGTCGGCGTGCGTTTGACCACGGGATCCCACAGGCTCGACAGCAGATCGCCGTTTTGCGCCGCGCGCAGCGCTTTTTCGACACGGCGCACGACATCCTTCTCGGGCGCTTCCAGTTCGCTTTTTTTCAACAGCGGCAGCGTCGCGCCATCCGGCCCACCTTCCCACGGCAGGCCAACCATCGTCATGCCCTTGGGCGCGGGCGGCGACACCCACGCGCCCGACATGCGCATCACTTCACGGCCACTGCATACGATGCGGCCGGCGGCGACACTTTCCGGCAACGCGGTGTGCGGTGAAAAGCCGCTGCCGCGCCCGCTAATTTCCAGCGTGCCCAGTGCGGGCGCGCCAGTGAATTCGACGCGCAACATCAGCGTCGCGGTGCGCACTTTGGGATCGATATGCACACGGTTCGCCGCCGCTAGCGCCATGTCGGCCGAAAACAGCATTGCCGCGCGATGTACTATGCCGTCGGCGTTGGTGCAATGCGGCTGGGCGGCGACGGTGAATTCCACGCCGTCGGTCTGGTACCGCCTGGGCGTGAAGCCGAGAAAATAACCGGCGAAGTGCATGCCCGGCGCACGGTTGCTGGAGATCGAGCGCAACACATGCGCGCGGATGAATTTGATCTGCTCAGAACTAAAACTCACAATCAACGATCCTTATATAAGTATTTTTTGTGTCTGGTAAGCCGCTATGAAGTAAGCGACAAATGGATTGTACTTTAAGAGGGTAAAGAGTAAGCTGTTTTGCATGGGCGCGCTACCGGAACTGTCGCTGTTAAGCCACGAGCAAAAGGACGCGCTGATCCGGATGTTGT
>CAWUUY010000150.1:0-12471 GCA_963924885.1 uncultured Burkholderiales bacterium | reverse complement strand
GAGCTCTGGAAGGTGATAGGAGGTGTCCACCGTCGGCTGGGCAACTGGATCGAGGTCTCCGCGGCGTTTGAGAAGGCCGCGCAGCTCGATCCGCGGGACGCGAGCTTGTTCAGTAGTCTCGCTGCTACGTACGAGTTCATGCGCCGCTACGCCGATGCGGTGCATGGCACGCGCGCCGCCATCCTCGACACGCGCAAAACGCTGCCGGGCCTGCGGGTTGCGCAAAAATACGCGGTTAAAACCGGCGGCGGCATGAATCACCGCATGGGACTCTACGACGGCATGCTGATCAAGGAAAACCACATTGCCGCTATCGGTGGCGTCAGCGCCGCGCTGGAAGCCGCACGCAATACCGCGCCGGCAGGCGTGTCGATACAAATCGAAGTCGAAACACTGGATCAACTACGCGAGGCGCTCGCCGCCGGCGTGAAAATGGTGCTGCTCGACAACATGACCACGGCGCAGATGCGCGAAGCCGTCGCCATCATCGCCGGCCGCGCCAGTCTCGAAGCCTCCGGCGGCATCACGCTCGACAATGTGCGCGCTATTGCGGAAACCGGCATCGATCGCATTTCCATCGGCGCGCTGACCAAGGACCTCAAGGCCATTGATCTGTCGATGCGCTTTTCAGACTGAGCTTTCCGGCGTGATTAGCCGCCGCCCGCACCCGGCACCCACTGCTGGATGATTTCCGCCAGCTTGTCCGTGTTAAACAGCTTGGTGATGTAGTCGTCCATTGACGCTGCAAGGCAGACTTCACGGTCGCCTTCCATGTCGTTCGCGGTCTGCGCGACGATAATGCGATGAACATTGCCGCCTTTCTCCATCGCGCGTATCGCCGCGGTCGCCGCGAATCCATCCATATTCGGCATTTGGCAATCCATCAGGATCAGGTCAAATGACTGGCGCGCCGCCCAGTCGACAGCCTCCGCGCCGTCCGATGCCACGGTGACGCGGCAGCCCAGCTTTTCCAGCATCTTCCTTGCCACCATCTGGTTGACCTTGTTGTCTTCGGCCGGCAGAACTTCAACCACGGCATCTCTTTTCACCGGTTGCCGGGTGTTGGGTATGCCCGCTGGCGCCTGATCCAGTGCCGACGGCGTGGTTTGCGCCAGCACTGTCACGGTAAAGGTAAATCGGCTGCCCTTGCCGGAAATACTTTCCACATGGAGTTCCCCACCCATCAACTGCACCAGCTCCCTCGAAATGGTCGGGCCGAGGCCGGTGCCGCCGAAGCGGCGCGTGGTGCTGGAATCCTTCTGCGAAAACGGGCTGAAAATCCGCTCCAGCGCTTCCTGCGAAATGCCGATGACGGTATCCACCACGGCAAATTCCAATTGCACGTTCTCGCCGTTGCGTGCCGCCACGTTCACGCCCAGATGCACGCCTCCGGTCAGGGTGAACTTGATGGCGTTGGCGAAAAGATTCGACAACGCCTGACCGATGCGCACCGCGTCACCCAGCACCATTTGCGGTACGTCACTGGCCACCTCATGCGTCAGTTGCAGGCGGCGTTCACGCGCCGATGCGGCGAACAACTGCACCATGCCCGTCACCCGCGCTTGAATGTCAAACGCAGCCTGATTGATTCCAATCTTGCCGGCTTCAATTTTGGGAAAATTCAGAATATCACTGATGATTTTCAGCAGGGCTTCGCCCGACATCTTCAGCGTATCAACGAATTCACGCTGCACCTGACTGAGCAGCGTGGCTTGCAGCAGACCGGTCATGCCCAGCACACCGTTCATCGGCGTGCGGATTTCGTGGCTCATGTTGGCCAGAAACTGCGAGCGCGCGTGCATCTCCACCTCGACCGCCAGCTTCGCGGCGATGAGGGTTTCTTCCGTGCGTTTTAATGCCGACACATCGCTGTAGGCGGTCACCAAACCTCCCGTTTCACCGCTCGCATCCATGTACGTCGATTTGGTGACGATGCAAAACACGTCGCGCCCGTCGGCGCCAGGCAGCGTCAGTTCGACCTGCCGCGTGCCCGGTTTAGCCAGCAACGCTGTTTCGATGGCCTCAATTTTTGCGGCATTCTCCTCGGCGTGTCCGGCACGCAGGGTGCGATACAGAATCGCGGAACGCCGCACGCCAAAAAGATTTTCGTAGGCGCCGTTTACATATTACCCGGACAGGTAAATATGGCGTACCCACTCCACGAAATGTAATGTGAACCACATATTGAAACTACGCCATATTTACGTGTCGTAGTAATAGGTGATTCTTCGCTCGCGATCCATGACCATCGTCGGCGCGGGCGAGCTTTCGAGGATCGCGCTGGTGAGCCGCAACTTCTCTTCGGCCTTGATTTTCGCCGCCTTAAGATCGGTGGTTTCAATGAAGGTCGTGATAAATCCGGTGACCGCGCCCTGCTCGTCGCAAATGCTCGCCTTGGTCACGGCATGGTAACGAATCTCGCCCTGCTCGGAACGCCGCACCTGGGTAAAGGATTTCACGCCCGGCTTTGCGAGTAATTGCCTCTCGATCTCATGCACTTCCAGCGCGCTTTCCCGCTTCAAATCCATCGCGGTTTTACCGAGTATCGCATGACGATCCATGCCGAACTCAAGCGCATGGGGCAGCGTTGACACGAAACAGCCGGTGCTCGCGATCCTTGACCGTGACCGGATACGGCAACGAGTCGAGCAAAATCTCGATGAAACGCAGATTGTCCCGTAACTGCTGGTCAGCCTGTTTGCGCACCGTGATGTTGCGCGCGATGCCGCGGTATCCGGCAAACCGGCGGTTCTCGTCGAATACCGGATCGCCGCTCAGGCTGACATAAACCGTTTCGCCATCACGGCCACGATAGCTGAATTCAAAGTCACGAAACGGCGCATGCAACGCCAGCATGCGGTCATGTGCAACCCGCTCCGGCGCGGCAGGATCGCCGCCAAACGCCTCGTTGCGGGTCTTGCCGATAAAGTACGAGGTGTCACGGCCCGTAACCTGGGTGACGCGTCGGAAATCGCCGTGAAGCGATATTCGTCGTCCTGCTCCCAATACCAGCCGGACGACAAAGCGACAAAAGCATTCAAGCGTGCTTCGCTGGCGGCGAAGCGCGCGTTCTGCCGGGCATAGGTGGCAGCTACCGTGTCCAGCAGCGGATTCAATCCGCGCAGCGCGGCGGCGTGTTGCGGATCAATGCCAGCGCCATCCGCCAGTGTATGGACGCACCGCAGAAACGACGCCAACTCGGCGTCGCTGGAAATACCGAGCAGGGTTTGCGTCATTCAGGACATTTTTTGATCCGGCGTTGATACGTCAACGTACGCAGTATAACGACGAGGTAGACGCGCTCGCGTCGTAGCCGGCAAATCCAGGTAATATTATTGAAAATTTACTTAAGTATCTGTTTTTATTGTTATTTTTTTAATGGCATTAATTGCAATGCCGCTCGATATAGCGTTTTACAGTCGCCGTGTCCGCATCCATCGCGTCGAAACGCTGCGGCAGTTTTTCGAGACCGCGCAGCGCCGGCGGATAGTCCGGCGCCACGCTTAACGCCTCCTGCACGATGTCGGCGAACTTCACCGCCTGCGCGGTTTCCAGACAGATCAACGGCACATCCGGCTCACGATGCGCCAGTCCGACCTTGATGCCGTCGGCGGTGTGGGTATCGATCATCACGTTGTAGCGTTGATACATGTCACGAATGGTGGCAATACGATCGGCGTGCGTGCTCGCGCCCGACACAAACGCGAACGCGCGCATTTTGTCGTGCAGCGGCGTGTCCGCCAGCCGGAATTCGCCGCCGCCCTCCACCGACTGCCACAGGTTGCGCAACAGCGCGCTGTCGCGGCCCGTCACATCAAAAATAAAACGCTCGAAGTTCGACGCCCTGGAAATATCCATCGACGGGCTGGAGGTATGATGCACTTCAGCGGAAGAGCGCGGCCGATAACACCCGGTACGAAAAAACTCGTCGAGCACGTTGTTTTCGTTGGTTGCCAGGATCAGCCGGCGGATCGGCAGCCCCATCATGCGCGCGATGTGCCCGGCAAGGATATTGCCGAGATTGCCCGAGGGCACGGCAAACGACACCTGCTCCGTGTCGTTTTTGGTCGCGGCAAAATACCCCTTGAAGTAATACACGATCTGCGCCGCCACGCGCGCCCAGTTGATCGAGTTCACCGTGCCGATGTGGTAACGCGCCTTGAAGGCCTCGTCATTCGACACCTGCTTGACGATATCCTGGCAGTCGTCGAAAACGCCGCGCACGGCAATATTGAATATGTTCGGGTCGGTCAGGCTGAACATCTGCGCCGTCTGAAAGCGGCTCATCTTGCCCAGCGGCGAGAGCATGAACACGCGCACGCCGCGTTTGCCGCGCATCGCGTATTCGGCAGCCGAACCGGTGTCACCCGAGGTCGCACCGAGGATATTCAGATCGCCGCCGCTTTGCGCCAAGACGTATTCAAACAAATTGCCGAGCAACTGCAAGGCCACGTCCTTGAACGCCAGCGTCGGCCCGTTGGACAATTGCAGGATGTGCAAGCCGGGTTCCAATGTTTTCAGCGGCGTGATGTCATCGCTGCCGAACACACTGGCGGTGTAGGTGTTGTCGATCAACCGCTTCAAATCCGCGGCGGGAATATCATCGATATAGCGCGACAGAATGTCGAACGCGAGATCGCGGTAATTGAGTTTGCGCAGCCGCGCCAGATCGGCTTGCTTGTACTGCGGATAAGACTCCGGCATGGCCAGCCCGCTATCGGTGGCCAGGCCTTCGAGCAGAATTTCGCGGAAGGTGCGCGGCTGCATGCCGCCGCGAGTGCTGATATAACGCACTACTTGTCCAGCTCTTCGAGCCGGATGCGCGTCACTTTGCCCGCGACCACGGGCAATGCCTCGATTTTTCTGATTGCCGCATTAACGTGTTTCTCCAGCGTGCGATGCGTGAGCATGATGATGTCCACTTGCTCTTCGCCTTCGCTCGGCTCTTTTTGTACCATGGCATCGATGGAAATACCCAGATCGGCCAGCACGCGCGTGATATCTGCCAGCACGCCGGGTTTATCGAACACGCGCAGCCGCAGGTAATACGAGGTTTCGACCTCGCCCATCGGCAGGATTGCCACGTCGGACAACTGATCGGGCTGAAACGCCAGATGCGGCACGCGGTGTTCCGGGTCTACCGTCATGGTGCGCGCAACATCAATCAAATCGGCAACCACGGCGGAAGCGGTCGGCTCGGCCCCGGCGCCCGCGCCGTAAAACATGGTCTGCCCCACCGCGTCGCCCTTGACCAGAATGGCGTTCATCACGCCTTCGACATTGGCGATAAGACGCTTCGCGGGTATCAGCGTCGGATGCACGCGCAGCTCGATGCCGTTCACCTTGCGTTTGGCGATACCGAGGAGCTTGATGCGGTAACCCAGTTCCTCGGCGTATTGAATATCCTGGCGCGTGAGTTTGGAAATGCCTTCGGTGTAGGCCGCCTCGAACTGCATCGGGATGCCAAAACCGATGGCCGCCATGATAGTGAGTTTGTGCGCGGCGTCGGTGCCCTCGATATCGAACGTGGGGTCGGCCTCGGCGTAACCGAGCTTTTGCGCCTGCTTCAACACGTCGTCAAAGCTCGCGCCCTTGTCGCGCATTTCCGACAAAATAAAATTCGAGGTGCCGTTGATAATGCCGGCGATCCATTCAATGCGGTTCGCCGCCAGCCCTTCGCGCAACGACTTGATGATCGGCACGCCACCCGCCACCGCCGCCTCGAACGCCACCATCACACCCTTTTTTTGCGCGGCGGCGAAAATCTCGTTGCCGTGTTTCGCCAGCAGCGCCTTGTTAGCGGTGACCACATGCTTGCCATTGGCAATGGCTTTCAACACCAAGTCTTTGGCGATGCCGGTGCCGCCGATTAGTTCAACAACAATATCAACGTTGGGATCGTTGACCACTTGCAGCGCATCATCAACGACCTTGGCGCGGCCCGTGACAACGCTATCGGCACGCGCCGTGTCCTTGTCCGCCACCACCGTGATGAAGATTGCACGCCCCGCGCGGCGCGAGATTTCCTCGCGGTTGCGGTCCAGCACGGTAAACGTGCCGCTGCCGACGGTGCCGATGCCGAGCAGGCCTACGTTGATCGGTTTCATAACAGTCCATCCTTGCGAAACATTTCCTTGATCCCACGTACTGCTTGCCGCGTCCGAGCTTCATTCTCAATCATGGCAAAACGCACATGGTTATCGCCGTAATGGCCAAACCCGGTGCCCGGCGCGACGGCGATCTTAGCTTCGGCCAGCAGTTTTTTGGAGAATTCCAGCGACCCCATTTTTTTGTAGGTCTCCGGTATCTGCGCCCACACGTACATGGTCGCCTTGGGGATATCCACATTCCAGCCCGCCGCGTGCAAACCCGCGCACAACACGTCGCGGCGGTTCTGATAGGTTTGCCGCACTTCTGCGACGCAATCCTGCGGGCCTTCGAGCGCGATGATCGAGGCCACCTGAATCGGCGTGAAGGTGCCGTAGTCGTGATAGCTCTTCATGCGCCCAAGCGCGTTGACCAGATCGCGGTTGCCGACCATGTAGCCCACGCGCCAGCCGGCCATGTTGTAACTTTTCGACATGGTGAAAAACTCGACCGCGACTTCTTTTGCACCCGGCACTTCCAGGATCGACGGCGCCTTGTAGTCGTCGAACACAATGTCGGCGTAGGCCAGATCATGCACCACGTAAATGTTGTGTTCTCGCGCAATCGCGATCAGCCGCTCGAAAAACGCCAGATCCACGCATTGCGCGGTCGGGTTGCTGGGGAAATTCACAATCAGCATCTTGGGCTTGGGGTAGCCGTCGCGGATCGCTTTTTCCAGCGCATCGAAAAAATCAATATCCGTCTGCATCGGCACATGGCGGATATCGGCACCGGCGATCACCGGGCCGTAAATATGAATCGGGTAACTGGGGTTGGGCACCAGCACCACGTCGCCGCGCTCCAGCGTCGCCAGCGCCAGATGCGCGATACCTTCCTTGGAGCCGATGGTGACAATCGCTTCGGAATCCGGATCGAGCTCGACCTTGTAGCGTGTCTGATACCAGTTGCAAATCGCTTTGCGCAGGCGATGGATGCCCTTGGACACCGAATAACCGTGGGTATCCGGGCGCTGGATCGTCTCGATCAGCTTATCGACGATGTGCCGCGGCGTGGGGCCATCGGGATTGCCCATGCTGAAATCGATCACGTCTTCGCCGCGCCGTCGCGCCGCGAGTTTCAATTCGCCGGTAACGTTAAACACATACGGCGGCAGCCGTTTGATGCGGGGGAATTCTTCCATTTTTTCTGTGAATGCCTGTTTCTAAATGAGCAGCGCGTAAAGCGTATAATTTTAGCCGAGCAAGGAACTTCAAGCAAATCATAAACTTATGAAACTCCATCTAGCAAAAATTGGCGATCAAAAGCAGTTCACCGGCTACGGTAGCGGCTATGTCGAGGTGAACAAGCAGCGCTACGAGCGCTCCATCGTTGTTACGCCGGAGGTCATTCACGATACCTGGAGCGTCGCCAGCCTCGATGCGCTAAGCCCCGAGGCGCTGAATTATCTGCTGGCACTGAAACCGGAAATACTGCTGCTGGGCACCGGCGCCACTCATCGCTTTCCGGCGCTGGCAACACTGCGCGAGTTCGCGCGCGCGCAAATCGGCGTCGAATCGATGGACACCGCCGCCGCCTGCCGTACGTTCAATATTTTGATGGCGGAAGGACGCAATGTGGTGGCAGCGGTGATTGTTTAACGCAACCTACAACCCCGCCAACACTTTCACATGCACCGCCGCGCTGCGCCCCAGCGCGCTTAACGAGTAGCCGCCTTCGAGCAGCGACACAATGCGCCCGCCGGCATGTTTGGTGGCCACCGCCATCAGTTTTTCAGTCACCCAAGCGTAATCGGCTTCCACGAACTGAAGCATCGCCAGATCGTCCTCGCGGTGCGCGTCAAACCCCGCCGAGATAAACAGCATTTGCGGCTTGAACGCCTCCAACGCCGGGAGCCAGTAGGTTTCCACCGCCGCGCGGAATTCCTTGCCGCCGCTGCGTGCCGCCAGCGGGATATTCACCATGCGTTCCGAGCGGCCTTCCGTCCCGCTGTAGGGATAAAACGGATGCTGAAAAGTGGACACCATCAGCACACGTTCGTCGTCGCGAAAAATCTCCTCGGTGCCGTTGCCGTGATGCACGTCAAAATCGATGATCGCCACGCGTTCCAGTCCGTGATGTTCCAGTGCGTGTGCGGCGGCGACCGCCACGCTGTTGATCACGCAAAATCCCATTGCGCGGCCACGCTGCGCGTGATGCCCCGGAGGACGCACCGCGCAAAAAGCGTTTTCCGCTTTGCCACTGATGACTTCATCGGTTGCCAACACCCCCGCCCCCGCCGCGCGCAATGCGGCATCCAGCGTGTGCGGGTTCATCGCGGTGTCGGGATCCAGATGCACCATACCCGTGACCGGCGAGGCTTCCTCGATTGCATCAAGGTAACCCGCCTCATGCACGCGTTCGAGCTGCTCGCGTGTGGCTTTGGGTGCGTCGGCCTGCTGGATATGATTCATCAGGCCAGAGGCAATCAATTGATCGTGTATTGCCGCGAGCCGTGCCGGGCATTCGGGATGATGTGCGCCCATGTCGTGCAGCGCGCAATCGGGATGCGTGATAAATGCAGTCGTCACTGTGGAACTCCGCAGACGTTATGTGAACTAAGGCACGTATAATACCTGTCCGACTGCACACTCACGAATCCATCGTAACTACTTGTTTTTATTGGTTTTTTAATGGCAAAAATAGAACGATTCACACAGCAGGTCAGCAGCATCATTCTCGGCAAGGAAAAGCAGATTCGGCTCGCGCTGGCTTGTTTGATCGCGCGCGGCCATTTGCTGATCGAGGACGTGCCGGGCGTGGGCAAGACCACGCTGGCGCACGCGCTGGCGGCCTCGCTCGGTTTGAATTTTCATCGCATTCAGTTCACCAGCGATCTCTTGCCCGCCGATGTGCTGGGCGTGGCGGTCTACAACAACGAGCGCGCCAAATTTGAATTTCATCCGGGGCCGATTTTTTCGCAGGTGGTGCTGGCCGACGAAATCAACCGCGCCACGCCCAAGGCGCAAAGCGCCCTGCTTGAGGCCATGGAAGAACATCAGGTCACCATCGAAGGCGAAACACGCAAACTGCCCGATCCGTTTTTTGTCATCGCGACGCAGAACCCGTCGCACCAGATCGGCACTTTTCCACTGCCCGAATCGCAGCTCGACCGCTTTCTGATGCGCATCGAACTCGGCTATCCCGATGCCAACGCCGAACGCGCGCTGCTGCGGGGCGAGAACCGCCGCGATCTGATGGAAAAAATGACGCCCTGCATGCAACCCGCCGAATTGCTCGCGTTACAGCGAGACGCGCAGCAGTTGCATATATCGGATGCCTTGCTCGATTACGTGCAGGCGCTGGTGGGCCACACCCGTCGCAGTCCTGATTACGTCGGCGGATTGTCGCCGCGCGCGGCGCTGGCGCTGACACAGGCTGCGCGCGCGTGGGCCTTGCTCGATGCGCGCAAACACGTGGTGCCCGAGGATGTGCAGGCCGTGCTGCCCGGCGTGGTGGGCCACCGCCTGAGTCCCGCCGGCGCGGCGCGCGACACCGCATCCAGCAGCGCCGATGTCGCGGCGCGGCTGATACAAAGCGTCGCAATTCCTTGACCGCAGTTCGACGTTGCGAGAAATCTGAACTCCAAACGCAACCATGCTTGCCACGCTGAATTTCCGCTTCGCCAACTGGTTCATGCAGCCACGCACGCCGGAATCCGGCACGATTGATCTGGTGCGGCGTCGCGTGTACATCCTGCCCACGCGCCTCGGGTTTGTATTTGCCGCCGTGCTGGTGATGATGCTGCTGGGCGCGATCAACTACAACCTGAGTCTCGGCTTTGTGCTGACGTTCCTGCTGGTGGCGATGGCGTTCAACGGCATGCTGTTCACGTTTCGCAATCTCGCGCGGCTACAGGTGACCGGCGGCCGTGCGCGCGCCGTATTCGCCGGCGGTGAAGCGCACTTCACGCTGAATCTGTCCAATCCGAAAGACCACGCACGCCACGCCATCGGCCTGTCGCTCGATAGGCGCGGCGGTGCCGGTGTGGAATTTACCGACGTACCCGCCCACGCCACGGCGCAGATCGGCGTCGCGATACCCGCCGAACACCGGGGTAAATTGCGCCTTGGCCGCCTGACGCTGTTCACCCGATTCCCGTTGGGACTTTATAACGCCTGGAGCCATGTACGGCCCGACATGTATTGCATCGTATATCCGCGTCCCGAGTCGGAAGGATTGCCGCTGCCGCCCGCCGAGGCCGCGCAAGGCATGGGCGCGGCGCACGGCCAGGGACAGGAAGATTTCGCGGGTCTGCGGCCCTATCACGTGGGCGATCCGCCGCGCCACGTCGCCTGGAAAGCCACCGCGCGCGGGCAAGGCCTGTACACCAAGCAGTACACCGGACAGGCGGCGAGCGAAATCTGGCTCTCGTGGGATCAACTGCCGCCGCGCATGCCGGTCGAGGAAAAACTCTCGCGCATGACGCGCTGGGTGCTTGATGCCGATGCCCGGCAGTTGAATTACGGTTTGCGCTTGCCGGGAACCACGCTCGGGATGTCCAGTGGCGAGGCGCATCGCGAACGTTGTCTCGAATCTCTGGCGCTCTACGATCTGCCGTACCATCATGGCTGACACCACACCCGCCATCAGTATGCGCAATACCCTCTGGCTCATCGCTGCGTTCGCGCTGGTGGCCGCGCCGCACGCCGAGCGGCTGCCGGTCTGGTTAAGTGCGATTGCCGCTGTAATGTGCGTTTGGCGCGCCTATCTTGGGCGCACTCGCACCGCGTTACCGGCACGCTGGCTGCTGGTGGCCATCGTCATCGCGACCGCGGCGTTGATCTTCCTGCACTACCGCACGTTGTTCGGACGCGACGCCGGCGTCGCGCTGCTGACACTGATGCTGTCGCTCAAGCTGATGGAAACCCGCTCCCAGCGCGACGGCATGGTACTGGCGTTTATCAGCTATTTTCTCGTCATCACCAATTTTTTCTACACGCAGTCGATCCCCACCGCGCTGTATTTGCTGGGCTGCGTGTGGGTGATCACGGCGGCAATGATCGGCCTGCAATACACACAACAGGACGCGGACACCCGCGCGCCGTTGCGCACGGCGGCAGTGATGCTCGCGCAATCCGTGCCGCTGATGCTCATCTTTTTCGTGCTGTTCCCGCGTGTGCAGGGGCCGCTGTGGGGCATGCCGTCAGACGCCTTCGCGGGCGTCACGGGCCTGTCGGACAGCATGAGTCCCGGCACGATTAACCAACTGGTGTTATCGGACGAAGTGGCGCTGCGCGCGGAATTCGCCAGCCCGGTGCCGCCGCCCAACAAACTCTACTGGCGCGGCCCTGTGCTGCTGGAATTCGACGGCTTGACCTGGACCTCGCCACCGCGCCCGCTGCTGAACCGCATCGACCTGGAGCGACGCGAGAACCCGGTGAACTACAGCGTCACCGTCGAGCCGCATAGCCGCCGCTGGCTGTTTGCGCTGGACATGCCGGGCGCGCTGCCGCCCGGATCGTTTATCACGCAGGATCATCTGCTGATGTCGCAAACACCAGTGATCAGCCGCCGGCGCTACGACACGGTGTCGTATCTCGATTACACGGCCGGCGCGAACAGCAACGAATTTACGCTGCGCCGCGCGCTGCAACTGCCGCGCGGCTTCAATCCGCGCACGCTGGACATGGGGCGCGAACTGCGCAACCAGCACAGCAGCAACGAGGCCATCATGAACGCCGCGCTGGCGTATTTTCGCGAACAGAAATTTACCTACACGCTGGAGCCGCCGTTGCTGGGACGCCATTCCGTCGATGAATTCATATTCACCACGCGCCAGGGTTTTTGTGAGCATTTTTCCTCGGCGTTCGTGGTGCTGATGCGCGCGGCGGGCGTGCCCGCGCGAGTGGTCACCGGCTATCTCGGCGGCGAATACAATCCGCTGGGCAACTATGTGATCGTGCGCCAGTCCGAAGCGCATGCGTGGACGGAAGTGTGGATCGAGCAACGCGGCTGGGTGCGTGTCGATCCCACCAACGCGGTATCGCCGATGCGCGCTGACAGCGGCCTGTCCGCCGCGCTGCCCGAAGGCGCGCAACTGCCGCGCGGCATGCTGCGCGGCAGGAACGCGCTGTTTCACCAACTGGGACTGCGGCTGGACGCCATCGCCAACGCATGGAATCAGTCCGTGCTCGGCTACAACCTCGAAAGCCAGCGCGCGCTGCTGTATCGCGCGGGACTCGACGGCGACACGCACCGCACGCTGGCGATGTTGCTGATCGCGGCCACGATCATTGCCACCGCGGCGCTCGCATTCATGACGCTGGCGCGGCGTCAACGCGCGCGTGACCCGGTGCAGGCGGCGTACCAGAAGTTTTGCGACAA
>CAWUUY010000149.1:0-27096 GCA_963924885.1 uncultured Burkholderiales bacterium | reverse complement strand
GTCGGTGGCATCACGGCGGCATCGCTTGCGCGCGGTGGCTTCATCGGCACGCGGCGCATTTACGAAGGCCCGGACGGCCTGTTCCGCTCGCACACCGGCGGCAGACTCGATGAAGTTGACTTGGCCGCGATGACCCGCGCGCTCGGTGACAAATGGGTTCTCGATGAAGTGGCGATCAAACCGTATCCGATCTGCCACCTGCTGCACGCCTGCGCCGACGCCGCGCTGGCCTTGAAGCGCAAGCACAACCTAAAACCGCAGGACATCACCCACGTGCGTGCGCTGCTGCACCCGGATACCTTCCACTACGTGTGCGAGCCGGCGGAGATGCGCCGCAAACCCGTGTCGGATTACATGGCCAAATTCAGCGTGCAGTACGTGGTAGCCGCGTGTTTTGTGCGCGGCAAATTCGGTTTTGCCGAACTCGAAACCGATGCGTTGAACGACAAGGAAATTCTCGCACTCGCGCAACACGTGTCGCACGACGCCGATCCGGATTCGCAATTTCCGACCTATTTTTCCGGCGGCGTGGTGGTCACCACCAAGGATGGCCGCGAGTTAATACACATGGAAAAAATCAATCGCGGCGCGGGTGAATGCGGGCTGACCGGCGACGAAATCGCCGCCAAGTTCATGGAAAACGCCGAACTTGCCATCTCGCGCCCGCGGGCGGAACGCATCCGCGATGTGGTGCTGGACATGGAAAAGTTTTCTGCGCGGGAGTTGGGCCAGTTGTTGGCAGGGCAATAATCCGATGAGCACGGCACGATCCGGCAGGTTGTTCACCGCGTTGCTCGGCGTCACGCTGCACTTGGCCGGGTGCACCACGACGCGAACCGATATCACGCCGGTGCGCAACGCCTGGCTGGGCGCGAGCTACGAAGACGTGGTGTTGCGATGGGGAACGCCGGTGCGCAGCACCTCATTCGACGACGGCCGGCTGATCTACACCTGGTTTTCGGTAGGCCAGGCGCCGCGCGGCGCCTTGCGTCCCTCGATCAGTGTTTCCGCCGGCAGCGGCATGGGCGTGGGTATCGGCATCGGTGTCACCAGCGGCGCCACGCGCGATGCCTACGCGACCTGCGAACGCACGCTGATTTTCAGATACGGCCGCGTCATCGATCAATCATGGTTGGGATCAGAGGATTTTTGCGCGACGTTTCGGCGGTAGTGCCAAGCCACGTCACCGAACGATGACAACTCTGTCCGTAGTGACCTGCGGTAAAATTCGCGCACTTTCAACCGACCCCGCAAGGAATCCATATCATGTACCGCGCCTCCACCGCTCTGCGCAAGCTCGTCAACGCGAAGAAGTTTCTGGAACTGCCCACCGCGCATGACGCGCTTACCGGCAAGCTGATTCAGAGTATCGGCTTCAAGAGCGTGTACGTCGGCGGCTTTGTCACCGGCGGCAGCACGACGATTAGCGAGCCGCAGTTGACCATGAGCGAACAAATTCGCGTCGCCAGCGATGTCGCCAATGGCTTGAAAATCCCCGTTGTGATGGACGCCGGCGCGGGCTGGGGAGAGCCGCTGCACACCATGCGCACCATCCGCGAATGCATCCGCGCGGGCATCGCGGGCGTGCATATCGAAGACCAGTTGTTTCCCAAGCGCGCGCACTATCACACCTATGTCGCGCACAACATTCCGCTCAACGAGTACCGCGACAAGATCAAGCTCGCCTGCGCGCAGCGCGATGAAAGCGACCCGGATTTTGTCATCATCGCGCGCTCGGACGCTTGCCGCGAGCAGGGCTACAAGGAGGCCGTCAAACGCATGCACGTGGCTGCCGACGCGGGCGCCGACATGGGGCTGATCTTCCCACGCAGCGACAAGGAAACCATCGACGCGCCCAAGGCGTGCAAGCTGCCGATGGTGTATGTGCAAAGCCGCGGCAACCGCGACAAACGCCCGCTGTATTCGAACGAACAACTGAAAGACATGGGTTACGCCGGCTGCATCGACGCCATTCTGTCGGTAGGCGTGCAGTTTCACTTCATGCGTAAAGCGCTGCTGGAACTGAAAAAAACCGGCGACTACACCGGCATGACACCAACGGAATGGGTCACCGCCCGCCACGACATCGAAACGCTGATCGGTCTGGAAGACTATTACCGCATCGAGCGCGAGACGGTCGAAAAAGCCTACTACGGCAAAAAGAAGAAGTAAGACGATAAACCGTAAATATATGTTTTTATTGGATATTTCATGACCGATTCGTTAGAGCATTTGCGCCAGTGGATAGGCCGCAAGGAATCCCACCAAGACCTCGCCACCGCGTGGCCGATAGCAGCGATGGCCGCCACTCTCGATCGCGATGACCCGCCGCCACGCGAGGGTGATGCGATTCCCGAGGGCTGGCACTGGACGTATTTTCTGGAAACCGCACTCGCGCGCGAACTCGCGCACGACGGCCACCCGAAGCGCGGCGGATTTTTGCCGCCAGTGAGTTTGCCGCGCCGCATGTGGGCCGGCGGGCGTCTCGACTTTCAGCGTCCGATCAAGATCGGTGAAAAACTCAGTCGCGAATCGGAAATTCTTTCGGTCGAACCCAAGTCCGGCAAAAGCGGCAATCTGGTCTTTGTCACGGTACGCCACACGGTGAGCGCGTCAAACAAAATCGCGGTGGTGGAAGAACACGACATTGTTTACCGCGACGCCGCCGTGCCCGGCGCTCCCGTACCCGCAGGTAAACCCGCGCCAGCAAACGCTGTGTGGCGGCACGAGGTGATGCCCGACGAAGCGATGTTGTTCAGATACTCCGCGCTGATTTTCAACGCCCACCGCATTCATTACGACATCGACTACTGCCGCAAGGAAGAAGGCTACCCCGGCCTGATCGTGCATGGCCCGCTGCAAACTACGCTGCTGCTCGACTTGAGCCGCCGCAACGCTGTGAAACCCGTGCGCAAGCTCGATTACCGCGCGGTCAGCCCGTTATTCCACATTGAAAAGCTCACCGTCGGCGGCATTCCGTCGGCGGACGGCGCCACGGCGCAACTGTGGACTGCGGGGCCGTCGGGGAATATCGCCATGACCGGCACGGTCACCTACTGAATAGGCGGCGCGCCACAAATTCGACACAACCCAATACAATAGACGCATGAAACGCCATCTCATTGTTTTTTATGTTGTCGTGGTGCTCCTGCTAACGGCAGGACGTTTTGCTTGGCAAAACTGCGCATGGGAATTACTTGCCAGCGTCAGTTCGGCGGCAGTTATCGCTTCGACACTGATCATCGGCTGGAAAGTCATTCGCATGCGGCCCAAGATGGTGATGAACTGACTGTGCGTGGAGGCATGCTCTAGTCCATCCGCGTAGCCATACTCGTGCTTTGCGTGGGGATGTTGTTCGCCGGATTCGGCGACGTACTCGGCAAAGCGATTTTCGGCTGCTGCTAATTACGCATTAGCGCCTGAGTTTCCTGGGTTTCATGCGTTATATAGGCGCTTGAAAAACGAAAAGCGCCGCAATTGCGGCGCTTCCCTTTTCAACACATCCATTTCACGATGGTCTACCAGCCGCCACGCTCCTGCGTAGCATTGATTTTGTGAACGCTGAGATCAGAACCATCAAACTCTTCTTCTTCGCTCAGCCGTAAGCCCAGTGTCACCTTGAGCAGGCCAAACAGGATGAAACCGCCAACCACTGCCACAGCGATACCAAGACCGGTGCCGATCAACTGCGCGCCCATGCTGACCCCACCCATGCCGCCCATGCTCTTGGGGCCGAAGATGCCGCAGGCAATACCGCCCCATGCGCCGCACAAGCCGTGCAGCGGCCACACGCCGAGCACGTCGTCGATCTTCAACCGGTTTTGTGTCAGCGTGAACATCACCACGAACAGCACTCCCGCCACCGCGCCGGTCACCAGCGAACCCAGCGGGTGCATCACGTCAGAACCTGCGCACACCGCCACCAGCCCGGCCAACGGGCCATTATGCACAAAACCCGGATCGTTGCGCCCGGCGATCAGCGCCGCGATCGTGCCGCCCGCCATCGCCATCAGTGAATTGACGGCAACCAACCCGGAAATCTTGTCGATGGTCTGCGCCGACATCACGTTAAATCCGAACCAACCTACCGCCAGTATCCATGCGCCCAGCGCCAGAAACGGAATGCTAGACGGGGGTTGCGCCGTGACCCCGCCGCCCTTGGGATAACGCCCCGTGCGCGCACCCAGCAGAATCACCGCGACGATCGCCAGCCAGCCGCCGACCGCATGCACCACCACCGAGCCGGCGAAGTCATGAAACTTTTCACCGGTGGCGGCCTTGATCCACTCCTGCACGCCATACTTGTCGTTCCACGCGATGCCCTCGAAGAACGGATAAATCAGCCCCACGATAATCGCGGTGGCGATCAGTTGCGTATTGAACTTGGAGCGCTCCGCGATGCCGCCCGAAATAATCGCCGGCACCGCCGCCGCGAACGTCAGCAGGAAGAAAAACTTGACCAGCTCAAAGCCGCTTTTCTCGGCAAGCTTTTCGGCGCCGACAAAAAAATCCACGCCATACGCCACCGAGTAGCCGACAAAAAAGTAGGCCATGGTGGAGATCGCAAAATCACACATAATCTTCACCAGCGCATTCACCTGATTCTTGCTGCGCACGGTACCGAGTTCCAGAAACGCGAACCCGGAATGCATCGCTAACACCATAATTGCGCCCAGCAATATGAATAGCGTGTCGTTACTGATTTTTAAGGCTTCCATTCCCTATGCACTCCTATTGAAATTGTTCGCACCAAATAAGCAAGAGATGTTCCAAAATTCAAGTAACTGTTTTTAAACAATTTTTTATATTGGCAAACCTGTTAATTGCACCATAAAAGAACATTAAATTCATATTAGGCACCATTACGGTGCGGACGCTACTTCGCTAACATACTCATCCGTTCCATGATTAATATAAATGGTGAGCAAGATTTCCCTATCCGAGCGGCTGCTTCTCTTCATTGCGCTGGCGCATGTGATCGCCGGAATGGCGCTCACTCTGCTACCGCTTTCGCCTGACTTGCAACAAACGCTGGCGTCCGCCATTTTCGGCGCCAACAAGGCATCCGATACGGTGATGTTTCTCATCAGTGTCTTCGGGCCGACGGTGGCCAGTTGGGGTGGTTCTGTTCTTTGCTCTGGTCAGGAACTACTTTCGTAACCCCACGCGCGATGCGTGGCGCGCACTTGTGTTGTCGATACTCCTATGGGCGCCACTGGATTCCGCGCTTAGCATCCACTACGGGCTGCTCGCCGTAGTGGCCTTGAACGCCGGCGTTGCAGTGATAGTACTTGGGCTGCTGTTCAGCGTACGCGACATCGGGGAGCGGTAAATGCAGAACCTGGTCATTTTTGACGGCATGTGCAATCGATACGCTCATTCAGTCTGCTTTATTTTGAATCACGAGGCCGGTCCGGTGCCGCGCTGGTCGCCAGTAATCGCCGGCCCGCGCGCAGCTGAAATTCGCGGCGAAATTCCAGGTGCAGCAGCTTAACCACACATGCGCGAATCTCCAGATAACTCATTGAGCTAGAAGGCTATTCGACGTATAGTCAACGCATTGCAACTCCTCAACGGAAGCAACGTGGCCCTCTCAACCCAGACCCCATCGGTGAATCCGGCGAATCCCTCCAGCCCCTCCGCCCCACAGAGCGACCGACCGCTCACGCTGAATCAACTGGTTGCCGATCTGGTCGCCGACAAACTGGTGTCCAAGGAAGCCGCGGAGCAACTGCTCGTCAATCGCCGTTCGATCCAGTCGACCCAGCATCCGCTGATCATCATCGCCAACCAGAAGTGGAAAGACCCGCGCGACCCCCGCAAAGTGCTGCACCTTGAAACCCTGACGCAGTGGCTGTCGGGAAAGTGCGGCCTGGATTATTTCCACATTGATCC
The DNA here is from genome assembly GCA_963924885.1 of uncultured Burkholderiales bacterium. Lineage (GTDB taxonomy): Bacteria > Pseudomonadota > Gammaproteobacteria > Burkholderiales > SG8-41 > UBA5216. The sequence goes on along the minus strand of CAWUUY010000149.1, from coordinate 21,201 downwards.
GTTCAAAGTCGATTTCGCGGCGGTGACCAAGGTGATGTCCAACGCCTACGCGGAACGCTACAAGATTCTGCCGGTGGCGGTAACCGCCCATGAAGTCACCATCGCCACCTCGGAACCCTACGTCCGCGTATGGGAAGAACAACTCAAGCACGTGTTGCGGCTGGAGATCAAACGCGTCATCACCAACCCGGTCGAAATTCAGTCGTATATCGTCGAGTTCTACAACCTCGCGCGTTCGGTCAAGACCGCCTCGGCGCAGGATCGCGGCGAGTTCAGCGACGTCACCAATTTTGAACAACTGATGCAGCTCGGGCGCAGCGGCAAGCTCGACGCCAACGATCAGCACATTGTTCATATCTGCGACTGGCTGTTCACTTATGCCTTCCAGCAGCGCGCCAGCGATATCCACATCGAGCCGCGGCGTGATATCGGCAACGTGCGTTTTCGCATCGACGGCGCGCTGCATCAGGTCTACCAAATCCCCACGCCGGTGCTGGTGGCGATGACTTCGCGCATCAAGATACTCGGCCGCATGGACGTGGTGGAAAAACGCCGACCGCAGGATGGCCGTTTGAAAACCGTTTCACCCGACGGGCGCGAAATCGAATTGCGCCTGTCCACCATGCCCACCGCCTTCGGCGAAAAAATGGTGATGCGTATTTTTGATCCCGATACGCTGGTCAAGGATTACTCCGAACTCGGTTTCGGCGAAGACGACGAGCGCAAATGGAAGCAGATGGTGACGGCGCCGCACGGCATCGTGCTGGTCACCGGGCCGACGGGATCCGGAAAAACCACCACGCTGTATTCCACGCTCAAAACGCTGGCGACGCCCGACGTCAACGTGTGCTCGGTGGAAGACCCGATCGAAATGGTCGAACCCGCGTTTAACCAGATGCAAGTGCAAACCGCCATCGGCGTGGATTTCGCCAGCGGCATCCGCACGCTGATGCGCCAAGACCCAGACATCATCATGGTGGGCGAGATACGCGATCTGGAAACCGCCGAGATGGCGGTGCAGGCCGCGCTGACCGGCCATCTGGTGCTGTCCACGCTGCACACCAACGACGCACCGTCGGCGATTACGCGTCTCATCGATCTGGGCGTGCCCGCGTATCTGCTGCAATCGTCGCTGCTGGGCGTGATGGCGCAACGGTTGATACGCACCATCTGCCCGCATTGCAAGGAGCAAACGGATCTTGACGACGCGACCTGGGACGATCTGGTCGCGCCGTGGAAGGCGCCCAATCCCAAGGGCAAGACCACCATCGGCAAAGGCTGCCTGGAGTGCCGCATGACCGGCTACATGGGACGCATCGGCATTTATGAAACCATGGTACTCACGCCGGACATCAAACGTCACATCACCGACAAAACCGATCTTGAGGCGTTTCGCGAACAAGCCTACAAGGAAGGCTTGAAACCGCTGCGCATCAACGGCGCGATGAAAGTCGCGGCCGGGCTGACCACGGTGGACGAAATTCTGAAAACCTGTCCACCGCCGGGAGGCGACCGGCGGCAAGCCGCACGCTGAGGCGCTTCCTCACGCCAGATCACAAAAGCCATTCGTAGGTTGGGCTGCCAAGCCCAACATCAACGAGCTCAGCCATAGGCAACCGTGTTTGTGTTGGGCTTCGCAAGCTCAGCACCAACCTACAGCACCCGCCGTCAGTGCGCCTTCGACAACAACCGCATGCCGCGATCCAGCCCGTCGATGGTGAGTGGAAACATGCGGTTCGACATGATGTCGCGGGTGATGCGTATCGATTCGTGGTAATCCCACAATGATTCGTTTTGCGGATTAATCCAGATGGTATTCGGGTAAATGCTAAGCACGCGCTGCATCCATACCGCGCCCGGCTCCTCGTTGGTGTGCTCCACGCTGCCGCCCGGATAGGTGATTTCATACGGGCTCATGGTCGCGTCGCCGATGAAAATGACTTTATAGTCATGGGCGTACTTGTGCAAGATGTCCATGGTCGCGATGCGTTCGTTGTGGCGGCGGCGGTTGTCCTTCCACACGCGTTCGTACAAAAAATTATGGAAGTAAAAATACTCCATGTGCTTGAACTCGGTGCGCGTGGCGGAAAACAGTTGCTCGCACACGCGAATGTGATCGTCCATCGATCCGCCGATATCAAAAAACAGCAGCACCTTCACCGCGTTGTGCCGCTCCGGCACCATCTTCAAATCGAGCCAACCCGCATTCTTGGCTGTTGAACGGATGGTGTCTTCCATATCCAGTTCGTCCGGCGAGCCGGTGCGTGCGAACTTGCGCAGCTTGCGCAGCGCCACCTTGAGATTGCGCGTGCCGAGTTCCACGTCACCATCGAGATTTTTGTATTCGCGTTGATCCCACACCTTCACCGCGCGGCGGTGGCGCGACTCCTCCTGCCCGATGCGCACCCCTTCCGGGTTGTAGCCATACGCGCCGAACGGACTGGTACCTGCGGTGCCTATCCATTTGCTGCCGCCCTGATGGCGTCCTTTTTGTTCTTCGAGACGCTTTTTCAGCGTCTCCATCAGCTTGTCCCAGCCGCCGAGTGATTCGATGAGCTTCTTTTCTTCCTCGGATAAATGCCGCTCGGCCAGTTTGCGCAGCCACTCTTCGGGAATTTTCGCTTCGATGCCTTCGATATCAATGATGCCCTTGAAGTACGCCGAGAACACGCGATCGAACCGGTCGAAATACTTTTCGTCCTTCACCAGACAGGTGCGCGACAGATAGTAAAAATCCTCGACATTGCCGTAGACGACTTGCTTCTGAAAGCCTTCGAGCAGCACCAGGAATTCCTTGATGGAAACCGGCACACCGCCATCTTTCAGTTTTAGGAAAAATTCTATAAGCATTTTTTTTTAACAGACTTTTTTGAGATACATTTTCTTACAATTCGTAACGGCTTTGTCGAACTTTGGCCCGTAGTATGACGCTGCATAAACATTGTAAAGGAGAACTCTCATGAACAAGACCCTCGCTACGGCCCTTGGCGCACTGACCCTCTTCACGGCCGGCGGCCTGTCATCGGCCTACGCCGGCGGCGTATCGTTCGGCATCGTCATTGGCGTGCCCGCGCCGGTCTACTACCCGGCGCCGGTGTATTACGAGCCGGCCTACTATCCGCCGCCTCCCGTTTACTACGCGCCTCGCGTGGTGTACGCCCCGCCGGCGTATTACGCTCCGCGTATTGTTTACAGCGGACACGGTCACCGCCACGGGCACGGTCACAGCCATCGCTCTCACTGGCGCTAACGCAATACGCCACGCCACGCCTCCAGTTTCAACTCGAACTTGAGCGTGTACGCCGGACTCGACGACGGCAGCACCAGCGTTTCCAGCGATTCATCGCCCGCGTCGGCAAACACCGGGGCGAAGCGTCCCGCCGTCTTGCCGTTAAAACACACGCGATTAAGATGGCGCGCCACGCGCGTGACGCGGCGAAAATCGTTGTTCACCGCCTGGCGTATCTGGCTGTCCAGCGCACCGGCGCGCTCGCACCGGTGCAGCACATCCCACAGGCCAATGTGGTTTTTCAGCAGCAGCGGCAACCGCTGGGCGTAATCCATCTCATACAGCGGCTGATTCAGCAGCGCGCCCATCAGCTTCCAGAAATGATTTTGCGGGTGTCCGTAGTACTGTTTTTTCGCCAGCGACGCCGGGCTGGGAAAGCTGCCGAGTATCAACACCCTAATGTCCCTGTCGATGACCGGCGGAAATCCGCGCTGCGCCATGCCATCCCCCGCCGAAGCCGCTTACTTCTTGCGCGTCATGAACACCAGGCGCTCGAATAAATGCACGTCCTGCTCGTTCTTGAGCAGCGCGCCGTGCAGCGGCGGGATGATCTTGTGCTGATCCTGGCTGTGCAGTGTTTCGGGCGAGATATCTTCGGCTACCAGCAGCTTCAGCCAATCCAGCAACTCCGAGGTGGAGGGCTTTTTCTTTAGCCCCGGCACGTCACGAATTTCAAAAAACGCATTCAGTGCCTGACTCAGCAGGATTTTCTTGATACCGGGAAAATGCACATCGACGATCTGCGTCATGGTGTCGTGATCGGGAAACCGAATGTAATGAAAAAAGCAGCGGCGCAAAAACGCATCCGGCAATTCCTTCTCGTTGTTGCTGGTGATAATCACCAGCGGACGCGTTTTGGCCTTGATGAGTTGCTGCGTCTCGTAGACATAAAACTCCATGCGATCCAGCTCGCGCAGCAAGTCGTTCGGAAACTCAATGTCGGCCTTATCCACCTCGTCGATCAGCAACACCGACGGCTCCGGCGACTCAAACGCCTTCCACAACATGCCCTGCACGATGTAATTGCCGATGTCCTTAACCTTGGCGTCACCCAATTGCGAATCGCGCAACCGCGATACCGCGTCGTATTCATACAAGCCGTGCTGCGCCTTGGTGGTGGATTTGATGTGCCACTCATACAGCGGTCGTTTTAGCGCCTTCGCCACCTCCAGCGCCAGCATGGTCTTGCCGGTGCCGGGCTCGCCCTTGATGAGCAAGGGCCGCTCCAGGGTAATCGCGGCATTCACCGCCATCATTAGGTCATGGGTTGCAACATAATTGTCGGTGCCTTCAAATCGCATTTTTATTCTCGCGAGGTTCGATATCTGAAATAGGGAGGGTGAATTATAGCCTTGCTATCGTTCAGGCTGCGCAAGCTGCGCCTGCAACTGCATCAGCTTCTCGCGCATGGCCGCGCCCACAAAGATTTGCGGTTCGGACGGCTCGAAGCCCTGCGCTTTTTCGCGCGCGCGTATCGATTCGCGCGCGGCACCGAACGCCTCTTCGATGGAGTACGTCTTGCGCAGCGCTTCGTCGTACAGCGCTTTGGCCAGGTAGGTGGCTTCGGATTCATTGCCGCAGCCGAAAGACGTATTGGTGGCACTCGACGCGGTGATGATCAGTGTGTGATCGTCCTTCAACGGCCCGATAAAGCCGCCAGAATAACACGCCGACACTACCAGCACTTTCCATTTGATTTGCGAGGCCTCCAGCGCCTGTTTCAGCGCGGCGGGATTGACGGGTTTCAGGCGCAACGGCCAGAAATTCACCGTCAGATCATGGCGCTCCGAGCCGTGCGACGAGACATACATCATCAACACATCCTCGTCGCGGTTCATCAGGCCGCCGATGTGCTTTAACGCCGCCGTCAGGCTGGTGGCGCTGGCCAGCGGAAACTCATGTACGGTCTTGGGGTTGTTCAGCAGCACCAGCGCGCGCCCTGCGGCATCGAAGCGCTGCCGCATCAGCCCGTCGATCAGCCGCACTTCCTTCATGAAGACATCTTCGTTGGCATACAGTCCCGCGGTCAGCGCATAGACATCGATCACGCCGGGCCGCTCCGGCAGCAACGCCGTAAGCGCGCGCTGTAGGGCATCGTGTTGCGCGTAAAAGCCCTTTTCGTCGGCCAGCGCCTGAAACTTTTCCGCCCGCGCCCGCTCCGCCTCAGGGTTATGCGCCGGCATCCACAACCGGTCCTGCGGAAACCACACCGACGGCGCGACCAGCAGTGCCAGTCCCATCACCCCCATGCCGGCGCTGCGTTGCCGCTGCATCGGCGTATAGCGCCATACCGTCACCAGGATAATCACGGACCACCACGCGATCTGAACATAAAACAGCCAGGCCCAGTACTTCGCCGCAACCTTGACGATTTTTTGTTCCAGCGCGAAGCCGAGCAGCGCGCCCGCCACCGACACCATCAATCCCGCCGCCAACAATGCCACTGGCAACGCCAGCGTCATCGTGCGTTCTGTCGTCGCGCGCGCCACGAACACGCCGAAAAGCAGCGCCGCCGGCACCACCAGCAGCGCGCGCGGCAACGCATGATAATTCAACTGGCCCTCCAATCCGACACTGGCGACACTAGCGACGCCGTACGCCAACAACAACAATAACTCCATCGCCACCAACAGCGAGAACGCCTCGGCAGTCGCCACGAACGCGTCCAGCGGCACGCGCCGGAACAACGCCAGCCGCGCACCCGCGCGCAGATTCTCGCGCAAGCCAAAAGCGTGAGCGGTCGCAAGCGGCGCGGTTTGCATCACAACGGCAACGGAGAAAGGTTCAGCTTCAGCGCTCGCGGGCACAGCCGCAGCATTCGAAGGCGCGTGCGCTGGGGATGGCGCCGTTACCCAGACCGTGTCCGCCGTACGCGCACGTAACGCATCGACCCACGCCGCACGCTGAACGGCATCCGCGAAGGCCTGCGCCGGCACTCGCCAGAAAGAATAATTATTCAATATAATCAATATATAACAATCATCCACCTCAACGTGCTTGAGGGCACTCCACGCGACGCGCGCCGTCGAGTGCTGTGTTTCATGCGTCAACCCCTCGTCCGTCAACATCAACGCCTGTGCGCCCAGCAGCCCGTTGCCGTCCGCCGCACACGCCTCGTGGATGCGCGCCACGCGCAGGCGCTGCTGCCAAATCGTCAACAGGCAAACCAGCAAAAACGCCAACGCGATCAACCATTGCAGACGCCAGTTTCTGCCGATGTAACCATTGATGAGTTCAATGTAGCCCATGCCGATCACAATGCCGCACAACACCGATAAGGTGGTCAGCACATATATCAAGGCACCCCACTGCACCGAGCGCAACAGCAGTTGCGAGGTATCACGCAGGCCGGCGAGGTATTCATTGCGGGTTACGGTGTACTCGATGCGAAAGCTCGTGTCGGCGGGCTGCATCACGCGCCACCCTGCAAATCGGTACGGCTGTCGATGTCATACACGACGCCGGGATCGTCACTTGCGATCAGCCGCAATTGCGCGCGGTGTTGTTGCAGCACGGCGCGCGCGCCTTCGTCGCCGCGGCACGCCAGCAGTTCATCGCGCAAACTCGCGTTAAAGCCCACCGGGTGTCCGCGCTCGCCGCGATATTCTGGTGCGGCCATCGCGGCGCCCTGCGCCACCGCATTCACTACCGTGCGTATCGTTTCGGGCCGTACGCGCGGCATATCGGCCAATGCCACCACCCAGCCCGCGGCATCTCGCGACTGCGCGATGGCGTGCGCAAGACTCACGCCCATGCCATCAGCGGCGTGGGCGCAGACGGTGACATCGACGCCTTCGTTCTGGAGCAAGCGCACCAATTCATCACTGCCGGGGCGCACCACGGCGGTGACAGTCAGCCCCGCCGCTTGCAGATTGCGCGCCGCACGCACGCCTATGGGCACGCCATCGAGCGGATGCAACAGCTTGCCACCACCAAAGCGCGAACCCGCGCCGGCAGCCAATAGAATGCCGGCGATGCGCGGCTCGGACGTGTCAGTCATGAGCGTCCGATTATACGCAGCGCATGCGGTAAACTCGCGGCAGCGTAAGTCACCTGGAACGCATCACGGAAAAGAAAAATTTATGAAATCAAAACAACTACTTAACTCACTGGTGGGGATTGCCTGCTGTAGCATGCTGTCGAACGCACAAGCGCAAACCGACACCTGGCCCGCGCGCCCGATACGCCTCATCGTGCCGTTCTCGCCCGGCTCCAGCACCAATGACATTCTCGGACGCGGCATCGCGCAGCGGCTCACACTCGCGCTGGGCCAGCAAGTCGTGGTCGATAACCGTCCCGGCGCGGGCGGCACCTCGGGCAGCGAGATCGTCGCCAAGGCGCCGCCGGACGGCTACACCCTGCTGGTGGCTATCGCCGGGCCGCTCACGGTTGCGCCGAGCGTGTATAAAAAAATCGGCTACGATGCCACGCGCGATTTTGCGCCGGTGGCGCGCATCGCGGTAATTCCGTATCTGATGGTGGTCAGCAACAGCGTGTCCGCCACCAACGTCAAGGAACTGATCGCGCTCGCCAAATCCAAACCCGGCGGCATCAACTTTGCCTCGTCGGGCGTGGGCGGCTCACCGCATTTGTGCGGAGAATTGTTCAACACCATGGCCGGTCTCGACATGGTTCACGTACCGTACAAGGGCGCGGGGGTTGCCACCTCCGACGTGCTGTCGGGCCAGATCCAAATGTTCTGTACCGGCGTCACCGCGCTGAATGCGTTGGTGAAAGCGGGGCGTCTCCGCCCCATCGGCATGGCCACCTTGAAGCGCTCCGCCTTGATGCCGGAGATTCCCACCATTAGCGAACAGGGGCTGAAAGATTTTGAAGTGACCTCGTGGACCGGCATCGTCGCTCCCGCCAAAACGCCGCGCGCCGTGGTGCAAAAACTCTACGATGCTATCGCTAAAATCTCGCAGACCGACGATATGAAAGCGTTTGTGCAGGGGCAAGGTGCAGAACTGAGCCTGCTCGGGCCGGGGGCCTTCGCCGCCGATATAAAAAGCGACATCGTGAAGTGGGCGCGCGTGGTCAAGGCGGCGAAGATACAGCCGGAGTAACTTTCGTGATTCACGACGTCTCCACCGACACCGAAGAACCGCCTCAATTTGTAGCCCTGCGCGACACGCGGCTGCAATGCCGCAACGGCATCGACTACAGCGGCGGCAAGGAGCGTCACGCCGGCATCGAACCGCAAATCTTCACGCAATCGCGAGAACAAATATTCCAGGCCACGCTCGCCGCCGCCACTACCCTGCAATGGCACATCGCCGCAGCGATAGAAAACGAGGGCCGCATCGAAGCCACCGCCACCACGCGCATCATGCGTTTCAAGGACGACGTGGTGATCCGCCTGCGGGAACACAACAGCGGCACGTGCCTCGACATCCGCTCCGCCTCGCGCGTCGGCAGCAGCGACTTCGGCGCCAACGCTAGGCGTATCCGCGCTTTCCTTATCGAACTTAATAGTCGTTTAAAAACAAATACTTAAAATCTATGCCGAAATTCTGCGCAAACCTCACCCTGCTCTACAACGAACACGATTTTCTTGAACGTTTCGGCGCCGCCGCGCGCGCGGGTTTTCGGGGCGTTGAGTATCTGTTTCCGTACGACTACGACAAGCACCTGCTCGCCGAACTGCTGAACCGCCACGAGCTGGAGCAGGTGCTGCACAACCTGCCCGCCGGTGATTGGGCCAAGGGCGAACGCGGCATTGCGTGCCACCCGGACCGCGTTAACGAGTTTCAAGCCAGCGTCGAAAAAGCCATCGACTTCGCCACGGCGCTCGAATGCAAGCAGGTGAACTGCCTCGCGGGCTTAACACCCGCGAATGTCGCGCACAACACGCTGCGCGACACCTTCATCCGCAATCTACAATTCGCCGCGCCCAAGTTCAAGGCCGCGGGCATCAAGCTATTGATCGAGCCGATCAACAGCGTACGCGACATGCCGGGCTTCTTTTTAAATCACACGCAACAGGCGCTGGACATCATCCGCGACACGGGTTGCGACAATCTGTATGTGCAGTACGACATCTACCACATGCAAATCATGGAAGGCGATCTTGCCAGCACCATCGTCAAAAACCTCGCGATGATTCCGCACATGCAGTTAGCGGATAACCCCGGCCGACATGAACCTGGCACCGGCGAAATCAATTACGAATTTTTGTTCGAATTCATCGACAAGATCGGCTACACGGGGTGGATCGGCTGCGAATACAAGCCGTTGACGACGACCGATGCGGGGCTGGGCTGGGCTGGGTCAAATCTGTAACGCGAGCTACTTCCCAGCCGGCTTCAACACCTTGCCCAACCGCGCGATCTCGCCGTTGATAATCTCCACCAGTTCCTCCGGCGTGGAAGGCGACGGCTCGATGCCCGCCCGGATAAAAATATCCTTGGCCTGCTGGCTGCGCAGGTAACGGCCTATTTCCGTATTCAGTTTGGCAATGATCGCCGGCGGCGTTCTCGCAGGGGCGAACATGGCGTGCAGCACTTCCGACACATAACCCGGCACGCCCGCCGACCCGATGCTCGGCACCCCCGGCGCGAGCGGCGATGGTTTCGCGCTGCTCACGCCCAGCGCGCGCAGACGCCCCGATTGCATGTGCGGCGCCACCGCGCCCGCCGATGAAAACATCACCTGCACCTCGCCGGACAGCAGCGCGGTGATGGCTGGCGCATTGCCCTTGTACGGCACACGAACATACTTAACGCCCGTCATGTGACTGAACAGCAGCGCCGCCACGTCGTTGGAACTGCCCGGCCCGCCCACCGCCACATTCAAATCACCAGGCCGCGCCTTGGCCAGCGCGATAAACTCCGCGACGTTTTTCGACGGCACGGACGGATGCACCACCATCACCGTCGGTGAGCGATCCACCAGCGTGAGCATCGCAAAATCGCGAATCGGATCGTAGTTGACCTTATCCACCATCGGCCCGATCCAGTGCGCGCTCCCCGACAGCAGCAGCGTGTAACCATCCGGTGGCGACTTGGCGACGATATCCGCGATCAGCACCGTCGGGCGGTTATCCACCACGATCTGCTGCCCGAGCGGCCCCGCCAGCGCCGCCGCAATCAACCGCGCTGGGAAATCATTGCCGCCGCCGATGGGTGACGTGACGATGCGGATGGTTTTGACCGGATATTCCTGCGCCTGGGTCAAGCCCGCGGCACAGGCCACGACCAGCGATGCTCCGCGGATAAAAACATGTTTTTTCATGATGATTCCTCGACAAGATTACAACCCGCGATTCTACGCGCCGGCCGCCGCCGATAACACCGGCGGCAATACCCGCGATCCAGACTGACTCTTTTTTGGGTAGGCACAGTGCGTCGAATTTACCAGCACGCGGCGCGCGCTGCCAGCAGCATGCCATCCGATGGCGGGAAATCTGCGGTATAGTTGAACGATCAGGGTTTTCACCGTGTCACCGCACCATCTCATGCTCATTCCCTTGTTCAAATCGCGCCCGCTCCGGCTCGCTGCTGTGTTGTCGGCATTCGCCATGCACAACGCCTTGGCTGCGACGCCCGTTGCCTATCCAAACAAACCGATCCGCATGGTTGTGCCCTTCGCTCCCGGCGGCGGCACCGACATGATGGCGCGCGCGATTGCCGCGCGCTACACCGAGACATGGGGTCAGCCGGTGGTGGTGGATAACCGCGCGGGGGGCGGCGGCAATATCGGCACCGAGATCGTCGCCCGGTCGCCCGCCGACGGCCACACGCTGCTGTTCAACACCAACGCCACCATCGTTATCAACCCGCACCTGGGCAAAATAAATTTCGATCCGCTGCGCGATTTCGCGCCGGTGACGCAGGCCGCAACACTGCCCTTCGCGCTGCTGCTGCATCCGTCGGTGCCGGCCAAATCGGTGACTGAACTTATCGCACTCATCAAAGCCAAGCCCGGCGAATTTAACTACGGCTCGTCGGGCAACGGCGGCGGCGCGCACTTGGCCGGCGAGAGCCTGCGCACTATGGCCAAGCTCGACATGACGCACATCCCCTACAAGGGCGCCGCACCCGCGCTGGTGGCGCTGGTGGGCGGCGAAGTGCGCTTCATGTTCGTCAGCATACTAACCGCCACACCACTGATTGAGTCCGGCAAAGTGCGCGTGATCGGCGTCTCCAGCAAAAAACGCTCACCGTCGCTGCCCAACGTCCCCGCCGTCGCCGAGACACCCGGCCTCACGGGCTTTGAATCCGATTTGTGGTACGGCCTGCTGGCGCCCGCAAGAACACCGCCCGCCGTCATCGACAAGCTGTATCAGGAAACCCGCCGCATTCTGCTACTGCCCGAAGTGCGCAACCGCTTCGAGCCGACAGGCGCCTTCATCGTCGCCAACAGCCCGGCCGAGTTCAGTAAAATTATTGCGGATGATTTCGCGCGCTGGGCTGGGGTTATCAAGGCGGCGGAGGTTAAGGCGGAGTAAGAACAAGTAGGGCAAGGGCTTTTTTTGACACGGATTTACGCAGATGAACGCAGATTAACCTCTCTACTGTCGTTCCCCCGAAGGCGGGAACCCATAACACCGCGCCACTTGTGACGGCTTATGGATACCCGCCTTCGCGGGTATGACGGTTTGGGTTTTAATCTGCGTTCATCTGCGTAAATCCGCGTCGAAGATTTTTTGTTATCAACGGAGGATCCACTTGAAAGCGACTAAAAAACTAGCCGTGCCAACCTGGCCGCTGAACATCTACAACGTCTTCAAAAAAGTCGGCATTCGGCAGATCGCCTACGTGCCCGACGCCGGCCACACACAACTCATCAAAAGCTGCCACGCTGATAAAAACATGCGTGCGATTTCGCTCACCACCGAGGAAGAAGGTGTTGCCATGCTCGCCGGCTCGTGGCTAGGCGGCGAGCGCGGCGCGCTGCTGATGCAAAGCTCCGGCGTGGGCAACTGCATCAACATGCTCGGCACCATTCGCGAATGCCGCTTTCCGCTCCTGATGCTGGTGACCATGCGCGGCGAGTGGGGTGAATTCAATCCATGGCAATTGCCGATGGGACAAAGCACGCCCAGCGTGTTCAACGACATCGGCGTGGTGGTGCAGCACGTGAATGACCCCGCGCTCGTCGGCGAAACCGTGTTTGCAGCGGGTATGATGGCGTTTCAAACCAGCCGCGCGGTGGCGGTGCTGATCGGCCAGCGCGTGGTCGGCTTTAAAGACTGGAGCAAATAATATGGCGGCTAATAAAAAATCGACTCTCGACCGGCGCGTCGCGGTCAAAACCATCTTGGCCGAGCGTGGCGACAGCTTGCTCGTCACCGGGCTGGGTTCATCGTGCTACGACGCCGGCACGGTGGATCATCCGCACACCTATTATCTGTGGGGCGGCATGGGCGGCGCCGCGATGATCGGCGTGGGTCTCGCATTAGCGCAACCCAAACGCCGCGTGCTGGTCATCACCGGCGACGGCGAAATGCTGATGGGCATGGGTTCACTCGCCACCATCGGCGCGGAAAAAATCTGCAACTTGTCCATCATCGTCATCGACAACGAGCTTTACTCCGAAACCGGCATGCAGCCCACGCACACCAGCCGTGGCGTTGATCTCGCGGGCGTGGCCAAAGCCTCGGGCTTTCACACCACCGGCACCGTGTCCACCCTGCCCGACGTCAAAGTCTGGATACCCACGCTCTACAACACGCCCGGGCCGGTGTTTCTGGATATCAAGGTGAATGCCAGCCGCTATCCGCTGTCGATCCGGCTGCGCGACGGCACGCATATCAAGAATCGCTTTCGTGAAGCGCTGCTGGGCGCGAAGGCTTTTGATTGACGGCTAACAACGTTCCCTGAACTTACCCTGCTCTCACCGGGACAGGGGGCGGGTTGAGGGAAGGCTTTTTTGAGGAAATCGACCATGGATACGCCTGCCTCAACCCTGACCAAATACCAGATGTACATCGACGGCAAGTGGACCGAGACCGCCTCCGCCGCTCATTTCGAATCCGACAACCCGTTCCAAGGCAAACCCTGGGCGCTGATCCCACGCGGCAACGCCCAGGACGCCGACCGCGCCGTACAAGCCGCCCGCAAAGCCTTCACCAGCGGCGCATGGCCCAAGTGCAACGCCACCCAACGTGGCGCGCTGCTGCGCAAGCTTGGTGACCTCATCACCGAGAAATCCAAATTCCTCGCCGAGATCGAGGTTAAAGACAACGGCAAGCTCTATGCCGAAATGAGCGCGCAAACCGCGTACATGGCGCAGTGGTATTACTACTTCGGCGGCCTCGCCGACAAGATCGAAGGTTCGGTGATCCCCATCGACAAACCCGACACCTTCAACTACACGCGCCACGAGCCGCTGGGCGTGATCGCGATGATTATTCCGTGGAATTCACCGCTGCTACTAATCGCGTGGAAGCTCGCGCCCGCGCTGGCCGCTGGCAACACCGTGGTGATTAAGCCTTCAGAGTTCACCTCGGCTTCCGCGCTGGAATTCATGAAGCTAATCGAGCAAGCGGGCTTTCCGCCGGGAGTGGTGAACGTAGTCACCGGCTTTGGCGCGGAAGTCGGCACGCCGCTGGTGGAGCATCCGCTGGTAGCAAAAGTAGCGTTCACCGGCTCGGACGCTACCGGCACCAAAATCTACGAAGCCGCCGCGCGAGGCCTCAAAAAAGTCAGCATGGAGCTAGGCGGCAAATCACCTAACATCGTGTTCGACGATGCGCATCTGGACAACGCGGTGAAGGGCGTGATCTCCGGCATTTTCGCCGCCACCGGGCAGACCTGCATCGCGGGCTCGCGCCTGCTGGTGCAGCAAAGCATTCACGACCAGTTCGTCGATAAACTCGTGGCCTTCGCCAAGACCGCGCGCATGGGCGACCCGATGAGTCTCGATACCCAAGTCGGGCCGGTCACCAACAAACCGCAGTTCGAGAAAATTCTCAAATACCTGGATATCGCCAAGGGAGAAGGCGCGCAAACCTTGCTGGGCGGAACCAAGGCGTCACGCCCCGAATGCGGCAACGGCTGGTTTGTCGAACCGACGATTTTCGGCAGCGTAAAAAACAGCATGCGCATCGCACAAGAGGAAGTGTTCGGCCCGGTGCTGTCGGTGATCCCGTTCAAGGACGAAGACGAAGCCATCGAAATCGGCAACGACGTGGTGTATGGTCTGGCGGCGGGCGTGTGGACGCAAAACATGCGCCGCGCGTTTATGATGTCCGAAAAGCTGCAAGCGGGCACGGTGTGGGTCAACACCTATCGCGCGGTGAGTTATATGTCGCCGTTCGGCGGCTACAAGCGCAGCGGCCTCGGGCGCGAAAGCGGACAGGACATGATTTACGAGTATCTGCAAACCAAAAGCGTGTGGATATCCACCGCGACTGAAGTGCCTAATCCGTTTGTTTTGCGATAAGGTCAACAACTTTTTAACCACGGATGAACACAGATAAACAAGGATAAACTCAAAACCGAAACCGCTGTTATCTGTGTTTATCTGTGGTTAATTTTATATTTTTAGGGAGTTTCAAATGTACGTAGCCAACAGCAAACGCCTAACCCTGGCCGGCGCACGCAAGATGATGTCCACCGCGATGGGTATCGCAGAAAAAGAAAACATCCCCATCGCCGTGGCGATCTCTGACGCCGGCGGCAATCTGATTGCGATGGAGCGCATGGACGGCGGGCGTTTTCACACCGTGCATTCGTCCACCACCAAGGCGATCTGCGCCGCGTCGAACAAGCGCCCCACCACTGCCAAAGGCGCGCAGGGTCAGGAACTCGACACCATCCACGCCATTGGCCTTGCGCTCGCCGCCGGCCCCGGCCGCTGGACCGCCACCGAGGGCGGCTATCCGATCATCGTTGAAGGCGAGTGCATCGGCGGCATCGGTGTGTCGGGCGGCACCTGGGAGTTCGACGACCGCGTGGCGCGAAGCGCGCTGGATGCTATCGGTGCGGGCTTCAAAATAGACAACAAATAATCGTTTAAAAACAAATACTTATATCATGTCATTCAAACCCATCAACGTCGCCTGCCTCGGCATGGGCTGGTGGTCGGACGTGCTCGCCGATGCGATCAAAAAAACCGACAAGATCAATATCGTGTCGTGCTACACACGCTCGGACGACAAGCGCAACGCCTTCGCAAAAAAATATGCCTGCGTTGCCGCGCCGAGTTATGAGTCGATACTCGCCGACAAAAACATCGACGCCATCATCAACACCACACCCAACAGTGTGCATAAAGAAACCACCATCGCCGCCGCGCAAGCCGGCAAGCATGTGTTTCTCGACAAGCCCATCGCCAACACGGTTACCGATGGTCGCGCGCTCACCGACGCTTGCCGCAAGGCGGGTGTGGTGCTCGGTATGGGCTACCAGCGGCGGCGCGAAGGCCAGTTCCGCTGGATCAAGCAGCAGATCGATGCGGGCATCTTCGGCAAACTGGTCAACGCCGAGAGCAACATCAGCCGTGATCGTCTGGGCAAAATCGATTTGAGTTCGTGGCGTTATCAGGCGGCAGGCATGCCGGGTGGGGTGATGCTGCAAATCGGCATTCACTACGTTGACGTGCTCACCTACCTTATGGGGCCGGTCAAGGCGGTGAGCGGGCGCAGCGCACAACTGGTGCTGCCCGGCGACAACCCCGATGTCGCCAGCCTGATCCTCGAACACGAAAACGGCGCGCTTTCCACCGTGAACGCCAGCTACGCCTCGGCCTCGGAGTATTACCTGATGAATATCTACGGCAAGGACGCGAGCGCGTATTACGATCTGCACACAGGCCTGCGCTGGTTGAAACGCGGCTCGGACAAACCCGAAGCGGTGAGCTATAGCAAGATCGACACCTTCGTCGATCAACTGGAAGAATTCGCCGCCGCCGTGCGCGGCGTCGGCGCACCCGAAGTCGATGGTGAAAAAGCCACGCTGTCTCTGGCGGTAATGCGTGCGGGCATCCGCTCGGCGCAGGAAGGACGGCGGATTGAGATTGCGGAGATTATGAATGATCCCAATGCATAAACCACCTAACCGGATGGGTGCAACCCATCATGCAATGTCGCATCGCCGATGGGTTTCACCCATCCTACGGTTTGCCTTGCTTGCCTGCGCCATGGGCATCACCACAACCCGCGCCCAGGAAACCCCCTACCCCAAACGCACCAACCTCGACCTGACCGTTCTGTTCCCCGCAGGTTCGTCCGCCGACGTTACCGCGCGTCTGCTCTCTCAGGGCATGACCAAACTGCTGGGCGCCAACGTGATCGTGGTCAATCGCCCCGGCGCGGGCGGCGCCATCGGCTACAAATACGTCGCTGGACGCAACCCTGATGGCTACGCGATGGTGTGGAACTCCAATTCGGTTTCCACCACTTACCACTCCGGGCAAATGAACATCGATTACAAAGCGTTCGACCCCGTGGCACGCGTGCTGATCGAAACGCCGCTGATCGCAGTGCGCGCCAACGCGAAATGGAAAACCTTCGCCGAACTCGTCGCCGACATGAAAGCGCAACCCGGCAAAATCACCGTCGCCAATTCCGGTATCGGCAGCCACACACATATCACCAGTGCGGCTTTATTCAAGGCCGCCAACACCGAAGTCAACGACGTGCCCTACGCCGCCGCGCAGGTGGTACCCGCGCTGATGGGCGGGCATGTGGATGTGCTGGTGCTGCTGCCCGGCGCGATTGCGGGCCAGTTAAAAGCTGGCACGGTGCGCATCCTCACCGTGGTGTCCGCGCAGCGCGACGCGCTACTGCCCGACGTGCCCACCGCGCAGGAGCTCGGCCACAAAGTTGCGCTCGATGCGTGGCGCGGCATCGCGGTGCCCAAAGGCACGCCCAAGGCCGTCATTACGATGCTCGAAAATGCGATACGCCAAACTGTGCAAAGCGCGGAGTTCATCAGCGCGAGTGAAAAACTCTATGTGAAACCGGCCTTCCTGCCTGCCGCGGAATTCGGCGCGTTAGTGGCGAAGGAAGACGCCGACCTCGCCAAACTGATGCACATCATTGGCCTTAAAAAGTAGTTTAAAAACAAATACTTATGAATAACCCCTCCTGGTTGTGGCCCAACAACAAACGCATCGCCGTCTGTTTTAACGTCTGCCTCGAAGCCTGGTCCGACGGCAAGGCGCCGGGCATCAGCCCGATGGGCAATCCGCTGCCGCCGGGCGTGCTGGATAACACCGCGATTTCGTGGGCGGAATATGGGCCGAGGCGCGGCATCTATCGTTTGCTCGAAGGCTTCGCGAAGCACGGTGTCAAAGCGAGCGTGATGACCAACGCCATCATCGCCGAGCGCCATCCGGATGCAGTCAAGGCGTGCGCCGCCGCGGGCCACGAAATCGTGTCGCACTCGTACGCGATGGACGTGATGCCGGTGATGATGAAAGAAGACGAGGAACGCGCGAATATCAAACGCTGCACTGACCTGCTGCAAAACGTATCCGGCCAAACGATCAAAGGCTGGCTTTCGCCGCGCGCGACACCCAGCGCCAACACCGCGCGGCTGTTGACCGAGGCGGGTTACACCTGGTACGGCGACACGCTGGCCGATGATCTGCCGTGGATCGAAACCGGCCATGGTCGTAACATCGTGGCGATTCCACTGTCGACCGATGTGAACGACATGCGCTCGATGAAAGACGGCGCGCCGATTGCCTCTATCGTCAACACGTTCGAGGAACAACTGATGCGCCTGCGTGAAACCGAATCAGGCCCGGCGCAGGTGGACTGCACGGTGCATGCGCACATTTTCGGCCGCCCGCACGGCGCATTTTATTTTCAGCGCGTGGTAGGAATGGCGGCCAAGGCGCCGGATGTGTGGGTGGCTACGCGGTTGCAAATGGCACAGCATGTGTTGGGGCAGTAACCCGATTGACCATGCCACTCATTCACCCCGTTCGCCCAGAGATTGTCGAAGGGCATACAAACGTGCATTGGCTTCGACAAGCTCAGCCCTAACGGGGTGATGTGATAGACGAAGATCACCACTCGCTATAGCTGAACGAAGAGCCCATGAAAATCCGCTTACTCCCTCTCCTGCTATTACTCGCCGCCACCACGACCCATGCCCAAACCGCTTCGACAGGCTCAGGGCAGGCTTACCCCGCCAAGCCGATCCGCATGATTGTCCCGGTGCCGCCCGGCGGCATCATCGATGTGGTGGGCCGCTTGCTCGCGCAGAAGATGACCGAACAGAAGGGTCAGAATGTCATCGTCGATAACCGCCCCGGCGGACTGACCAACGTGGGTAGCGAGTTTGTCGCGCGCAGCCCCGGCGATGGCTACACCCTGTTGCTGCAATCGCTGCCGATGGTGGTGAACCCCGTGGTGTTGAGCAAAATGCCGTACGACCACGAAAAGGATTTGGCGCCGGTGACGCTAGTGGTGACCTCGCCGTTTCTGATCGTGGTGCATCCGTCGGTGCCGGTGAAATCGATCCGCGAGTTGATCGCGATTGCCCGCGCGCAGCCGAATAAAATCAATTACGCCTCGGCGGGCAACGCCAGCAATCTGCACATCGCGGTGGAACTCTTTAACGTGCTGGCGGGCGTGAAGATGCTGCATGTGCCGTACAAAGGCGGCGGCCCCGCGCTGACCGCCGTGCTGGGCGGTGAAGCCGATTTGAGCGCGCTCTCGGTGAGCGCGGTCATGCCGTACGTCAACGCGGGACGCATGCGCGCGCTCGCCATCACCAGCCCCAAACGCATGAGCACACTGCCGCAATTGCCCACCGTCGCCGAGTCTGGCGTGCCAGGTTACGATTTCGCCAGTTGGGTCGGCATGCTCGTGCCCTCGTCCACGCCGACGGCGATGATTAACAACGTCAACGGCATCGCCGTCAAAGCGCTGCGCTCGCCGGATCTCACGGAGCGCTTCACCAAGGACGCCACCGATGTGGTCGCCAATTCGCCTGCTGAATTCAAAACCTTTATCCAGTCCGAAGCCAAACGCTGGGCAAAAGTTGTCAAAGACAGCGGCATGCGCGCGGACTAATGTAACAACAACATAAGTGATTGTTATTAAATGAAAATATCAGAATACCTGCTACAAACCCTGGAACAAAACGGCATCAGCCACATCTTCGGCAACCCCGGCACCACCGAGTTGCCGCTGGTCAAAGCCTGCGAGCAACGCAAGAAATTGAAATACGTTGTCGCGTTGTCGGAAGTAAGCGCGGTGCCGATGGCCGATGGTTACGCGCGCGCGACGCGCTCGCTGGGCGTGGTGAATCTGCATGTCGCGCCGGGCCTCGGCAACGGCATGGGCACGCTCTACACCGCGGGCATCGCGGGCACGCCGCTGCTGGTGCTGGTGGGCGGGCAGGACCGGCGCTTTTTGCACACCAATCCGATTCTGTGGGGGCCAGTCGAAAAAATGGCGGGCGCAGTATGCAAAGCCGTGTTTGTGCTCAACACCTCGTTTGATGCCGCGGCCAACATCCGCCGCGCCCTGCGCACGGCAATGACACCGCCGTACGGCCCGGTGGCGCTGATCTGCCCGCCAGATTTGCTCGAAACCGACGTCGCCGCCAAGCCCGCCGCCGTCACCGCCACTACGCTCGCGTCGCTGGATAAAACCCAGATCGCAGCCTACGCTCAATTTCTGTCATCGGCAAGAAAGCCCGCGATCATCGCTGCCGAAGATGTTCATTGGGACGATGCCAGCAGTGAGCTCGAAGCCTTGGCCACCGACCTCGGTGCGCCGGTGTATGCCGCGCCCTACACCGGCGTGTTGCCGGTCGCCGCATCGGCATCGTGCTACGCGGGCTATTTGCCGCCGAGTTTGAAACAAGTCGCCGAGCGGCTGGCTGCGCACGATGCGCTGCTGTTCGTCGGCGGGCGCAGCTTGCGCAACACGCTCTACAGCGAGGCCCAGTTGCTGCAACGCAAAGCGTGGATCGGCCACGATGTATCGGCGATGTCACCGGATGGCGAATACACGCTGGCGACAGTGACCCAACTAAAATCCGCGCTGTATGCGATCACCCAAAAGCTGGGCGCGCGAAAAACCAAAAGCAAACCCGCGCGCGCCGCACTGGCCTTGCCCGCCCGCCAAGCGCGCGTGCTGCATCCGACACTGGCGATCCACGCGCTGCTGAAAAAATACACGCACGCGATCTGGGTTGATGAATCAGGACTTTCCACCTCCGACGTGCGGCAGTGGATGGCGTTGAAGGCCGGCGAGTATTTAATCAACGGCAGCGGCGGCATCGGCTGGGGACTCGCCGCGTCGGTGGGCGCGGCCATTGGTCGGGGTAGCGGTAAAAATGCACGCCAGATCGTCGCGATAATCGGCGACGGCTCCGCACTATATGCCTCCGAGGCGCTGTGGAGCGCCGGCCATCACAACACGAAAATTCTACTGGTGATTTTGGCCAACCGCCGCTACGCCACGCTGAACGCCGCGGCCGCCAAGCTCGCGGGCGGGCCATTGAAATCATTCACCATTGAACCGCCGGTGATTGATTTCAGCGGGCTGGCTACACTATATGACTTTCGCTATCTCGCGGCATCGAACGAAACGCAGATGGATGCCGCGCTCGGCCAACTCGGCGGCACGCTCAAGCACAACACCTTGCTGGAATTAAAACTGGACCCCGAGCTGACGCCGGTAACGGCGTCGCGTCACTTCTAACCTAAGCCGCGCGCCAGTTACCCACGGCGGGTGTCGCCTCGAATTCACGCACCGCCGCCGCCAGACGCACGACATCGCCCTCGCTCATGCCCTCGTGCGCCGGCAGATAACACAGTTGCGAGTACGCATTTTCCGCCGCCATGAAGCGTGCGTCGCCCCATGCGGCAACCACGGTCATGCTCGATGCGCCGCGCGTGGCGTCAAAACCCCGCAGCTGTAAATGCGCGATCAGCGCATCCGCGCGCGGATGCAGCACCGGAAACACCCAATGAGAATGCCATGACGCCATCGCGCC
>CAWUUY010000148.1:0-8999 GCA_963924885.1 uncultured Burkholderiales bacterium | reverse complement strand
GGCTGGCCGAGGCTTTCGCCCATTTTGTTGGTGAGGATGCGCGCCACCACATCCGAGCCGCCGGGGGCGAATTGGATGACTACTCTTATGGGGCGGTTGGGGTAGTTGGATTGCGCCATACACGTCGCAGAGAACATTGTAAGGGCGGTCGCACCAACCAGTTCCCTCCCCTTCAAGGGGAGGGCTAGGGTGGGGATGGGGCACCACGGTCGCAACCGCGCAAAACCCCACCCCCATCCCCGCCTTCCCCCTGAAGGGGAAGGAGTGTCCTTTGGCACGCCGGACGCCATCGTCACTTACTTCTCCACCGTATCCCGTTCAATCTTGTACATCTCATCCAGCCCGATCAGCGTTTCGCACTCCTTGCGCCACTTGATCATTTCCTGATGCGGCAGACCGCTCTCGCCCTTCTCTTTGAAATTCGTCAGCACGCGTTTGATCTCCTGCGTCACAGGGCACAGCAGCGCGGTGGGGTTGGTGGTCATCTTAAAGCCCAAATCCTCAAACTGCTTCACATTAAATATCGGGCGGTCAAAGCGGTTGCCTTCGCTGTTGACGTAACACACATGACCCTTGACCTCTTTGGTCACGCGCTTACATTCCTCCAGCGTGTTGGGGAAGAGCTGCACCGCGTCGGCGCCCGCCTCCAGCATCATGTTGGCGCGGATCACGCCTTCCTCGAAGCCGTGGGTTTTCATCGCGTCGGTGCGGCCCATGATCATGAAGTTCGGATCGCTCCTCGCGGCCACCGCGTATTTTATTTTCGTCACCAGTTCCTCGCGCGTCACGGTGTGCTCGATGCCCTGATGGTAATGCACGCGCTTGGGGAAAATCTGATCCTCGATATGCAGCCCTGCCGCACCTGCATTTTCGATCTCGCGCACGCAACGCATCACATGCAGCGGCTCGCCATAGCCCGCGCCGCAATCCACGATCACGGGAATTTTCACCGCATTGCTCACCATGCGCGTGGTGTAGGCCAGCTCGGTGAGCGTAATCAACGGCTCGCTGGTAACGTTGCCGATGCCGAGCTGATAGCCGCCGATATGCACGGCCTTCATGCCCATCGTCTCGGAGATGCGCGCGGTGTACGGATCCCAGATGCCCAGCATGTAGATAAAACCGGGGCGGTTCAACATGTCACGCATTTTTTTAACGCCGGGATGAGAGGGCACGGGAATCCTTTAGAATCAGAGTGATGATATCTATATGCTGGACAACACAGAGGAACGTAACGCGATGATGTCGGATTCAACCATAAAATTCAACCTGAGCCTGCGCGCATGACGCGCACCGCGGTTGTCGCAGGCGCTTCCGGGTTGGTGGGCCGCTGCATCGTGGCTGAGCTACGTAAGGCTGGCGGTTGGAACATCATCGGCCTGGGCCGCCGCGCGCAATCCATGGAAGGCGTGCGCTGGATCGCTGTCGATCTGGCCAATGCCGCCGATTGTAGAAAAGCGCTCAGTCCGCTGAAGGAAGTCACGCACGTGTTCTACGCGGGCCGCTACGATCACCCCGAGGGCGTGCCGGAATCAGTGGAAATCAACACCGCCATGCTGGTGAATCTCATCAACGCGCTGGAACCCGTGGCGCCACTTCAGCATGTGCATGCGGTGCATGGCAGCAAATACTATGGCCATCAACTGGGGCCGGTGCCGATTCCGATGGTGGAACACCAGGCACGCGCGCCGAATCAAAACTTTTACTTTAATCAGGAGGATTTTCTGATCGAGCGCACGCGCCGCGCCAAATGGAGCTACTCCACCTCTCGACCGCACGCGTTTTGCGACCCGGCGATCGATCATCCGCGCTCCATCGGGCTGGTGATCGCGGTATATGCGGCGATACAGCGCGAGCTTGGCTTGCCGCTGGATTTTCCCGGCACCGCCGCTGGATTTCAGGCGCTGACGCAGTTCACCGACCTCGCGCTGCTGGGCCGCAGCGTGGCGTGGATGGCCACCGAGCCGCGTTGCGCCAATCAGGGGTTTAATGTGGTCAATGGCGACACGCCGCGCTGGTCGGAATTGTGGCCGGATTTCGCCGCGGCCTTTGGCATGAAGGTTGGCACGCCGCAAAATATCAAACTCGAACACTGGATCACGGACAAATCCAAGGTGTGGGCGGCAGTGGTGAAAAAGCACGCGCTGCGCGCCACCGACGTGCAGCAACTCGCCCTGTGGCCCTATGGTGATTACCAGTTGCGCCCGCAATGGGATGTCACCTCCAGCATGGAAAAAGCGCGCAAGCTGGGGTTTAATGACGCAGTGGATTCGTATCAAATGTTTCGACGGCAGTTTGAACATTATCGTGAAGAGAAAATCCTTCCATGAGACACGCAAAATATCTGATGGGCGCAGCGTTACTCGCGATCGCGCCGTCCACAATGGCGCAGCAGTTCCCCACCAAACCCGTGCGCTTCATCCTCGGCCCCAGCTCCGAAGTGTTGCCGCGCATCGTGGCGCAGCGGCTGTCGACGATGTGGGGGCATCAGGTACTGGTCGATCCGCGTCCGGGCGGCGGCGGCACGGTGGCCGCCGATACCGTGGCCAAATCGCCACCCGATGGCTATACGTGGCTGCTCTCCACCGCCACCTTCACCGTCAGCGCGAGCCTGCTCGCCAATCCGCCGTTTGATCTGGTGCGGGATTTTCAGGCGGTCACTTTGCTCGCCAGCGCGCCGTTTTATCTGATGACGCATCCAACGCTGCCGGTGAAAAGCGTGAAGGAACTCACCGCACTCGCCAAAGCACGTCCGGGGCAACTCAACTACGGCTCGTCGGGCAATGGCACGCCGCCGCACATGGCCGCCGAAATGTACAAAGGCATGGCCGGATTGAACATCGTGCATGTACCCTACCGCACCGTGGCCGCCGCCGTCACCGATCAAATCGCCGGGCAAATACAAGTGTCGTTTCAGTACGGCCCGTCGAGTCTGCCGGTGGTGCGCGCGGGCCGGCTGCGCGGGCTGGCGGTCAGCAGCCTGAAGCGCTCGCGCTTCGCGCCCGAACTGCCGACCATGGATGAATCCGGCGTGCCGGGCTACGAAATCATCGGCTGGAACGGCATTCACGTGCCGTTGAAAACACCCGCAGACATTATTAACAAGCTCAACACCGATTTGCGCCAAGCGCTGCAATCGGCCGAGGTGCAGGAGCGTCTTACCGCCGCCAGCCTCGACATCCACGGCCTGACGCGCGCGGAGTTCGAGGCGTTTGTGAACAAGGATCGCGCGCGCTGGGCGAAGGTGGTGAAGGATGCTGGGATTACACCGGAGTAATTTGATGAGTCAGTTGATGAGTGAGGTCATGTTGAAAATCGCAACACTGTTCGCAAAGCAAACAAAAGTAACCCTGTCGTTCCCATGCAGGCGGGAACCCATAACACAGTGCCACTTGAGAAAAAAGTCCCCCATCCTACCCTCCCCAAGGGAAGGGGGTACCCGCTTTCGCGGGAATGACAGGGTAGGTGTATTTTTTCTGGCGATGCTCGGCTGCTCGCTTGCCGTCGCTCAACCCGCGTCGAAAAGCGCAGGACAACCCTACCCCACCAAACCCATCCGCCTGCTCACCGCCGAAGTCGGCGGCGGCAGCGACTTCACCGCGCGCCTGCTGTCGCAACGCCTCACTGAAAGCCTCGGCCAGCAGATCGTGGTCGACAACCGCACCGGCGGCGTCATCATCGGCGATCTCGCCTCCAAGGCGCAGCCCGACGGTTACACACTGATGCTCTACAGCAGCAGCCTGTGGCTGATGCCATTCATGCGCGCTCAGGTGCCGTATCGCATGGAACAGTTCGCGTCAGTGATCTACATTTCGGCGTCGCCGCTGATACTGGTGGTGCATCCCTCGGTCGCGGCAAAATCGGTCGAGGAACTGATTGCGCTGGCGAAATCAAAACCGGGCGATCTGAATTACGCCTCCGGCCCGCTGGGCGCGTCGCCGCATCTGTCGGGCGAATTGTTCAAATACATGACCGGCACGAACATTGTGCATATTCCGTTCAAGGGCGTCGGCCTCGCGGTCAACGATGTAATCGCGGGCCGCGTGCAAATCATGTTCACCTCGGTGGGCGGCGCGGTGCCGCAAATCAAGGCCGGGCGTTTGCGCGCGCTGGCCGTCACCACGCTGCGCCCGTCGCCGTTGTTGCCGGGCTTGCCGACCGTCGCATCGGCGGGCCTGCCCGGTTTTGAAAGCGTGTCCACCAACGGCCTGTTCACGCCCGCCAAAACGCCGCCTGCGGTCATCGAGCGTCTGAACCGCGAAACCAACACCGTGCTGGCGCGCCCGGACATGCGCGAGAAATTCGCCGCCGTCGGCATGGAACTCATCGGCGGCACACCCGCGCAATTCGATCAGTTCATCAAAGCGGAGTCCGACCGCATGAGCAAAGTGATTGTTGCTGCGCGGATACGTGCAGAATGAAATGTTGTTTTAAAACAAATACTTACGTAGCAACACTTTTGCCGCAGATTAACGCAGATGAACACGGATTAACCCCAGCACGTCGTTCCCGCGCAGAGCCTGTCCTCGAATGCTTTAATCGGGGATGGGAACCCATAACACATGAGCCAATGGCACACCGCATGAATTCCTGCGCGCATGGGAATGACCGCCATGATTTTTTTGGTCTGGTTTAATTTGTGTTCATCTGTGGCTAAAAATTGATGTTAAGCAACAAACACCGCACCGACCGCGATCTGATCGCCACCCTCGGTGCGGGCCTCTTTACCAACGGCGTGTGGGACATGCTGTCGGTGATCGTGCCGCTCTACGCGGTGGCGGTGGGATTAAACGCCGCCGAGATCGGCCTTGTCGTCGCGGCGCGCTCGGTGTTACCCGCGGTGCTGTCGATCCACGGCGGCATCCTGATGGATCAACTCGGCACGCGGCGCTTGTTGCTGTGGGTGGCGGCGGGCTGCACCGCGCTGCCGCTGCTGTATCCCGTCTCCGGCTGGTTCACCGTGCTGATGCTGCTGCAACTGCTGCTGGGTCTCGCCTCCGCGCTGGGCATGGCTGCGTCGCAAACCTGGGCCTTGCAGGTGGCGCACGGCAATACCGCTCTGCTCGCGCGCTACTCCGTCGCCACGCGCATCGGCACCTTTATCGGCCCGGTGGTAGTGGGTGCTACGTGGGATTTTTTCGGCGCGTGGGCGGCGTTCGCCAGCGTAGCGCTGTGCGGCGCGGGCGTTATCGTGGCCACCACCATGAGCACCAACGCCGCACCAGAATTACCAGAGGCCCCCCGCCCGCACGGCATCAAAGTGCTGCTGCCGAGCTGGGCACTGCATAAAGAGGCGCTGCTGCTGGCGCTGATACCCTCGGTCGCGTTCATACTCTGCGCGAGCTTCTTGCGCAACTCATCCGGCGCCATACAAAGCTCGTTGTTCGTGGTGTACTTGAACGGCATCGGCATGAGCGGCACGCTGATCGGCACACTGGTCGCCATCGCGGAGCTTTCGGGTGTGGCCGGCTCATTACTCGCCGCGCGCGCCGAACAGAGTATTGGCGCGGTGCGGCTGGTAATCGCGTGCATCGTGGTGTCGCTCATGTGCATCGCGGCCACACCGCTGATCGCGCACATGCTCATCGTACTGATCGCCGCCTGCGTGCTGCGCGGCATCGTGCAGGGCATGAGCCAGCCGCTGATGTACGCGATTCTCAGCAATGAAGTCGCCAGCAACCGCCACGGCGCCAGCGTCGGCCTGCGCAACGCCGTGGTGCGCCTGGGCTCCATCATCACCCCGGCGGTGATGGGCGTGGCCGCGGAAGCCTACGGCATCGAAAACAGCTTCTATGTGATTGGCGGGGTGTTTTTGCTGGTTACGGCGGGGTTGGCGGTGGGGGCCAGGAAGCTGCGTTGACCACGACGGCAAAATCGTCGTCGGTCGAGCAACCCAATTGCACAACCGTAAAGAGGATGGACCGTTAACTCGCGCGCGCCACTTTTGCACGCCCACTTATCGAACGAGTTGTCGCATGCCTCTCCTTAACAAGGCGTACCTGCACCTTGTATCCAATTGCCGAAGCGTAGCGCTGCAGCGTTGCAATGGACGGTGAATGCCCGCTTTCTGCGGATTCAAGACGTGCTACCGCGGATTGTGTTGTTCCAATGCGCGCAGCCACCTCAGCCTGACTCAGGCCGGATTCAGATCGCGCTTTGAGAATCTCATCCAGAAAGGCAAATTCATCAGCAAGCTGATCGTATTCGGAACGCACGTCAGGCCGCGCCAGCGCACGCGCCTTGAACGCCTTAAGACTTTTGGGCATCTTTTATCTCCTTCATACGTTTTCGTGCAACGTCCAATTCCCTTAACGGGGTCTTCTCGGATTTCTTGACAAACTGATGAAGCATGACGATCCGGCGCCCCACCAGAGTGCAGTAAAACACCCGTGCAATTCCCTCGCCCGCCTTCAGGCGAAGCTCGAACAAGCCTTCACCCATGGCTCGGGTGTGCGGCGTCCCGAGATCAGGACCGTAAACCTCCATCCGCTCCGCATACCGCAGAAAACGAGCGACAAAGCCGGCGGAAAGCTTGAGGATCTCGTTTTCCAGCGCCACGCTATAGATGGTAACTTTCCAATTCACCCGACAAATATAGCAAATATGCTATTGTTTAGCAATGCTCCCGAAGTATTTAGTTACGCTTTTTTGAAAAACAGCTTCTACGTGATTGGCGGAGTGTTTTGCTGGTGACGGCGGGGTTGGCGGTGGCTGCGCGGCAGGTGCGTTGACCGGCCCTGCACCGGGCGTGCCGAACGGCAGGCCAGCGCGCTGAGCAGTTCGGAGTAAGATAGCAGAGGCTCATCCTGACAGGGAAACGACGATGGCAAGGATCAGGCATATCGCGATACAGACCCAGGACGAAGAAGCAACCAAGAAGTTCTATGTCGAAAACTTCGGGCTGCAAGTGGTGAAAAAGCTGGACAGCCAGCGCACCAGCGGCTACTTCCTTACCGACGGCCACATCAATCTCGCCATCCTGCGCTTCAAGAATGATGCCATTGCGGGCACCGAGCGCGGCAAGGGCTGGAGCGGCATTCACCACATCGGCTTTCAGGTAGACAGCCTCGAGGAAGCCATGGCCAATCTCGCCAAGTCGTCCGCCGCTAAACCGCGCGACGACATCAATACTGTCCTCGGCGTGGGCGTGGGCGGCGCACCCGCCGGCCATGGCAACGTTGAAATGCGCTACATCGGGCCGGACAACGTCAACTTCGATATCTCGGAAACCGGCTGGGTGGGAACGCCCAGCAACAAGGTGATGCACGACGAGGCGGTGGGGACGGAAGCCGGCAGGTAATCCGTAGGGTGCAATAAGCGTAGCGCATTGCACCGAATGCATGGCGGTTGATTAAACATGCGGCGCAATGCTCTTCGGTTATTGCGCCCTCGTATCTACGAGCTCTAAATTCAACGAGGCGAAGGCCGCTTCAACGCGCAGGGGGTGGACGATGACTGTATATGCAGAATTCACGCTGGCCGCGATTCAAGCTGCTCCGGTGTACTTTGACCGTGAAGCGTCGACCGAGAAAGCTTGTCGGCTCATTCATGAGGCGGGACAAAAAGGGGCCACCTTCGCTGCATTCGGCGAGACCTGGCTGCCGGGCTACCCCTTTTTCCGTGAAGTGGCCAGATCCACTCTCCGCCACCAGGCAGACGCAGCGTATCTAGCCTGCGCGGTGAAGATTCCGAGCCCGACGACCGACCGTCTCTGCGCAGCTGCACAAAGCGTCAACATCGATGTGGCCATTGGGATTGTCGAACTTGATGCCAGGACGCACGGGACCGTGTAGTGCACTCTCCTGTTTATCGGCCGCGACGGAAAAATTCTGGGTCGCCACCGTAAACTCAAACCCACCTATGGCGAGCGCACCATTTGGGGGGAGGGGGATGGACTTGGACTTACCGTTTATGAGCGCCCCTATGGCCGCATCAGCGGCTTGAACTGTTGGGAGCACATGATGCTGCTGCCCGCCTATGCGCTCATGGCGCAAGGCACACAGATTCATGTGGCTACATGGCCGACCTGCGCCGTGGCCACGAACCACCTTTTGTCCAAGGCTTTTGCTGTTCAGGGCGGAAGCTGTGTGATTGCAGTGGGCGCATTGCGGTCTCCTGAGGACGTGCCCGAGAAATTCCGCGATCTACTGATGGGAGAGGAGCCGCCCCGAAGCCGTAGCTGCATTATTTCCCCTGCGGGGCGTGCTAGCCGAAGCCGCTGCGGGGGAAGAAACCATCGTGCTGGCCCACGGGTCACTCGAGGCGGTATTGATGGCCAAAGCACGCTGCGATGTGGGTGGCCATTATTCGCGTCCGGACGTCTTACAGCTCGTAGTGCATGGGCAACCGCTGGATCCCGTCATACAGCGAGAGCCAATGGGTGCTTCGACCGATGCTGTTACGTCTAGTCCAATTGTGCGTCCGCTCCGCAAGGCGCATGGTCAAGACCTCGACAAAGCCGACGATCACACTTCAGTGCGATGACAGCCGGTAGCTGCTGGAACGTGATCCATAACATGCACCTGCTGTTAGGAAAATTCCTGAATACTGATCGTGTTTCTGCGCTGGCTATCTGCGCCAGCTAGCCCGCGTTCGAGTATCAATCTCCTGAATCAGATCGAATCGCCGCGTAGGTACGCGCGACGCCAGACGCTCTACGAACGTCCCCTGCCCGACTGCGGGACAAATGCATGGGCGCCTTCGGATAACAAAAACACCACCACCATCACCGCAACTCCGGCACCACCCAAAGCGGCTTTTCCCCGCGCGCCACGCGCTGCACGTTCGCGTAGCTGTTGGCCCAGCGCTTGGGCCAGCTTTCCCACGTCGGGCCGGCAGCGTGCGGCGACAGCACGGTATTGGGCAGCGTGAACAGCGGGTTTTTCGGATCGGGCGGCTCCTGCTCGAACACGTCGAGGCCCGCAGCCCAGATGCGTTTTGCCTTTAGCGCCGTGTAAAGATCGGCCTCGTTCACTAGCTCGCCGCGCGCGCAGTTGATG